>QHZQ01000198.1 GCA_003224725.1 Acidobacteriota bacterium | reverse complement strand
TGTCGATGCCCTTTTCTTGCATTGCCGCAATGGTATTCGGCATGATAAGGCCTGCCGGGGAGGATCCAGCGCTGTAGGCGGTCAGCCATCCCTTGCCGTAGTAATTGGCAAAACCCTCGGCCATTGGGCTTCGACAAGCATTGCCAATGCAAACAAAGAGGACTTTCCTCATCGTCTAAAGCCACACCTCATTTGGAGGGACCCGCCAATTCAGGGGATTTTCCATGGTCACCCTATATCATTTTGAGCGAAAAATAATCCTCTTGCATTAGAAATCAATTACAGAATGAGATAATAATTGCGTCTGACTCGGAACGGTTTTATGCCCGGCAAGAGAGATAAAAGGAGATCCATTTTACTGCTCGCGCTCCTTGGCCTCTTGAGTTTCAATTTAAAGACTCCTTCCGGCTCTATTCAACCTCGGCATTCTCAAACATCGCAGGGTCCGAAAGAAGAGAGAGAAAGCCCTCTGGAGCCATCGATCAAGGTGCCACTGGGTTTACCCGAAATTCCGGTTCCAGCTTCCAATCCGATGACCAAGGATAAAATAGACTTGGGGCGGGAGCTTTTTTTTGATAAACGGCTTTCAGAAGATGCGACGGTCAGTTGCGCCAGTTGTCATAATCCCCAGAAGGGGTTTAGCGATGCGAACCCCCTAAGCCCAGGGATTCATGGACTGAAGGGATTGCGGCATACGCCCACTTTGATTAACGTGGCCTTTCAGCCTTATCAATTTTGGGATGGACGTGCCAGTTCACTGGAAGATCAAACCCTCGGTCCGTTGCATAATCCTGCCGAGATGGGACCGAGTGCTCAAGAAGCAGTGACACGCTTGAAAGGACTGCCCTATTATCGGGAGCAGTTCCAAAAAGTGTTCCACGGGCCCATTACCCGTGAGAACATCTCTCTAGCTCTCGCCAGCTTCGAGAGAACCATCGTGTCGGGAAATTCACCTTACGATCAATACGTGGCTGGAAACAAAACGTCTCTCAATCAAAAAGCCCTTCGAGGATTGGACTTGTTTAATGGAAAGGCTCATTGCAAGCTCTGCCACCAAGGTTTCAATTTCAGCGATGGACTCTTTCATAATTTGGGCGTTGGCTGGAATGGTAAGGAATTCAGCGATGTGGGTCGGTATGGCGTGACGGGCATCTTCAAAGATCGTGGCGCCTTTAAGACGCCCACCCTCCGCCAGATTTGCCAAACAGTCCCCTATATGCACGATGGCAGCCTGGCTACTCTGGAGGCTGTCCTCGATTTTTATGACCAGGGAGGGAATCCAAATCCTCAGCTTGACGTTCTGATCCAGCCACTCCATTTGACCTCGGAGGAAAAGGAAACGCTGCTCGAATTTCTCAGATCCTTGACTGGGCAGGAATGAGTTGTCACCCTGCTAAAACCATGTCTATAATGGGGTGCATCGGCTCAAAAGCATTTGTGCCACCAGAAAGGAATGTTGTGAGGTTGACTTCGATTGGAATTTCCATAATACACTTCCCATTGACTAGACGAGGATTATGAACAAGCCAAAAACATTGGGCGAGCTTAAAAGCAGTGCCTGGGGAACAGCGTCCATGCAGCAGCGCAGCGTCAAGGACGAGATGAGGGCCAACCTGACCCGAAAACTGGAAAAGGGTGAACCTCTCTTTCCCGGGATCATCGGTTACGAGGACACCGTTACTCCCCAGGTTGTGAATGCCATCTTGTCAAAGCACAACATGATTCTGCTGGGGCTTCGAGGCCAGGCCAAATCGAGAATCCTGCGAAATCTAACCGCCCTCCTGGATGAGGAAATCCCAGTGATGGCTGGATGTGAAATCAACGATAATCCTTTCGCACCGCTCTGCCGTGCCTGCCGTTCCAGCCTGCAAGAAAAGGGGGATAACGTTCCAATTGCACTCCTATCCAGCGCAGATCGTTATGTGGAGAAGTTGGCGACTCCAGACGTCACCATTGCCGATATCATTGGCGACGTAGACCCCATCCGTGCCGCCCGCAGCGGTCTCCACCTGTCGGATGAACTGACCATTCATTACGGTTTGCTGCCACGCTCGAATCGGGGCATTTTTGCCATCAACGAACTCCCTGATTTAGCGGGAAAGATCCAAGTGGGCCTCTTCAATATTCTGCAAGAGGGTGATGTCCAGATCAAAGGTTATCCCATTCGTCTGTTGTTGGATGTGGTGATCGTATTTACCGCCAACCCTGAAGACTACACCGCCCGCGGTAAGATTATCACTCCGTTGAAGGATCGAATCGGCTCTGAGATTCGAACTCATTATCCAGCTACACTGGAACATGGTATTGCGATTACCGAGCAGGAGGCCTGGCTGGCTCGTCATGCCGATGAACGCTTAACTATTCCTAAATACATTAAGGAAATCGTCGAGTCGATCGCCTTTCAGGCCCGCGAGGACAAGAAAGTAGATAAGCGATCGGGTGTCAGCCAGCGGCTGCCTATTTCCGTTCTCGAGAATGTTGTCTCGAACGCCGAGCGGCGAGCCATTTTCAACAAAGAGAAAAAGATAGTGCCCCGTGTATGCGATATCTACGCGGCTTTACCTTCCATGACAGGCAAGATTGAGCTGGAATACGAAGGGGAACTCAAAGGAGCAGATAATGTAGCCCAAGAGTTAGTTCGCAACGCCGTGGGACAGATTTTCACTCGCTATTTTGACGCGGTTGATTTTCAGCAGATCGTCAACTGGTTCGACTTAGGAGGGACTCTTAAACTCTCGGATGAGACCTCGGCCCAGGAAAGCTTCGATCAACTGCGTGTCATCCAGGGACTGGCTGAAAGAGCCTCTGTGCTGGGAGTTAAACGGAAAGAGGACCCACCCCTCTTAGTGTCTGCCTGCGAGTTTATCCTGGATGGATTATATGCCTTGCGGAAGATCAGCCGCAGTCAGGAAAAAGGCTACTTTGCCTCGGAGAAAAAACGATCCGAGGTCTTCTTCGATGATCAGACCGGCCGTGCCAGAAAATCGTACAACTGATCCATGAAAATCCAATACTCCAAATTTACCGGCTTCGATTGGGACTCTCTAAGTTTGGAAGAGCTACTCAACAAGCTTTCCGACTTTCTGTTACAGAGCGGTTTTTACAGCGATTATTACGGTTTCCAGCAGATGGGCCAGGATCATAACCTGCAAAGCTTGCACGACGCGATATTGGATGCACTCCTCAGTCAAGGAATGCTGTCTGATGAGATGCTGGAGAAACTACTGGGAGATTCGCAGGAAGGGCAGGACTCAAAACTTTCCCAATTAGTGCAAGCACTGATACAACGTCTGCAGGAGGAAGGTTACATTTCTTTCTCGGAGGCCCAGTCTCCGGAAACGGGGGCTGAGACAATGCCGGGACCAGCTCATGAGGATATGGAAATAGGCCAGGTAAAGTTTGAGCTGACAGATAAAAGCCTCGATTTCCTGGGCTACAAAACCCTCAAAGATCTTCTCGGTTCTCTCGGAAAAAGCAGTTTCGGGCGGCACGACACCCGCGACCTTTCCACGGGCATTGAAAGTAGCGGGGCATCCAAAGCCTACGAATTCGGCGATACCTTGAACTTGGATGTGAGCGGGACCTTGTTGAGCGCAGTCAAACGAGAGGGGTTGGGAGTTCCTCTGAACGTGGACTACAAAGACCTCAAGGTTCATCAATCGGAATATCAAAGCTCTTGCGCGACAGTCCTGATGCTGGATTGCAGCCACAGCATGATTCTTTATGGGGAGGATCGGTTCACTCCTGCCAAGAAGGTAGCCATGGCTTTGGCCCACCTGATTCGCACTCAGTATCCTGGGGATACCTTGAATCTCGTTCTGTTCCACGATTCGGCCGAGGAACTACCCCTGAGCCAGTTGGCGCGCGTCCAGGTGGGACCTTATTACACGAATACCCGGGAGGGGTTGCGATTGGCGCAAAGAATTCTGGCCCGGCAAAGCAAGGACATGAAACAGGTCATTATGATCACCGATGGAAAACCCTCGGCTCTCACCAAAGAGAATGGTCACATTTATAAAAACGCGTTTGGGCTCGACCCTCATGTCGTCGCCGAGACGATCAAAGAGGTGGCCAACTGTCGCAAGTCTGGTATTCTGATCAACACCTTTATGCTGGCTCGCGATTACGACCTGGTCAGTTTTGTCAAGAAAGTCACTGAAATTTGCCGAGGCAAGGCTTACTTCACGACACCCTACACCCTGGGGCAATACCTCCTGATGGATTATATGCAGAAGAAGGTGAAGACCATTCATTAACCCGCAGCACCCTCCAACCCCGCAGCACCCTCTGTAGCGCAGAGTCAGCTTTTGACTCCGCACTTCGCGGTCTTCGTCTGAGTCTCTTCCGGCCTCTTAAGCCTTTCCTCACAGATTGGGCGAAAGAAAGGGCAGACGCATATCACGCCGGCCCGCCGTTAATGTCAAGCATTCCTCACAAGTCGCTACAATCAAAATGTGATGATTCTGGCTCGTGCCGAAATAATTGAATTGCAGTGGTAAACTTCTCGGCGTATGATGCATGATCAGTTGGTAGCTTACCTATTCAAATTTCCGTCTCAAGGGGAAGAAACTTCAACTTGAGAGTTGAGGCTTGCAAGGAGACCCTCAATGAGGATCCGCCGTTGGGTCACTTTCCTGTTTTTGGGGTTGGCCATGCTCGAGGCGGCGACTCCCGATGCGTGCGCCGAGGACTGGAAGCCGATTGGTCCGGCCCAACTCCGTCTTCAGACGCCGGTGGTGGAGAAAGGTGCCGATGCAGAGGCCATATTTTGGGAAGCGCACGTTCAGGACGAATTTGATGGCTACACCTTCAACACGGTGCTCCGGCACTACATACGCATCAAGATTTTTACTGAACGCGGCCGGGATTCACAGAGCACGGTGGATTTGCCTTTCCTCGGAAGGAACCAGATTTCCGACATCTCGGGACGCACTATTAAACCGGATGAATCCGTAGTTTCACTGAAGAAAGAGGCCATCTTCGAGCGCATGCTGCTTCGCGCCGGAGGGCTTAAAGTCAAGGCCAAATCGTTTGCCATGCCGGCGGTCGAGCCGGGCGCCATCATAGAGTATCGCTGGCAAGAGAACCGGCATGGCGAATCGGCCCACTACATGCGACTTCAGTTTCAGCGGGAAATGCCAATCCAACTGGTCAAGTACTATATCAAGCCGATGGACCTTTCCACTACCTCCTTCCGTATGCGCTCCATGACCTTCCACGGTCAAACCACTCCTTTCGTCAAAGAACCAAACGGTTTTTACAGTACTACCATGAGCAATGTCCCCGCCTTCCGGGAGGAGCCTCGCATGCCGCCCGAAGAGATGGTCAAGCCCTGGATGCTTATCTATTATTCAGAAAACAAACAACTCTCGCCCCAGGGGTTCTGGAAGGAACATGGCAAGAAGGAATACAGCAACTACAAGTCCAGCATGAAAGTGAATGATGAAGTGCGCAAGACAGCGGCGGCTGCCACAGGCGATGCCGCCACACCCGAACAAAAACTGGAGCGGCTATTCAACTTCTGCCGCACGCAAATCAAGAACATCAGCGATGATGCCTCCGGCCTGACTCCCGACGACCTCAAGAAACTCAAGGAAAATAAGTCCCCGGCAGATACCCTAAAGCACAAGATGGGCTCGGGTTCGGACCTTCGCCTGCTTTTTGCGGCTCTGGCTACAGCCGCCGGCTTGGAAGCGCGTATGGCATTGTCATCTGACCGCGCCGATTTCTTTTTCGATCCTAGTTTTGCCGATGGCTATTTCCTCAGACTTCCCAACGTGGCAGTGCGACTCAATAATGAATGGCGCTTTTTCGACCCGGCCCAAACTTATCTCCCCTATGGCATGCTGCGCTGGCAGGAGGAAGGGCTGGATGCGCTGATCTCCGACCCCAAGGAACCGGTCTTCGTAAGGACACCCTTATCGCCCCCGGAAAAATCCCAGGAGAAACGCACGGCCACACTGCGTCTGAGCGAAGACGGCACGCTGGAAGGAGATGTTCAGATTGAATACACAGGTCACCTGGGCGCCTACCGGAAAGAATACAACGACGATGATTCTCCCTCTCAGCGCGAAGAAACCCTGCAGGAACAGGTCAGGGCGCGATTGAGTACGGCTGAGCTTTCCAATATTCAGATCTTGAATGTCACCGATCTGGTCAAGCCGTTCACTTATGCCTATCATGTGCGTGTCCCTGGCTACGGTCAGCGTACCGGTAAGAGGATTTTCCTGCAGCCCGGTTTCTTCCAGGCAGGCATAGAGCCGTTGTTTGCCACCAACAGCCGTAATTATCCAGTTTACTTTCATTATCCCTGGTCAGAGGAAGACACGGTCACAATTCAGTTGCCAGAGGGTTATAGACTGGAGTCTCCCGATGTTCCGGCCCCACTGGCGTCGGGTGGCCTGTGTAGGCATGAAATCAAAATGACCATCAGCCGGGAAGGCCGGCTGCAATTCAATCGGCATTTCCTTTTTGGCGACCGGGGTAATATCCTTTTCCCAACCAATGTCTACCCGCAATTGAAACATGGTAAAACAGAGCGCGATGTTATCAGGGGCCAACTGAGCCAGGACACTTGGGAGGGGCTCGGCGACAGCGCCTCACATCCATTTTGTGAATTTGCTGCCAAAGGGGATAGTCCCACTTCTAACTTTCCCGAAAGGAAGCTTATGGCGTTTCAGTTATTCAAAATCAGTTGTCTACTCGCCATCCTGAATTCTGTGGCATTCGCTGCAGAAGAAGCTCCTGTTTGGCTGCGACAAACATCCACCCAGTCTCTTCCCGCCTATCCGAAAGAGGTGCATGCCGTAGTCCTCCTGAATGAGGGGAGAGTTGCGGTGGATGGAGAAGGTCGTATTACCACAGTGGTGAGGTATGCTGCGCGTATCCTCTCACGTGAAGGGCGAGGCGCGGCAGTGGCCAGAGTGCTCTATCAGACCGACACTGGAAAGATTAAGGAATTGCACGCTTGGCTCATAAGGCCGTCGGGTGAAGTGAAAAAATACGCAAAAGACCGAGTCCTTGACATCGCGGCGGTAGACAATGACGTGTACAACGAAGTCCGTATTCGCTCTGTGATTGCGGGTGATGATGTCGAAGCTGGAGCAGTGTTTGGGTATGAAGCGATCAGTGAAGATAAGTCGGTTTTTACCCAGTTGGAATGGACTTTTCAACCCGGACGGCTACCGACTCAGCTTTCTCGCTATAGCCTGATGCTTCCACCGGGCTGGACCTCACAAAGTGTGACCTTTAATCACCCGAAGGTTGAACCGGCTGTCGCTGGTTCCATGAGCACCTGGGAGCTGCGGGACTTGCCTTTTATCGAGGAAGAGCCGGCGGCACCGGAAGTGACGACACTCGCTCCTCGGCTGGCTGTCAGCTTTTTCCCGCCCACCGGCGCCAAGACCGGGCTGGGCAGAAGTTTTGATAATTGGGTCAGCGTCTCGCGCTGGCTGACCGAACTGGGAGATCCGCAGGCCACAATTAATGAGGTTTTAACCGCCAAGGCCAGGGCCTTGACCGAAGGGGCCAAAACAGAGTGGGAACGCATTCAGGCGATTGGCCGTTTTGTGCAGAGCCTGCATTACGTCTCGATCCAGACAGGTGTTGGACGAGGCGGGGGGTATCGACCCCACCCCGCCGTGGACGTCCTGGCCAAGTCCTATGGCGATTGCAAGGACAAAGCCAACCTGATGCGGACGCTGCTGACGACCCTGGGTATTTCTTCTCATCTGCTGGTGATCTTCTCCGGAGATTCTAGTTATGTCCGCGAGGAGTGGCCGTCCCCCCAGCAATTCAACCATTGTATTATTGCTATCCAGATCAGCCCCGAAACTCAAGCCCCCACCATTGTTTCTCATCCCAAGCTGGGGCGGTTACTGGTCTTCGATCCCACCGACGATGACACCCCACTGGGCGATCTGCCCAGACACGAGCAAGGCAGCCTGGCATTGCTGGTGGCGGGGGATGCGGGCTGCCTCTTGAAAATGCCGGCCATGGCCCCCGAAGCCAGCCGCATGGAACGTCACGTCGAGGCCACCCTGGAACCGGATGGCGCTCTCAGCGCCTCGGTTCACGAAAGTTCCCGAGGCCAATCGGCCGTAGACGAGCGACGGGGATTCCGGCATCGAACCCAACCTGATTATGTGAAACTGGTGGAAGAGTGGATTGCTCACGGAGCCGCTGGCGCCAAAGTCCTCAAAGTCACCCCTACCGATAACAGCCGCGAGGGACGATTTGAACTGGAAGCGGTCTTTACAGCCAGACTCTATGGGCAAGTCATGCAAAATCGCCTGCTGGTGTTTAAGCCTGCCGTTGTTCCGCGACAAGCCTCGCCTTTCTTCGATAAGCCTTCCCGCAAGTATCCGATCCAGCTGAAGGCTCAATCCTTCAACGAAAAGGTCAGTATCACTTTGCCTTCTGCATTCGCGGTGGATGAGATGCCGGATTCCTTCAGGGTTGAAGTCCCCTTCGGATCTTTTGCTGCCACATATGAGGTGAAAGACGGCCAGTTGCTGTTCACCCGCTCCCTCAGCCTGCAGTCGGTCACCTTGCCAGCGGAACAATACGCCAGCGTACGAAGGTTCTTCGACCAGGTTGGTGCCACGGACCAGGCTCCGGTGATACTGCTCAGGAAGTAAAGAGGCATCCGGAGAGATCCCACAGGAGGAATTAATGAGAAATTACGAGACCTTAAAGAGAACCTGGCTGCTTGTGCTCATTCCTATCTTTGCCGTCCCGAGTTTTCCGCAGGGCTTGGAATGCGTCAAGGAGAACTACACCAAGCACGAGTACTATATCCCCATGCGGGACGGCGTTCGTCTCTTCACTTCCATTTACATTCCCAAGGATCGCTCCACCCCCTACCCGATTCTTCTGAGCCGCACACCATACAGCGTGGCGCCCTACGGGGCGGACAGGTACCGTGAAAACATCGGTCCTTCCCCGCTGTTTGCCAAAGAGGGCTACATTATGGTTTACCAGGACGTCCGGGGACGTTGGATGTCTGAAGGCGAGTTTGAACACGTGCGTCCTCATCGCCCTGTGAAAAACGGGCCTAAGGATATTGATGAAAGCACAGACACCTACGACACCATCGACTGGCTGGTGAAGAACATTGCCGGCCATAACGGCCGGGTGGGCATGTGGGGAATTTCTTATCCGGGATTTTATGCGGCCGCCGGTATGATCGACGCCCATCCGGCGTTGAAGGCCGTCTCGCCTCAGGCGCCGGTGAGCGACTGGTTCGCTTCGGACGACTGGCACCACAACGGCGCTTTACTCCTGGCACATGCTTTTGGCTGGTTTTCGGGGGCCGGGTGGCCCTTTTCCAAGCCGACCACGGTCTCTCCCGGCAAGCCCATCGATCGCGGCATTGAGGACGGCTATGAGTTTTTTTTCCGGCTGGGTCCCCTGCGCAACGCCAACGAAAAGTATCTCAAGAACGAGATCCCTTTCTGGAACGAGATGATGAAGCGCGAAGTCCGCGATGACTGGTGGAAGGCCCGCAATATCCGCGCTCACTTGAAGAGGATTAAGCCCGCCGTCATGACCGTCGGGGGCTGGTTTGACGCGGAGAATCTTTTTGGCGCGCTGGAAGTCTATCGTTCGGTCGAGGCCCAAAGTCCCGGCGCATTCAACATCCTGGTGATGGGCCCCTGGGTCCACGGCGGCTGGGCGTCAGGCAAGGGAGACCTGCTGGGCGATGTCCGCTTCGATGCGCCGACCGCCGAGTTCTACCGCGAGCATATCGAGCTGCCGTTCTTCAATTATTTCCTGAAGGACAAGGGGAAGCAGGAGCTGCCTGAAGCCTACGTTTTCGAAACGGGGACCAACCAATGGCGCAAGTTTGACACCTGGCCTCCGAAATCAACTGCGCCAAAATCATTTTACTTAAATGCCGGCGGAAAGCTCTCCTTGAGCCCGCCCGCCTCACAGGAGTCTGCCACCAACTTCGACGAGTACATCAGCGACCCGAAAAAGCCGGTCCCGTTTATCCCTGGCATCTCGCCCGGCATGGCCCAGCGCTATATGGTAGATGACCAGCGCTTCGCAGGTCGCCGCACGGACGTGCTGGTGTATCAGACCGATGTGCTCGAGGACGACCTCACCCTGGCCGGACCCGTCGTCCCAAGCCTGCAGGTCTCGACCTCAGGCACCGATTCGGACTGGATCGTGAAGCTCATCGACGTATATCCGGACCGTTTCCCCGATGAAAAAGGCGCCGTGGAGAATAGTCTCGGCGCTTACCAGCAACTCGTCCGGGGTGAAGTGATGCGGGGCAAGTTCCGTAACAGTCTGGAAAAGCCAGAGCCCTTTGTTTCCGGCCAACCCACGCGCGTGGAGTTTACCATATCCGACACCTTCCATACCTTTCGCCGCGGGCATCGGATCATGATTCAGGTCCAAAGCACCTGGTTTCCCCTCATCAACGTCAACCCGCAAAAGTTCTTGAACGTCAATGAAGCCAGCGAGGCCGATTTCCAGCCTGCGACGCAGCGGGTCTACCACTCGCCTAAGCTGCCATCATTTATCAAGGTGTTCGTTCTGCCGCGCTCGCTCCCTTAGCCCGTTATCGAGAATTTTGTCGTCGGTTTTGGGGAGGTCTGCGAGCCCGAAGCGCAAGCGAGGGTCAGGGGCGATGACCCTCGCTTGCGCTTCGGGCTCCCTGTCAGCGGCCGCATTCCACAGGCATCTTGAATGATCCCGAGTCATCTCCGGTCGTGGCCGATGACAAGGTTCCCTGGTCTACACTCGCCCTCAAGGCTAATCGAGAGATCAGCGGAGTTTCGCCGCCTCCGCTTTAATCGCCTCACCAGGCCTGAAATCCATCCATTCAAGATAGGAGACCACATTGCGCGCCCACTCATTCGTCTCTCCAAGCACTTTGAATCCAATGTAGCGACGGTTCGACATCGGGTCGTATGCGCACCAACGGACATTGGCCGAGAAAGTCTTTCCGTTTTCGCTACGCAGTTTCAAATTTTGGCCCTCACTAACATCTTTGTCCAGGACCAGGCAGCCGCCCTGGCCGGTCACTACAGAGGTTGCTGCCGCGGTTTTGAAGTTGAACCCACCATCATCTCGACCGTATACTCGAAAAGGGATGGACATTGAAATCCTCCGGGTGGCGCGTTTTGAGGGTGCTGGTTTGAACATACCTGAAAGAATCTTCATGCTGCTTTCTCCTTTCTATTCTTTGACGTAAATGGAATTTGTTGCCCCGTTACATTTCTTTCCTTGGCTGGCGGATTTGTTACTGCACGAACGATCTGTTTACGGCCATCTGATCCTCCGCAAGAGAAGCCACATCGTCGTGAAAAAACACACCTCCCCACGAAAACTGAATGATCTATTTTAGATTCAGAGTCAGAGTACTTACGCGGGGAAATAAAGCAATCATCTTACCGATGGGTACGTGTCGGTAACTTTCGTTACAGATTCGTCGATTGGGCCGCTCACATTGTTCTTCAATAGAAGGGGTTAATCCACCTGAGATTCTATGAAAGACAATTCTGAGCAGTGGTGAAACCAGACGGGGTTAGGGGAAAGATGAATTCTGTTAGGCGAGGAGTTACCGGAGTGGTACCTGCGACAGCCGCTAAACCCGCTGTCGTTTGCTGATGAACAGCT
>QHZQ01000748.1 GCA_003224725.1 Acidobacteriota bacterium | reverse complement strand
AAAAGATGAATGGTGCGGTCCGCATGCTTGGCATAGCGGGGATCATGGGTCACCATGCAGATGGTGGCGCCACCCTGATGGAGGTCACGTAAAAGGTCCATGACGGCTTCGCTGTTCCGTGAGTCCAGATTTCCCGTCGGCTCATCTGCCAGGAGAATCAAGGGCTGGCCCACAACCGCACGGGCCACCGCCACGCGCTGCTGCTGGCCGCCCGAAAGCTGGCTGGGCAGGTGTTTGGCCCGATGGGCCATGCCCACCTTTTCCAGGGCTTCATTCACCCGAACCTTGCGCTCTGCCGCCCTCATGCCTCGGTAGGTCAGGGGGAGTTCCACGTTCTCGTAAACCGTTAGATCGCCAATCAGGTTAAAACTTTGAAAAATGAAGCCGATTTCACGGTTGCGAATACGAGCTCGCTCGGATAGCTTGAGGTTCTCCACAGGCTTACCATTCAGCCAGTGACTTCCCTCGGTGGGGGAGTCTAAAAGACCCAGGATGGAGAGCAGCGTGGACTTGCCGCAGCCCGACGGGCCGGCAATGGAAACATATTCTCCATTCCGAATCTCCAAGTGGACACCCGAAAGGGCGTGGGTTTCTACTTCTTCGGTGAAAAAAACTTTGGTAAGTCCCTCCAAACGAATTAAACATTGATTGTTATGGCTCATGGAATCTCCGCAATAATCTATAGTCCGTGGTCCGTCGTCCGTGGTTAGTTGTTAGTTGTCAGTTGTCAGTGGTCGGTTGTCAGTGGTCAGTCGTTCGGGTTACACATCACCGTGAATTGTGTGCTGGTGATCATCGGCCACCCGTTCCACAGGCATTTGCCCTATTGAATTTAGATAGGCATTGAGCTTGGGGTTAGCTCATCGATGAGAGGCTTGATTCTTTCCACTTGAGAATCGGTCAATAGCCTGCGGGAGTACGCACGACGAAGCCAGTGCTTCGTTTCATATAGAGAGCCTCTGGTATTTCGCACGAATCGGCGATTATCTTGAAAACTTCCTCGCCCAACGCCTTCGGCGATATTAGCTCCGATGCTATCAGCGCCTCGAACGATCTGCTTACCGATCGTGTCCATGGCAAAATGCTCCCAGGACCGGGTCAACTGCCAGATCCCATCGGCCAGTTCTTCTGACAGTTGATAGACTCTCAATTTCTCGAAATTGCTTCTCATTCTTGATTTCGTGGATAAATCAGGACTGAGTAAAACGGACAACGGACAGCTGACCACTGACAACCGACAGCTGACCACGGACTAATTCAACCTAATCCGATCATAGGCGTCCCAGGTTGACATGTCGGAGAGGATTACCCGATCACCAACCTTGAGGCCCTCCAGGATTTCGATGAAGTTGACGGAACTTCGGCCCAGCTTGACTTGCACTTTGGTGGCGCCGGTGCCATCCTCCAGAAGCTTGAAAAGCGTCACGCTGGTCTTTTCCTGACCAAAAGCGGGGCGCCCAACATAAAGAACATCTTCCAGGTGCTCCAATTCGATGGTGCCATCGACACTCAAGTCAGGCACCGCGCCTTTGGGCAAGTCACCCTCCAGCACCACATCGACCGTGCGGGTGCCGTTTTGCACCGACGGATCAATGCGGATGACCGGCTGGCCAATCTGGATATCCTTAGCCTGGGTTTCCGCTATCTTAATTTCAGCCTTTAGACGTGTCGGATCGGCCACCCTAGCCAAATTGGTCCCGGGCGTGACTCGCTGACCCACCTGAACTGGCAATTGCTGCAGCACGCCATCAACACCCGACCGGACATGCAGGGAATCGACTTGGCTGCGTTTGAGCTGGTAAACTGCCCGCAGTTGTTCCACCGTCGTCTTTTGCACTGCCAACTGGGCCTCGATGGACTCGGAGCTGATGTCCAACCGCTTCTGCTCGAGGGCGTACCGATTGGCCAACTCCTCGGCAGTGACCTGAGAGAGCTTCAAGTCCACGTCGGGGTACAAGCCGTCCTTCGCCAACAATGCATTGCGATCGGCCCTCAGTTTCGCTTGGTGATATTCAGCTTGCACGCGCGCGGTGTCAGCTTGCTGAGTTAAACGCTGGCTCTCGAGTTTGACATGTAAGTCCGTATACTGGGCTTCGGCTGCTTTCAATTGCCATTCGGCATTCAAGGCAGCCAGCTCCATCTCCGGATTGCTGAGCTCGAGCAACACCGTATCCGCTTTGATCACCTTTCCGGGCAAAACCAAGATACGTTCGACCCGACCTTCGTTGGCAGCAGGAATCCAGCGAATTTCTTCGGGAACCAGCGTGCCCATGCCGCGTACCTGACGAAGCATGGAGCCTCGTTTCACCGTATCTGTCCATACGGTTTGCTTTTCCACGCTCGGTGCGGCCGGCTTCAACCGTGACAGCCCCAGAGTGATTAACAGAATCGTAAGCAGACTTGCGACGGTATAGAAAAGACGGCGAAGAAATCGTCTGCGGGCTGAGATTTTACGGGGAATGTCCATAAATTCCAGGGTAGAGACAAACTGTTTGTCTCAAAGTTATATACGCAAGTAGGGTGCCACCATTTAAGCCAGACCTAAGTAGTAATAATACTCGATTTAGTCGAGGATGAACCAGGGGCGGAAGATCTAAAGTGTCCGTTTATGGGAAAGACCCGTTTCGGAAACGGACAGTTATCAAACAAGCTGTCAGCCGTCAGCGTTCAGCCGTCAGCCTAATTTATACGAAGCTGCCATCAAACAGACCCTGTACCAATGCGTACCCCCTTGGCAAGGGCAGACTCGAAGGGGTAGCGCGGGAAGCTCAAACTCCGGCA
>QHZQ01000197.1:2910-9664 GCA_003224725.1 Acidobacteriota bacterium | reverse complement strand
GCAATTACGCCGACGCATTTATCTGAGTTCCACTTCGTCGGATGCATTTGACGGACGGCTCGTTTTTCATTAGCCCCGTGCTTCAGGGCGGGGGTAATGAAAAACCAAGAGGTCTTCAAAAGCCATCTGATACACGCTGAAATACGTCACTCTATTTTTGAATCGGTCTACTTAGTGTATTCTTACCATGGAGTCGCACTTTTAATTCCGCCCATCGGTCCTGAGGTAAACTCATGCCGAAACTCGTAAAGAGAAAATCGAAGAAGGTCGGTCTTCCCCCGGGGACCTTGCTTTATGTGGGAGAGAAACGGACTGAGAAAGTAACGATTAGAATCATTGATTATGATGAGACGAGACTCCAGGAAAAAGAGGCAAGAACGGTTGAGGACTGTTTTCCCTACAAGGAAAAACCAACGGTTACATGGATAAATATAGACGGCATTCATCAAGTGGATATTGTAGAAACCATCGGTAGACATTTTGGCGTGCACTCTCTGGTTCTCGAGGATCTCTTGAATACAGGTCAGCGACCCAAAATGGACAATTATGGGAACTATCTTTTTATCGTTTTGAAAATGATTTATTGTAACGGTAAAGGCAGCGAGATAGCGGCAGAGCAAATTAGTTTAATCCTGGGTTCCAATTTCGTCATTTCTTTTCAGGAGGCAGAAGGAGACGTCTTCAATCCGGTCAGAGAGCGAATCCGGAGCGGCACAGGTCGCATCAGAAAGATGGGGGCCGATTATCTGGCGTATACGTTGATGGACGCCATCGTGGATAATTATTTTGCGGTTCTGGAGAGGCTGGGCGAACAAATAGAACTCCTGCAGGAAGAGTTGATCGCCGATCCGCGACCAGAAACTTTGCAAGGCATTAATCATTTGAAAAGGGAGATGATATTTTTGCGAAAGTCGGTTTGGCCCTTGAGGGAAGTGGTCAATGGGCTGGAAAGAGGGGAATCGGCGCTGATCAAGACGGAAACTGGCATATTCCTTAGAGACCTTTACGATCACACCATTCAGATTATGGACTCCATAGAAACATGTCGGGACATGCTTTCAGGCATGCTGGATATTTATCTTTCCAGTATCAGTAATAAGATGAATTCGGTAATGAAAGTGTTGACGATCATTGCCACCATCTTTATCCCCCTCACCTTCATTGTTGGAGTCTATGGAATGAACTTCAAATACATGCCTGAGCTCGAGTGGCATTGGAGCTATCCTTTAGTCCTGTTATTTATGGCAGTTATTGCAGTGTCCATGCTCATGTATTTCAGGAGGAAGAAATGGCTATAAGAAGCGGGAAGCGTATTGAGACAAAGCTTTTGCCTTTCTTCTCTCGCCTGCTGGAATTCAAAACCCGGCACGTCTCACGCCCGCCCGGTGAGCACTAATTATAGCGAGCAACCTCAGACAACCGAGGAGTACAGCTCTATCGGCCACGGACCCCCTCACCCGGCCTTCGGCCACCCTCGCCCAATGGGAGAGGCATGGGAGCTTTGAGAAAGCTCCCTGGGTGAGGGGACAGCAGCTTAACAAATTTGACCGAAGTTTGAACTTCTTCGCTACCAAGTAACCCTGGAGAAGAACATCTGTGATTAAGAATCCCGTCCCTTTAAGCTCCCAAATCACATCACGCCGCCATTTTCTCAAGACTTCGACGATCGCTGCCAGTGGAGTTTATCTCAATCTTATAGTCGTCCGCGGTGCATCGGAAAAGCCGAAAGCCGGAAGGGAGCCGGCTAGTAGTCCCACCGACAAAGTTATCAAGCTTTTCAATGGCAAGGACCTCACCGGTCTTTACACCTGGCTTAAAGATACCCACTACAAAGACCCGCGGCAAGTTTTTACAGTTAGGCAAGGTATTTTGCAGATCTCAGGCGAAGTTGACGGTTACATCGCCACCAAAAAGGCCTATAAAGATTACCACCTGGTCGTCGAATACCAATGGGGACAAAGAACCTACGGGAGTAAGACGGTCAGGAATTCTGGCATCCTGTTGCATGCCGTTGGTCCTGACGGCAACCGTAGTCCCTGGATGTCATCCATCGAGTGCCAGATCGCTCAAGGATGTGTCGGTGACTTCATCGTCATTCGCGGTAAAGATGAAAATGGATCTACCCTGCCTGTTACTATCACCAGCGAAACGGTCCTCGGCCCTGATGGACGTACTCGCTGGAAGAAAGGGGGTACAGCAACGGTTTATTCGGGAAAGCAGTTCTGGTGGTCAGAGCACGACCCTGCCTTTCAGGAACTCATTGATACCCGCGGCAAGAATGATGTGGAAAGCCCCTTGGGCCAGTGGACTCGCGTCGAATGTATTTGCGACAGGAACCGAATTACAGTGCGCGTCAACGGAACAACCATCAACGAATGTTTCGACGTCTTCCCTTCGGCTGGAAAAATCCTCCTGGAGTCCGAAGGGTTTGAGATCTTCTTTCGCAGATTCGAGCTGCATCCGCTTAGCGAAGAAAAAAGACAGCCTCGCCCATAAGCTCCTCTGCTCAGTGACTTCTGGCGCCTGACTTCTTGTCTTGCATATGTCGATCTGGTCATCATGATCGATCCGGTCCCAACATCCGTCCTTGATCCTTCCGATGTTTTTAGGATAATGTTAGCCTGAAACGCATGAATCTTATGAAGTCACAGGAGAAAAAGTAGTATGAGCAAGCGTCTTATTTCTCTCATCCTCAAGTCGCCATCCCGCCGACAATTCTTAAGAACATCCGTGTTGGCGGGTGCCGCTGGAGCGCTCGCCCAGAGGGCGAGTATGGCCCATAGTTTCACTGTGGCCGGCAGCGACCTGCTCCGTATCGGCCTGATTGGCTGCGGAGGACGAGGAACGGGAGCAGCCGCCGAGGCCCTGGCCGCCGACAAGAATGTCAAACTCGTGGCGATGGGTGATGCCTTCAAGGACCGGCTCGAGAGCAGCCTGGCCGAGCTCAAGAAAAATAAGGAGATTGCGCCTAAAATTGAGGTCCGGCAAGACTGCTGTTTTGTCGGCTTCGACGCCTACAAGCAAGTTATCGCAAGTGGAGTCGACGTCGTCTTGTTGGCGGCGCCACCTCATTTTCGCCCTCAGCACCTTAAAGCTGCTGTGGAAGCCGGCAAGCATGTCTTTGCGGAAAAACCGGTGGCGGTGGATACTCCGGGGGTTCATTCTGTTCTGGCTAGCTGCGAGGTGGCCCGCAAGAAAAACCTTTCGATAGTTTCCGGCTTGTGTCTGCGCTACTCTCAGGGATTCCAGGAAACCATTCAACGTATTCACGACAATGCAGTAGGAGAGATCCGTGCTCTGCAGGCTAACGATTATCGAGGCCCCATCTGGATAAAACCCCGCCAGCGGGAGTGGAGCGACATGGAATGGCAAATGCGTAACTGGTACTATTTCACCTGGCTTTCCGGCGATTTTAATGTCGAGCAGCACGTTCATTATCTGGATGTCTGTTCCTGGATCGTGAAAGGCGAGTATCCGGTGAGAGCCATTGGCACCGGCGGCCGGCAGGTCCGCACCGGGCCGGAATATGGCAACATCTATGATCACCATTCCGTCGTCTATGAATACTCTGATGGGGCCAAGCTTTTCAGCAACTGTCGGCAGCAGCCGGGCTGCCACAATGATATGAGTTGCCAGGTGATGGGGACCAAGGGAACCGCCGAGATCTCGGAACGCGGTCTGAGTATCTCGACAGGCAGCACGTGGAGATACCGCGGCCCGAAGAACAATATCTACCAGACGGAGCACGACGAGTTGTTCGCCAGCATTCGCAACAGCAAGCCAATTAACAACGGAGACTACATGGCCAAAAGCACATTACTGGCGATCATGGGACGAATGGCCACGTACACTGGGCAATTGATTACCTGGGAGCAAGCGATGAACTCCAAGGAAGATCTGACTCCCCCCAAGTATGAATGGGGTTCTCTTGCTACTCCGCCCATAGCAATGCCGGGTTTGACTCAACTTACCTGAACACACTGTTTCACAAACACGGTGACGAACCTGATCATCCCCGAAAAGCGCAGCGACAATAACCCAATCCTACTCCTGCTCGTGCTCTTACTCGATTAGTCGGCAGAACACCGAGCAAGACCAGGAGCAGGAGTACGAGCACGAACGAAACATGAGATCATCCAGTCTCAATCGTCGTACCTTCCTCAAGCTCGCGGCGGCCAGTTCGTCGTTATTGACCTGGCGAAGCTTGCCTTGGGGAAAAGCTATTTCGGCAGCCGATGCCCGGCAGCCAACCCATTTTCAGCTCGCCTGCATGACACTTCCCTACTCGGAGTTCCCACTCGACCGGGCGCTTTCAGGCATTCAATCCGCCGGCTTCAAATACGTTGCCTGGGGCACGACCCACAAGGAGTCGGTTGGAAAGCCGATCCCCGTGATGCCCCCTGACGCCTCTTCTCAAAAAGCCAAAGAGCTAGGTGAGCGGTGTCGTGACTTGGGGCTGGAACCCTTGATGATGTTCTCCAGCGTCTACCCAGAGGCCAAGGACGCCGTGGAGGTCCTGACCAACCGGATCCGACAGGCCGCCGCGGGGGGCGTCCCTCAAGTCTTAACTTTTGGTCATACTGAAGGAAGCGACCGCAAGGTCTGGGTGGAGCGCTTTAAGCAACTGGGGCCGAGGGCTCGTGATCATGGAGTGCTGATCGTTGTCAAGCAGCACGGTGGCAACACCGGAACCGGAGCGGCCTGCGCTGAGATCATCCGTGAGGTGGCCGATGAAGGAGTCAAGGTGAATTACGACTCTGGCAATGTCATGGACTATCTGGATGTTGATCCCATCTCTGACATTTTGAAATGTGTCGCCGAGATCCGTAGCTTTTGCATCAAGGACCACCGTAACTTCCCTGCCGATCAGGATTGCGGCCCTGGCTTCGGGGAGATCGACCACTACAAGCTACTCCATCCGGTCGCCTTCACCGGTTTGAAAATGCCGTTGTGCTGTGAGAACATCTTCGCGCCGGTCGTGCCGCGCCCCACCGACCCTGCGGGCGTGGACATCCTGGCCCGCCGTGCCCGCGAATTTCTGGAGGTCGTCATTCAAGGGCTTCAGACTTGACGGCGTCTCACTGAGAATCTCAACTTTGTAGAAGGCTGAATTGCCTATCTTCAATCTGAAATCTTCGATTCCTCCCAGAAGTTTTAGGGAAAACCCTCTGAAAATCCCCCCTATCAAGGGGGGCGTAGGGGGGTGTCCTTCGAGTTTCCAGTGCCATGTTCACAAGACACCCCCCTGCACCGCCTGGAGGTGTGGAAAAATTAAAAGCCGGCCGAGATCGGGAGGGCGAGGCTCCCGCCGAGCCTCATGGGGCAAGGACTTGTTGGGGCGACGGCTCGCCAGGAGCCTCGCCCTCCCAATTTCTTCACACCTTCCCTTCCAAGGGAGAATAATTCTCATCTTTGGGTGGTGCCGCCCGGCGGTATGGAGGGGTCTCCTAAACAAACGCAACTTGACCTTGCCAGTGGCTATTCTGGTGATGGGTCTATCCGTAGACTCGTCCTTGCTCGCCCAGCAGGCTGACCTCATCTTGCACCACGGCAAGATTGTCACCGTCGATAAGCAATTTACCGTTCAAGAAGCCATAGCCATCAGAGGAAATCGCATCCTTCGAGTTGGCAAGAATCAGGATATCTTGCATGCTCGGGGAGAGCACACAAGGATGGTCGATCTGGGCGGAAAGACCGTGCTCCCCGGACTCATCGATTCTCACGTGCATCCGTCGGGAGCCTGCATGACCGAGTTTGATCATCCCATCCCGGAAATGGAAACGATCGGGGACGTGTTGAACTACATCAAGTCGCGTGCCAGCACGCTGACGCCGGGCGAGTGGATCCAGGTGAGCCAGGTATTCATTACGCGCCTGCGCGAACAGCGCTACCCGACCCGAGAGGAATTGGACGGCGTTGCGCCCGATAATCCAGTGGTTTTTTCTACCGGGCCTGATGCTTCTCTAAATTCACTTGCCTTGAAACTCAGCGGCATAGACAAGAATTTCCGGGTCTCTGACGGCGGTCCGGGCTTCATCGAAACAGACTCTCAAACCGGAGAACCCACCGGAATTCTACGAAGCTGCACTCGTTATATAAAAAACCATTCCTCGGGCAAACAACCCACCGAAAGCGACCACTCCCAAAGAATTCTGCAGCTCTTTGACGATTATCACTCTGTAGGGATTACCTGCATTGGTGACCGAGATGCCAGCCCAACGGAAATTCAGAGGTACCAACGATTACTTTCCAATGGTGAGCTAAAGCTTCGTGTGTCGATCTCGCACCACATCGATACCATAGGTCCTCTGGAGGAAGTAAAAGCACATATCCGCCAGGTAGCCGAGAGCCCCCTCCGTAAAGGCGACTCCATGATACGAATCGTCGGGATCAAGACCTACCTGGACGGGGGCATGCTCACGGGCAGTGCCTATATGCGAGAACCATGGGGCGTGAGCCAGATTTATTCGATTAAGGATCCCAACTATCGCGGCGTATTGTTTATCCCCAGGGAACGGCTCCTACCCATTGTTCAGGCGACTATTGAATCCGGACTTCAGTTCACGGCCCATTCGGTGGGTGATGGGGCCGTTCACACCCTATTGGATGTCTACGAACAAATCAGCAAAACAAAACCCATTCAGCAGACCCGTCCTTGCATTACCCATTCCAACTTCATGAGCCGGGAAGCCGTGGAAAGACTTGCTCGGCTCGGGGTAGTCGTAGACATTCAACCCGCCTGGCTTTACCTGGA
>QHZQ01000197.1:0-2889 GCA_003224725.1 Acidobacteriota bacterium | reverse complement strand
GGCTCCGCTACTTTCAACCTTTGCGCAGCATCTTCGAGTCGAAGGGCATCGCCGGAGGCGGGTCCGATCACATGCAGAAGATCGGCTCGTTGCGCTCGATCAACCCATACAATCCTTTCCTGGGGATGTGGGTTACCCTGACCCGAAAAGCCAAATGGTATGAAGGAACTCTCCATCCGGAGGAAGCCCTGAACCGCCAGCAGGCTATCCGCTTCTACACGATCAACAATGCCTACATCCTTTTTCGGGACGACCAGGTGGGTTCGCTCGAGGCAGGCAAACGAGCGGACTTGGCAGTCCTCGATACGGATATTCTCTCCTGTCCCCTTGACGCCATAAAAGACATTCAAGTTCTGAAAACCTATTTTGATGGAAAGCTTGTTTTCGAGCGAAAGTAGAACTCCAACAGCAAAAGGCAAATTCGACTCGAGGCGGAAAATACGTGGGCCAGGTCTGGGCTCCAAGACATACGTCTGCGCCGATTTCTGCAACTGAGTCAAGTCCCGATGCTCGCTTCCGCGATTAGTTCAGTCTCCAGGGCTGTATTCCAGATTTGGCTTTACACCTCGTAGCCGTCATCTGCCTCTCACTCGGCCTCTGCAACTGCCGTCAAGTCTGCCAAAAAATTAATTCAACTCTTTGATAAAGCTAAATGTGGAAGCCGCCGAAAACCTATAAAAAATGGCACGGATTTCAGTTCTCGCGCCGATAGCATCAAGAGTTTTTGGATTTCTACCCTCGTTTTCTTAGGTTAACAAAGTTCGAAGAGAAGCAGATCATCGATGAGCAACCGTTATCAGCTCGTAGTCTTTACTCTTGGAGAGCAACGCTATGCTTTGAAGCTGGATGCTGTCGAGAGAGTCTTGCGCGCTGCCGAGATCAGTCCTCTGCCTAACACTCCAGAAATTGTGATGGGAGTCATAAATATCCGTGGCCAGATTGTTCCCGTAATCAACACTCGCAGGCGCTTTCTGTTGCCAGAGCGTGAGATTAGCCTGACGGATCTGTTCATCATGGCTCGGACATCTAAGCGGAATGTGGTGTTGGTTGCAGATGCCGTCAACGGCCTGGTTGAACGTTCCGAGCGCGATGTGGTTACTGCAGAAGAGATCCTTGGCGAGCTTGAATGTGTCGAGGGGGTCATGAAACTCGATGACGGTCTGGTCTTTATTCACGATCTCGAGAGATGTCTATCCTTGGAAGAGGAGAGGATGTTGGATGACGCAATGGGAAGTGCCTAAAAGGGCGGAATTGATCCGTTCCATTTGCGAAGCCCAGCTCGCGCAGCTTAGTGAATTACTATCTATCCAGATGGGAATGTATTTTCCAAAGGAACGCTGGAACGATCTAGCACTGGGCATCAAGACGGCTGCCAACGAGTTTGGCTTCATGGATACGGAATCATTTATCCAGTGGCTCGTTTCGTCTTCAACGTTAACTAAAGCCCAGATCGAGACTCTGGCGGGTCATTTCACGATTGGAGAAACTTATTTCTTCCGGGAAAAGAAAAGCCTTGAGCTTCTGCAAACGCAAATTCTGCCCGATTTGATCCGTTCCCGTCGGGGCGCTGATCAGCGTTTGAGAATTTGGAGCGCAGGCTGCTGCACAGGCGAAGAACCCTATTCTATTGCGATTCTCCTGGATCAGCTAATTCCCGACATCAAGAATTGGCAGATCACACTGGTTGCCACAGACATTAACCCCGGCTTTCTCGAGAAAGCATCCGAGGGCATTTACAGTGAATGGTCATTTCGGGAAACTCCTTCCCACATGAAAGAACGATATTTCAAGAGAAAGGCAAGAGGTCACTTCGAGATCCTTTCCCGTGTTAAGCGGATCGTAAAATTCTCTTATCTCAATCTGGCCGTGGATGTTTATCCATCACTCCTGAATGACATCCACACCATGGACGTGATCTTTTGTCGCAACGTGTTAATGTATTTCGCCCCTCACCGGGTGAATCAGGTGATTCAAAACCTCTACTTGTCGCTTACGGAGGGAGGATGGCTGGTGGTTAGTCCCAGCGAAACCTCTCACACGCTCTTTTCCCAATTTGTCACTGTCAATTTCCCCGGCGTGTTCCTGTATCAAAAGCCCAGCCATCAACCACAAAAGGCCGACGTTTTCAGTCACAAGCCGGAGCCGGAAGCAAAAGATTTGTTCCAGCCACGCCTTAATTCCTCTGCTTCACCAGTGCAACAAATGCCTTTGATTCACGAATGCAACCTATCCGTTCCATTAGGACCTCACGAACAGATGATGACGGGACCGCAGCCGACCGAGTACCTGGAGGCCCTGGCACTGTACGAGCAGACTCGTTACGGCGAAGTCGTGGATAAGCTGGTGAGCTGGCTCTCACTTAGTGACGCCGAGCGGAAGGAAATGGATCTTTCAGGGAAGGCGAGTTACCTTTTAGCGCGGGCATACGCCAATCAAGGCAAACTCGTTGAAGCTCTGGAATCGTGCCAGACGGCCATCCGTACCGACAGGTTAAACCAGGGTTTCTACTACCTCTGTGCGACCATCCTGCAGGAGCAAGGTCAAATGGAGAAAGCCATCGGCGCACTGAAGCGGGCGCTTTATCTCGCCCCCGACTTCGTGCTAGCCCATTTTGCGCTCGGAAATCTCTGTTTGCAGCAAAGTCGGTTTAAAGAATCCAACAGGCACCTGAGGAACGCTCTCTTGCTTTTGCGGAAGTATCCTCCAGAAGGGGTTGTGCCAGAGTCTGAGGGCATTACTGCCGGAAAACTTGTTGAAATGATCAGTGCAATGACAGAAAGGGCCGAGTCCGCATGAAAAGCATGGAACGATGACCATCCCGGATTAAGTGAACTGGGGCTCTAGCTTGGAATTACTTGAAGCCCGACATTCGTTTGCCCGAAGGGTATG
>QHZQ01000747.1:469-1887 GCA_003224725.1 Acidobacteriota bacterium | reverse complement strand
ATTTTTTTTATGATGCGGATGCGTTTCTTGAGCGCCATCCTTTTCCTCCTGGTTTGCTAATTAAGGATGGACACCAGGAAAGTGCTTGGTGTCTATTTCTGCAAAATCACAGACACCAATACGATAGAATGTTTTGTAAATGATTGCAAGTAAAAGTGATTGTTAGCGTATGGCGGAGAGGGAGGGATTCGAACCCTCGGTACAGGTTTTAGCCCGTACAACTGCTTAGCAGGCAGCCCCGTTCGGCCACTCCGGCACCTCTCCAGGGTAGGGATTACCAATAGACGGCACTTTCCTCGGCGACCTCGTGCGGACTGGATGCAAAGATCTCCTTTGGACCAATCCCCACAGAGCCTTCTAAGCTTATAGCATGAAGCCCTGGGCAAAATCCACGGAAAAGTCGGTCGCGCGTCCTCGACGCCCAACCTTGAAAGCCGCGCCAATTGCGGGTGTGAAAGAAGAAAAGGGGTAGTTTACCCTCGCCGGGTAAAGGAGCGCATGATCTTCTGGATAATTTCGGTGAAAGATCCCGCATCCTTGTAATTAACTGGCGCTTCCAAAAAACCGTCGATCAGCGCGCGGATCAGCATTGACCTTTTCACTTTTATTCCCGTCGTTTGCCGGATCTGCAGACAGACCTTATCCAGCTCGTGCACCTGGCGAGGAGTCAACATCACCATGACCTTTTCGGCCTCGCCCACTGAGGCAGGCCTTAGAGTCGAGGAGACGGTTCTTTCCAGCGTTGGGGTGAAGAGATCTTTCTTACCTAATTTTGGCAACGGGCAAGAAATTCCTTTCCGAAATACATATAACACAGTGCCCCCACGCTTCCACTGTCGTAGTCAAAAATAGTCTTCCCGTGGGAGGGGGCTTCCAGCAATTTAACATTCTGGCGAATGACCGTCTTAAAGACCTTCTCTTTGAAATGATCCCGTAGCAGATCGAGGATTTCAGTCGTGACCTTCATTCGCATATCGACCATGGTCGGCAAGATCCCCAAGAGCTCGATTCTTAGATTCATATTCTTCTTGATGACCTCGACGGTCTCCAGCAGGGATTGTAGACCCACCAGAGAAAGAAAGGCAGGTGAAACCGTGACAATGAAATTTTCAGAAGCGACCAGCGAGTTAATGGAGAGCAGACTCAACGACGGTGGGTTATCGATCATGATATAGTCGTATCGTCCCTGCAGCCTTTCCAATTTTTCTTTAAGGATTTTTTCCCGGCCGGGGGCATCGGCCAACAATACATCGGTGCTGGCCAACCGCCGGTCTGAAGGGATCAAATCCAAATGGGGGACACTCGTCGGATGGATCGTCTCGGAACAACTTTGGCCATCTAACAGAACATCTGAGACGGACGTCTTGAGCCCCTCCGCTTCCGCTCCTAAACATATAGTTGCAAAGTTCTGAGGATCC
>QHZQ01000747.1:0-454 GCA_003224725.1 Acidobacteriota bacterium | reverse complement strand
GTGCCCAGCCAGAGCAAGGTATGCAGACAGATTGACTGCTGTGGTGGTTTTGGCAGTACCACCTTTCATAGAGATGAGAGATGTGATCATGCCCTTGTAAAAATCCAACCTCCTATAAAGTTGATGTTCCATTTAAGTGTTCGAAAGCAGCGTCGTCCAGTCGACGACTTTGCAATTCTATAAGTATATAATTCTGTAAAAATCAGGAAGGTATGATCGGCAACTCGAAAAGGATTGTCAAGACATTAATGAGACAATGAATGAGTCGCCTGCGTGTTGTCCCTCGATTGGCTCCGCCTATGTTACTGAAAAATACCAACCCTCTCATTTCCGATAAGGGAAAGTGTCTCAAACTGTAGCGCCGTGCTGTGAGCGCCGTCTGGAAATTGGCTTCAGGCGCGGTTCTGCGAACATGAATCATGGCTCCAACCGGTTTTTTGACAGGACGGGACAG
>QHZQ01000746.1 GCA_003224725.1 Acidobacteriota bacterium | reverse complement strand
AGGGAGCGTGTAAACAGCAACTGGCCGTCTTTCACTTCATAAGTGGCAGCAAAAGATCCGAAGGGCACTTCAACCCTGAAGGAATCCGGCATCTCATCCACCGCGAATGCAGAAGGCAGAGTGACACTGACCCTCTCGTTGAATGATTGAGCCTTGAGCTGGATCGGATACTTGCGGGAAGACTTATCGAAGAAAAGCAAGGCTTCTCGCGGAACAACGGCAGGCTTAAACACCAGCAGGCGATTTTGCATAACTTGTCCATACAGTCTGGCCGTAAAGACCGCTTCTAGTTCAAATCGTCCTTCGCGGCTGTTATCCGTAGGGGTGACTTTGAGGACTTTGGCGCCGGTGGCTCCGTGAGCAATCCACTGTTCCACCAATTTCACATAATCAGGTTGGCTTCGATGCCGGAATCCCCGTCGCTCGTCTACGGCGGATTGGCCTCGGGAACTTTCATGCAGTGAGGCGCTGAGAGCGCCGTCCGGTTCCAGGGTGGCCTCAACCTGACGTTCTCTATGGTTGGCTTCGATGCCGGAATCCCCGTCGCTCGTCTACGGCGGATTGGCCTCGGGAACTTTCATGCAGTGAGGCGCTGAGAGCGCCGTCCGGTTCCAGGGTGGCCTCAACCTGACGTTCTCTATGGTTGGCTTCGGGCGCCATGACCGGCATTTGCAAAAGGCGGCCCGCATCGCCGGCCACCAGCAATGCCAGGCTTCCCTGCTCGTGTCTAGGTAAATCACCCAGTGGAGTGTCATCATCCGTTGGATCGAAGACTAAAAACCGCCCCAGGTTGGGATGAGAAACAATGGTGGGGGCCTGAGTTTCGGGGCTGATCTGGATAGCAATAATACAATGGTTGAATTGTTGCGGAGACGGCAACTCCTCGCGGACATAG
>QHZQ01000196.1 GCA_003224725.1 Acidobacteriota bacterium | reverse complement strand
ACAATGACGATCTTAACCTCATTATTCGCAACGGACTCGAGAAAACCATCCTGCTCAAGCGGCTACAAGAAAAAATTCAAGAAGTCGAAAGAGCCCAGCAGGAGCTCAGCCAGATTCAAAAACAAATTCTGCGGGTGTTTGCTTAGCCGGCTGTGCAGGCTTCGCCGGACCCTCTACATAAGGTTCTCTGTGGCGTGCCTTGAAATTGAAACCGGCAGAGAGATGGCGAAAGTAGTTCCCTTTCCGACTTCACTTTCGACTTCAATTGTCCCCTTGTGATCCTGAATAATGCGGGCCGAGATGGAAAGGCCCAAGCCAGTTCCAACGCCAACACCTTTAGTGGTAAATCCGGGGTCAAAGATTTTATCCAGATGCTCCTTCGTAATGCCTGTTCCAGTGTCGGAGATGGAGATTCTTACCTGATGATCCACGAGGGCTGTGGCGATTTTGATCTGTCCTTTGCCCTGAATCGACTGACAGGCATTAATAAGCAGGTTCATGAAAACCTGGTTTAATCGGTTGGGGTAACAAGGGATCGGCGGGAGATCGGCAAATTGCTTAATGACCTGAATACGGTCTTTCAGCTCGTGCTGAAGTAAATTCAAAGTCGTCTCAATATCCTCGTTCAGGTTGGCCATCTTAAATTCGGCCTCGTCCAGTCTGGCAAAGTTCTTAAGATCGCGAACAATGTGGATAATTCGTTCACACGCGACTCGATTGAGGCTCAACAGCGGCTGCACCGTATCAAGGAGTTTCGACAATTCCTCAGCTCTCTCCTTCTTCAAGGCTGGCAAGGCTGCTCGAATTCTTCCCAGGACCCGCGCCGTCACATCAAAATTGCTGTTAATGGTGCCGAGAGGCGTATTAATTTCGTGGGCCACCCCGGCCACTAGTTGGCCCATGGCAGCCAGTTTGGCGGCCTGCACGAGCTGGGCCTGGGCTTCACGTAACTCACGGTTCTTCTGCTCGAGTTCCCGCATGTCCAGGAAACGGGCATAAGCGACCGATATGGCCTGCGCCATCTGTTGAAGAATCGCCTCATCCTCTTCCGTCAAATCCCCCGGTGCGGCAGCAGCCAGCGAAATCAGTCCTTGTGAAAAAGGAATATCCAACAGCAGGCGAGGATAAACCTCGAGGGGGGAAATCTTGAACCCCATGGACTGCATGGAGCGCTCGGCAATCCTCCGCCGCTCTTCCCCTTCCACCACACGACGCAGCACCGTCTTGTTTTTCCAGGCCTTCATGGCCGGGGGAAAAGGCACTTTTCCAGACTCCATGGGTCGTTCCAGGATGAACAGGTCTGTCTCCGCATCAATCACCTGAAACGGATGCCCCGGGTCGAAGGTCTTTCTGATATGGGAAGGAAGAATCATGTGCTGGCGGAAAAGCCAAGCCTGTTCGTCGATGACGTTAATGGAACACCCGGTGAATTTGACCCCCAGTTCCAGCAACTCCTTTCGCATCACACTGACTACCTTGCCCCAGTCACCGGATTTCTTCATCGCGAGGACTTCCGCATGCATCCGATCCGCCGCCAAGCCTACTCTTAACTCCTTGTTTTGTTCCTCCAGCTTTATCAAATCGAGATAGCGCGCATACCCGAATGCCAAAAGTTGCGCAAAATCTTGAATGATTTTGAGCGCCTCTTCGTCAAAGGGGGTTTCCATCTCCCGCGCCAACTGGATGCTGCCGTATTTAAAGGGAACCTGCAAAACGTCGGAGATTTCATATGAGACTTGTGGGTCAGGACCTTTGATGGGTATTCCAAGAATCCTGAGCTTTTGCAGCCATTGCAGTAAGACACTGGTTTTCAGGGGATAGCGCAACGGCTTACCCTCTTTAAAAAGCTCAAGTGCGTAGGTAAAGTCAGGAAAGCCTTCCACGCCGAGGCGGGCGCCAAAGGGAATCTGCTGTGCGACGAGCAGACCCTTCTCATGAACTCCATACAATGAGAGCTGCTGGGCCTCTTCGTCCAGAATATTAATCCCACAATAGCGCATATTCAGTCCAAGGGTACTCAGCTCCGCCCACAGGGCGACCACCAGCCTCTCGAGGTCGTCGCCGCCCTGCATCGTAAGAATAGCACTGGAGAACTGAGTCAGCGCCCTATGAGTCAGATCGGTCGAAACGTTGTTCATGGGCCGGAAAAGAATGTTATGGAATCAGGCGGAGACTCGGGCTCGAGCTGGGGAGGGAAGCTGCCTGTGTTGGCGGGCAATTCCCAGCGTCAAGAACAGCCAGAGAATCACCACCAGTATATTAATGAAAGCAAATTTTTCAACATTAAAGGCGCGGTAAGTTCCAACAAAGACCAAAAGAGCTGACAAGGCATCGCCTTTCCGCTCCGCGGGGCGACCAGCGCGGGTTTGACAGGAAATAGGGACTGTACACCACAAACTTCTGATCGCCGGTCGGAGACCGCCTCCCACGCTGCACTTTGTTCTCATTGCTATCTCTTAAATTCGATGGGGAAACCAAGTTTTACTGGATCATTTCCAGTAGCAGCCGCGAATCGCTCTCTCGAGGATAATCCAATCCCAGTAATTTAGCCAATGTAGGGGCGATATCTTCAGGGCCACAGGGTTCGGCGTATGCTCCAGGCTTGATTCCTGTGCCCATGAAGATGATGGGAATATGCCTGTCATAGTCGTAGGCAGATCCATGACCCGTGCCTCCGGGTCGTTCATCCAGGTAAACATACTCCTTGAGACGGACAATGATGTGCGGGCTTCGAGGCTGGTAGAAGGAGTTGCGAAAAAGCTGAAAGAACCTGTCCTCAGCGGGCGCATCATTTAAGAGCTGGTATTGAGTATAAACCGCCTCAACCAGGCCGGTGCCCATCAAAGCCTTGACGATGGTGGCTTCGATTTCTTCGCGTCGCAGGTTCTTTTTGCGCATCACCTCTCCATCCAAATAAAAATGGGGTGACTCGTAATTAGCAATCAAACCGTGGATACCGGGAAAGCTTGCTTGCAATGCCTGATTGACGGCTCTCACCAGCACTTCGGGTTTGGCTCGTTTGGCCTGGAGGCCTTTGGCCTGTAATGTTTCAACCAGTGGCAGAGACCCGTGGTCTGCGGTCAAAACGACCAAAGTTTTGTCCAACCCAACTCGAGTCTCCACCTCTTGGAAGAGTTTTTGCAGAGTGAGATCCAACCGCAGCATCTGGTCCATCATCTCCTGGCTGTAAGCGCCATAGGTATGCCCGATGTTATCGGTGGCCGAAAAACCTATAGCCAATATGTCTGTAAGGTTGTCGGAGCCGAGCTCGTGCGCTTTCATGGCCTCCAGGGCAACACCCAGGGTCATTTCATCGGCAAAAGGGGTGCGCCGAAGATCATCATAAAATTCCGGTTGTGGCGGCCTTCCGCGAATAGCATGGGGAAAAACAATATCCTTTCGATCCCATTCGCCTTCTACAGCGTCTGGGCCTGCATATTTTTCGTAGAGTTTTTCGTCAGCGTTCAAACGAGTCCACTGCTTACCCTTGTAACCATCGGCAAAGTGACGGCTGTTCCACTTTGTCAGCCATTCCGGCGCGGTTTTCATATAGTAAGTGCTGGTAATAAAATTTCCACCCAGGTTCTCATACCAGTAAGCGGCATCAGCTCGACGACCTGCCATGAGAATGGCGGAACGATCCTTTAATGAAACCCCGACCACCCGCGAGCCAGACGATTTTCGCTTCAGCACGTCTCCCAAGTTAAAACCGATGAAATTCACCGGCGAAGCGCTCCGGCCCTGGCCCCCTACAGGGGATTGTACCGGATCATCGACCACATTGATGCTCGCCTTCAAAAAGGGATCGTACCAGCTATTGGCAACAATCCCGGAATGAGTAGCATGCCGGCCCGAAAGAATTACAGAGTGTCCTGGCCCGGTCTCGGTGTTGGCATGGCGATACATGGCCTGACTAAAAACGGCTCCCTGATCCAACAGCCTGCGGAACCCTCCTTTGAAAAGATCGCCAAAGCGCGTCAGATAGTCAAAGCGCATTTGATCAATGGAAAGAACCAAAATCAACTTAGGCGCCACCGTCTTCTGCCGCCCGCAAAGCGGCAAGAATAGCAGAAGTGCCAGAAAAAATAGAGCTGCACCCAACACCTTAGACATCCTTCGCATGAACAAGCTCCTTGAGGGCAGGTCAGGCTGCTAGTACCCTTTCCCGATCTGCAACTCTGAATACCAGTAAGAGAACGAACTTTTCACCGGAGACAGAGGCAAACCTGATCTAATACAAACGCGATTGATAGAGTGAAAAATGTCCTCCCCACCTGGCCAGGGGCGAGCATCTGGGAAGTGATACCTCGCGAATTCCAATCACTCTTCAGCAGATGAGATAGAGGGGTTGGGCGGCTTTCTGGAGAGGAGTCTCCAACGTCTGAGACGACTTCGCAGACTGATCTTCTCCATTTGGAAGGCAAGGGAGGCCAGTTCCAGCCAACTCAGGGGAGTGGTCACCAATTCCACTTGACCTGCTTTAATAGCGGCCGAGATGGCCTCGAGGCTTTTTGCTTTCACTGCGACATAAGCATAGGTCTTGCCTACTTGCCGCAGCAGGTGGATGTCGGAGGTTCCAACCACGGGCTTATTCAGGATACGGGCCATTTCCATCGCTTTATGATTAAAGTTAGCTTGACGGGTATAGAAGTGGCAGTATTCAATAGCATCAAAGCAGTCAGTACATTGAATCAACTTTCGACCCAAACAGCTACTCCCCGGATAAAAGGGATGCGGTGCGATGGTGAAGACCTGAGGACGAGACTGACGCAAAGCTCTAAGCTGCGCAAAGCTCATGGGTTCTCTGAAATGTTCCAAGCCATATATCAGGACGTGCTTGCCTTCAATGGTCGCTTCCACACCAGGGATTAAGAGGATCCCTGCCGCGGCCGCATAATCGGCCAGAGACTGCGACCATTGCAAAGCGTCATGGCAGGTGATGGCTAATGCCTCAAAACCTTGCCGGGCTACCTCATCAATGAGTTGATAGGCCGAGTAGTCGATGTGATCCCAAGGATCAAAATCCGTGTGAGAGTGCAATTCAATTTTCAGTCTAAATGAATTCATTCGCGCTCCGATTGATTTTTGATTTCAGCACTTCAAGTCCAGCTTTATTCTAGCAGCTTTATTCTAGCAGCTTTTTCCCAGCTTCAGTTCCCTAGATGATGGACCAGTTTCCTGCAGGATGGCTTCGGAGTTTCTCACGAAACCTTTAATTTCTTCCATTGCTCCTACTCTTAGAAAACAACCGGCAGAATTTTCACTAGCCCCGGGCTTTAGCGCGGGGCTCTGGAGATTGGACACATTTAAGCCACGACCAGCGGTCGCAGCTTCTTGGATTCTGCGGCTTGACGCCGCTTTCATTGGCGCTGGCTTGACAGCGCCCCCAAACGAGGACCGAAAGGTTTGCTACGTTTTTGAAACGCACGTTTCGTAATGATTTATCTTCGAAATGCACCTGAAACGCTTGTTGGGAGTTTTTGCTCGCGTCGGCAGTCTTGGCCTGCGTCAAAGCCGCAGGCCAAGAAAGCGCTGTCAAGCCAGCGCACTCCAAATGCCAGCCCCCAAAATGTCCAAACTCAGGCCCCGGGCTTTAGCGCGGGGCCAATCAAAATGCAGAGAAGGAATTCATCGCTTTAATTTGTGTTGACTACTAGGGTTTCTTGGTGGCGTTCACAGTTCGGTCAAATTCGTGCCAAGGCCCAAGCTCCCCGTCACCCCCAGCCCCTCTCCCGTGGGGAGAGGGTGGCCGCAGGCCGGGTGAGGGGTCAGTTGCCAACGGAACGTACTTCTCGGCGGTCTGAGGCTGCTCGCTATATGCAGTGAGCGATCTCAGACCGGCAAGGAATACTCTCCCCAGGTTGGAGGCCAAGAACCTGGTTAGTGAATTGCCAGCCAAAAAGGTCTCGAATTTTTTCCAGTTACCTGTATAATCGGTATTCAGATGACGTAAACAGGTTTTAAAGTATTTCCCTTCAGACAAATTCTTGAAATTGCAGCCCCGAGTCTTGTGGTTGTGTTTTTTCGTTCGTCCGGCCTCCCCGCGCCCATCGGCTGATGCGCGGGGAGGCCGGATGAGCAAATTGTGGGCGAGGGTGCCCACCCCGCGCTGAAGCGCGGGGCTGTTGAAAAATTAACAGATTTTCGAAGGTCATCTGACACAGCAAAATACGTCACTGTATCTTCGAATCGGTGGACCCGTGGCACCAGGTCAAAAGTCACGGCTGAACCAAACTTTTTGCCTTTCCTTTTTCGTGAGGAGAAAAATCTTATGAGACACAATGAAATCAACCGCACACCTGTGAAGTTTCTGCCTCTGTTCGCAGTTATGCAGTTGGTGATTTTCGTGTTCCTTTGTTGTGCCCCTTTGCGTCTCCTGGCCCAGTACACGACCGCCAGCATGGCGGGAAACGTAGTGGATCCCACGGGCGCCATGGTCCCTGACGCCAAGGTGACCGTCCGGAACACGGAGACGGGTTTTGAACAAACCGTCTCGACAGGCGCCACAGGTGCCTTCTTGTTTCCGAGGTTGCCTGTAGGCGTCTATCAGCTCACGGTGGAGAAACCGGGCTTCTCCACTTATGTGCAAGAAGGCATCACTTTAACAGTGAACCAATCGGCCACT
>QHZQ01000745.1 GCA_003224725.1 Acidobacteriota bacterium | reverse complement strand
CCCAAAAGGAAATTGAACAGGCTTACTGGATTACCCTGGGTCGTCCCCCGACGGAAGAAGAGAAGAAAGTCAGCCTGGAAGGCTTCAACCGATTGACCGCTGAAGCCGCGAAATTTCCCGTCAAGACCGTGATTGGTCCCGAAGGGCTCCAGGGCGGACCGGCCAAGACGGTAGGCGCCCATCCTGCACTCCTGGAGCCGGGCGGCGCAGCGCCCAAGGCACTGCAGGATTTTTGTCATGCCCTTGTCAACTCGGCGGCATTCATGTATATCGACTGAACTCGAATTGCGAAGTTTGCACAAATGGAAATCATCTTGCGTCGGGAACGAGCGAACTTCACCCGCTGTGGTAAAGCTTATGACGCAACGTATGCACCATGGGAGACTTACTCCCTCGCCCCCACCGGGGGAGAGGGTGGCCGCAGGCCGGGTGAGGGGCAGGTGGGCCGCCATTCAGCTTCAGAATTCGGGTTGAAACGAACAATAGAGGTGAACCATGGCCCCAAACATTTTTGATCGACGCAGCCACTACGCAGCAAAAATCAGCCGGCGCCACTTTTTGGATATCCGATGGCATTTATGGAACGGCGCTCGCCACGTTGCTCAGCCAGGACCTTTACGGCGGCGTGGGTCTCCTGACCGGCGACTCCGCCGGAGAAGCTGGATTGCCGCCGGGCCACAGGCGAGTCTATGACCTGAAGCCCCGGAAGGCCGATTTGTCCTCTAGGACAAAAGCGGTGATCCACCTTTTTATGAACGGCGGGCCGAGCCAGGTGGATCTCTTCGATCCCAAGCCGGCTCTTGAACAGCACAATGGGCAGGAACATTCGATTGCGGGTGGCCAAACAAACGTCGATCACACCGGCAAGTTAATGCGCAGCCCATTCACGTTTAAGCAATACGGGAAGTCCGGGATTTGGGTCTCGGACTTGATGCCTCATCTCGCCCGGTATGTGGACGACATCGCCATCATTCGCTCGATGTTCACCGTCCACTTCAACCACGAGCAGGGGCTCTTCATGATTCACACGGGCCGTGCCATCTCCGGCCGTCCCTCGCTGGGCTCCTGGGTTATTTTCGGACTCGGCACCGAAAACCAGAATCTGCCGGCCTACGTTGTCCTGGACGATCCTCTCGGCTTGCCTATCAACGGAGTTTGGAACTGGCAGTCCGGCTTCCTGCCTCCGCTCTACCAGGGAACACGCCTGCGGTCGGTGGGGTCGCCTATTCTGGATCTTGAGCCCGATAAGCTCAAGTCTCCGGGAGAGATCAGTGCCGAACGAGACCTGATCTCCCGGCTGGACCAGATTCACAAACGAAGTCACCCCAACCAGCTCCAGCTCGATGCCCGCATCGCCAGCTATCAACTGGCCGCGCGTCTGCAGCTCGAAGCCAGCGACGCTTTGGATATCTCGAAGGAAAATCCGGCCACGCTCGAGATGTACGGCATTGGCAAGGAGCCGACGGACTCTTACGGTAGACGCTGCCTGATGGCCCGGCGTCTGATCGAGCGTGGAGTGCGGTTTGTGCAGCTCTATATCAACAGTCAGATCTGGGATAATCATTCCCATCTCGAAAACGAAATGAGGGCGGCCGCCCAGCGGACCGATCAGCCGGTCGGTGCCCTGCTTCAGGACCTCAAGCAGCGGGGCCTGCTCGATAGCACGCTGGTGATCTGGGGAGGCGAATTCGGTCGCATGCCGATCGCGCAGATTGTTGAAGGGTCGCGCTCGGCGGGTCGCGACCACGACCCCAAAGGATTCAGCCTCTGGATGGCAGGGGGAGGAGTGAAGCAAGGGATCGTTTATGGTTCGACCGACGAGCTCGGGTACGAAGCCGTCGAGAACAAAGTCAGCGTCACGGACTGGCACGCCACCATCCTGCATCTGCTAGGACTGGATTACCGGAAACTCGTGTTCGATCAAAACGGCCTCGCGGAAAAACTAACCTCGGTCTATGAAGCTCGAATTGTGAAGGAGATTCTGGTTTGAGCTTTCAGGGTCACGTCGAAGTCGGCCCCGGCCGAGTGTCAGCGCCATCGTCACTGGTCGCAGGCCAGTCTCTCATTAACCCCGCGCTAAAAGCGCGGGGTTGGAACCCGTCGCTTCGCGCCACCCTCTCCCACAAGGAGAGGGAGAACAATCAATGGGGGTGTGGCTCAAACCGACGTTTCATGCCACGCCCTTGCCACTGTGTCATGAAACGTCTGTTTGCACCCTTGAAGTCAGCGCTCTAATCCGTGGATCACTCCCTCGCCCTTGGGGAGAGGGTGGCCGCAGCGACGGCGGTCGCGGAGGCCGGGTGAGGGTCAACCCACGGGAATTGCTCCCCAAAATGTCCGAACTCCAGAACCCCGCTAAAAGCGCGGGGCTAATGGTCCCAGAGAACACTGAAAGGTATTCCAACATAATTGGCGACTTTTCGCGGCCCAAACTCTTTTGGAGGTCTCGCTATGCAAGCAACACAACGCCCGACAACGATTGAGGTGGCTGCCCCTCCCGAGCCCAAGCCGGAAACGAAACGATATCTCGCGCTGGATGTTTATCGTGGTTTCATCATGCTGCT
>QHZQ01000744.1 GCA_003224725.1 Acidobacteriota bacterium | reverse complement strand
AAGAGAGGGTTGACGATGACCTGTTTCAAGAAAGGTGAAGACGTCCCTTTGTGGGTGCCAAGACGGCTGACTGGACTGCCCGCGGTGCTCGCATTTTGTCTGCTGGTGGAGCTCAGCTCGACGGCTCTCTGTCACAGCCGAAGCCAACTGCGGTAGAGCAGTCGGTGCGGGATATCCTTGAAAGGGAGTGTTCTCACCTGCGATGGTTCCACGCAGACTTCGGGACTGGACTTGCGTCAAAGAGAAACGATGCTCAGGGGAGGGAAACGCGGTCCAGCCATTGTTCCAGGGAATGCAGATCGAAGTCTTCTGTACCAATTCGTGAATGGCACTGGGGAGCTGAAGATGCCTCCGGGTAAGGTGCTGGCAGCTTCCGATCTCGAAAGCCTTCGTGCCTGGATCATTTTTCCAAGGCCCGAACGCCATTTTCAACGAGCCGGATTCCATTTACAACTACGACACCATCCCTCGTGGGACCTTGCTCCGTCATTATCCTCAATTCGGTAGTTTCAGTTCTAAAAACGCGGAGCCTCGTTCCAGCAGTGAGTACAATGCGCTCATGTTTCGCTTCGAAAAGCGTTTGTCGCATGGTCTGAATTTTGTGGGACATTACACTTACTCGAAATATTATTCTGACTCGGGAGCCAATACCAGTTGGCTGGGCAATGGCGCTCCACTTCAAGATATTTACGATTTGAGAGCCGAGTGGTCGGTGGATGGCGCCGATACACCGCATCGCTTCGTTTGTTTTGTATGATTCAATTATTTTAGTGGACGTCTGAAGTTGAGGCTTTGTGCGAAAGGTGGATGCCATGGTCAGTGAAAAAGAACCAACGACCCCCAAGAGTACTCTCTCCGAAAAGGCCTACAAAGCGATCAAGCGGGAAATTTTACAGGGCAAGATTGAAGAGGGAACTTTTCTGTTGGAAGCGGATGTCAGAAAAAGACACGGTATCGGCAGAACTCCTTTCCGTGAAGCCTGTAATCGCCTCCATCATGAAGGAATCCTGCAGGTGGTACCGCGCCGCGGCTACCTGGTGCCGGAAATGAGTTTTCGTGATGTTCGCGATATGTTTGATGCTCGGCTGATCCTGGAGGGAGTGATCGCAGAACTCGCGGCCGCCAGGGCAACCCCGGCTCAAGTCGCGGAGTTGGAACGGCTCGCCATGCAGGCCCCCTCCGCACAGATTTCCAGTGACGATTATGAAGAACTGTCCAATGCAAACACTGAGTTCCACGTCTGCCTGGCACAAATGACTCAGAATCGCGAACTGGTCAAATTGGTGACCGATATTTTGGAGCGGAATGAGCGGCTCTCTTACATGGAGCTGCGCTCCTCCCGGGTGCAGAGCTCAGAAATTCAGATGCTGCACTGGCCGAATTCGGAAACGGGATCAGGCCGCCGCTAGGTCAGCGGTGGTAAACGATATCCGCCACGGGCAAATTGACATCTTCGGGCGAGAATTGGTGGGGTCAGATCAAAAATTGTGGAGCATTGAGCCGAGAGCCGAAAGACCTCTAACCTAAGAGTAAGACTTGAGAACCAGGATGAGTATCTTCCATCGCCCCGCGACCGGAGAAGGTGCGGCAAGTCATCAACCCTCGGAAACGCCTTTTGTGGGATCGATAAAAAACCAGGTTAGAACTGCTCCCATCAAGATCATGCTGGCAAAGTAGAGTCCCCACGACCAACTGGCGTGAGACGCAATGAAGGGCGTCACCAGTGGGGCCAGACCGCCGAGATTACCGCCTGTATTGAGAATGCCACAGGCCGCTCCAACCTGCCTGCCTCCCAGGTCAACGGCGCAAGCCCAGTAGGGCCCGTCGGAACAAGAAGCAAATCCGAATGACAATGACAAGAGAACAACCGTGGGCAGTGTTCCGGTCATGTTGATCCCTATGCAGAGAAGGAGAGCGCCTAGGGTCAAGCCCACCATGGGAACGAGACGCCGGCCTACTGTTCGTCCGTAACGCTTCACCAGACCATCGGAAACCCACCCTCCAAGGGGTGACATGATCATCCAAGTCAGAAACACCATGGTAGTGGCAGCGACCGTTTGGCGATGCCCTAGATGGCGAATCTCGCCCAGGTAGTAGTAAATCCAGAAAAAATAAATGTACTCAAAGTAGCTGACGGCGAAATATCCCATGCTTAAGAGCATGAGGCTGGGATTGCTGAACAGTTGGCGCCAACGGGTTGGCTCCTTACTTCTGCCTTCGGAGTTCGGCTGTGCTTCTTGCCAGGAAAGAATGTCTTCATGACCTATTGAAGGATGCTTGGATGGACGATCTCGGATATACCACAGCCACAACAGGGCCAGGAGAGCCGTTGCAATGGCTGCCAGGCAAAACGACATGCGCCATCCGTAGCGACTGATCATCCAGGAAAATAACAGCGGCGAGGTCGCTCCGCCCAGCCCGGCTCCGGCCGCAATAAATCCCTGAACTCGGGCATGCCTGGTAGGAGGAAT
>QHZQ01000187.1 GCA_003224725.1 Acidobacteriota bacterium | reverse complement strand
CACCGCCCAGTCGGCCACCCAATGTTCGGACACGTCAAATCTATGATGAACCCAAGTTCAAAGGTTATGAAGTGATGTTGGACGTGTGGCCAGACGTCTTTGCCTATGGGATTCTGCTAGTGCCCAAGGATCTCCGCCCCGGCGAACGCCGGCCGGTTGTCGTGTGCCAGCACGGGCTGGAAGGTCGTCCGCGAGACACCATCGAGAACAACGATGCTTACCACTATTACAAACAGTTTGCCGCCCGCTTGGCTGAGCAAGGATTTGTTACCTTCTCTCCCCAGAACCCATATATTGGAAACGATCGCTTTAGACTCATTCAGCGTCAGGGCCACCCGCTGAAACTGGCTCTGTTCTCCTTCATTCTGGGCCAGCATGACCGGCTGCTGGATTGGTTGTCCAGCCAGCCGTTCGTCGATCCGGAGCGTATCGGCTTCTACGGCCTCTCTTATGGGGGGAAGACAGCGGTGCGCGTGCCCCCTTTACTGGATCGCTATGCACTCTCGATTTGTTCCGCGGACTTCAATGAATGGGTATGGAAAAACACTCGTATCGATTCGCGCTACACCTACCTGGTGACTCTTGAATACGACATGATTGAGTTTGATTTTGCCAACGTGGTCAATTATTCAGAGCTGGCAAACCTGATGGCTCCGCGACCGTTCATGGTCGAAAGGGGACACCATGATGGAGTGGCGCCCGATGAGTGGGTGGCCTACGAGTATGCGAAGATTCGCTATTTCTATGCGACCAAGCTCAAAATCCCTGAGAAAACGGAAATTGAATTCTTTGATGGACCTCACACTATCAACGGCAAAGGCACTTTTGACTTTCTCCGGAAGCATCTGAAATGGCCGAAATAGCCTGCACGCTTTATTGCCAGCCATTCCTCGGAGCTCAGTTCTGCTCTATACGTATGCTCTGAGACGATCGTCCCCCTCACCCGCCCTCCGCGACCGCCGTCGCTTCGGGCACCCTCTCCCCGTGGGAGAGGGCAGTAAACAACTGAAATACACTCCCCTCGCTCCCATTCGGGGGAGAGGGGCGGGGGTGAGGGGCAGCTGCTGAGGGGGCGAGTAGTATACAGCTACTTGCGAGACAGGGCACTGGCTCACCGTCGTCAGCTACCTTCGTGAGCTATTGAAACGGACGTTGGAACCGCGGCAAATTTGAAGAGGCGTAAATCCGCCTATGCGCACACGATTCAAGGCGAGCGGGACAGTTCCCGCTCAGCCAGCGAAGGCCGCTGACAGAGAGAGCAGGGCCTGGAAGTGGTGGGTTGCTGGAGTGCTATTTCTGGCAACAGTTCTTACCTATCTGGACCGGCAAACCGTTTCGCTTTGTGGCCCGATGCTGGCCACGGAGTTCAATCTGAGGAACGAGCAGTTCGGGCAATTGCTGGCTGCTTTCAGGTGGACTTACGCGTTTACGCACGTCCCAGCCGGCTACCTGGCGGATCACTTTCCAGTCCGGTCGATTTACGCGTTAGCCGTTGGAGTCTGGTCCTTTGCGGGAACTGCTGCGGCTTTCGTTTCCGGTATGCGCCAGTTGCTGTTTACACGCGGCTTGCTAGGCGTCGGCGAAGCCTTTAACTGGCCCTGTGCCACACGGATCGTCGCCAGTATGCTCCCCCCCTCGGATCGCGGCCTGGCGAGCGGGATCTTTAACAGTGGCGCGGCGGTCGGTTCGCTGGTCGCCCCCATGATCATCACTCCAATCGCAATTCGCTGCGGTTGGCGCTGGGCGTTCTGCATCGTCGGCGCGGTGGGGGCGTTCTGGATTGCCTTGTGGATGTTTACTACCCGTCGTGGAACGCCGGCTCATTCGACCGTTACTTCCATAGCGGTCGGCACCGGTGGGGACCTGGTAAGCGGTTGGGCGCGGGCAATCTTTCTGCAGCCAGCGTTCTGGATGCTGGTCATGGTAGCAATCACAATCAACCCCTGCTGGTACTTTCTGAACGAGTGGATTCCGAAGTACATGCATGATCTGCGCCGGATGAGCTACCTCGCAGCCGGCCTGGTAACAATTCCGATCTTCCTCGGCGCAGACATAGGAAACCTGGCCAGCGGGGGACTGATCAAGGTGCTGACAGTGCGCGGATGGCCGCTGCGCAAGGCGCGCGGCTTCACTCTGGCCCTTGCTACCTTGCTTATCATCCCGGTGGCACTCATCACAGAAGTTCGAAATGCTCCGGCGGCCATTGCACTGCTGGCCCTGGCCGCCGTTGGCATTACGTCAATCATCGCGAACTACACGGCCTGCCAGCAGGACTTCTCGTTTGCCAATGTGGGAATAGTCGCGGGAATTCTGGGCATGTCTTCCAATGCCTTTGCAGCCTTTGTCAACCCACTGATCGGACGGTACGTCGATCGCACCGGCAACTATACGTTGATCTTCGTTCTAATGGCGGCTATGCCGGCTCTTAGCCTTGCGGCAGTTCTTGTATTCGACAGCCTTGTGCACAGGCAAAAGCCGACCGGCGGGTAGGCCACGTACACCGCCCCTTCTGGTTTCTTCTGATTCTGGGCAGAATCTGGGCCAAGCCCCCAATTACTTCATCTACCGTTTTATTCGAGGGCGTTGCATGACCCTCCAACCTCTGTCTGTAGGGCTCCCATCTTCCCGCTGCGTCAAATCTGGACAACACCACCGCCGCCCATTGTAAGGCTACCTGCTTGCTGTCAATTCCGTTGTTCCGCAACTTTCGTTTTGAGCGCCTTCTTACGGGTTTCAAAAAAGCCTAAGGCCCGCTGCATTTCCTCGTTCCTTCCCTCCTGACGGTAAAAGCCGGCCAGGACATAATGAATCCGCCCGTCCCCGTCGTTTGGGGCTGCTTCCAGAGTTACAATCGCTTCCTTAATTCGGCCAACTTTGGCCAGCGATTGAGCCAACCGGATCCGGCTGTCTTCGTTGCCTGGATCGACGCTAATTCCATTCTGAAGGTAAGGGATCGCAGTCGCGTGATCGCCTTTCATGAAGAGCGCCTCTCCCATCAAGTCGTTTGCCCTCGCATTGTAAGGAGCCCGCGCAAGAGCTTCTTTCAGGGTCGCAATGGCGTCATCAAGTTCATTCCGCTTGCACTTGAATCGTCCAAATTCAATCCAAGGAATCGGGTCGCTTCCACTCGATGCCATCGCGCTCCGATACTCCTTCTCAGCGTCCGCGTCTCTTCCTTGCAGTTCCAGGCTTTCTGCTCGCACCTCTGAGAGCAGGTAGGACTCTGGGGATCGATTGGCCAACTCGACAAAAACTCTTTGAGCGAGCCGCATATAAAGACGAAAAATCCAATAAGCGATTTCCAGATCGCCCTTCGACCGAGGTCCGGCTGCGCTTAAAGCCTTGATAGCACCGCGAAGGTCGCCACGATTTTCCAGACAATTGGCCAAGAAGAGATCCACGCCAGGAGAAGAGAGCCACTCTCGGCGAGGGACCGCGGAATAGCATGGTGTGGGTTCTCCGGAAGCCTTCGAGGCATCCCCTCCGTGCTGTCGACTGACTGCTTTGGCGGTGCTAAGCTCTTCAGCACCCAAAACGTGACCTTTCAGGCGGGAGAGTTCGAACCTAGCGGCAAGCTTCCACTTCGCCGAAGCGGCATACTTGGAGAGAGTCTTCAGGCGGGCGCCAAACTCCGCGGGGGACAAACCGAGATTCACAGGGACTGGTTCCTCGATGCACGCTTCCTTGGCTCCCGCAACCTTTGCATACTCTGTGATTGATGCGGGAACGTCGCCCATGGCGAGTTCGACATCACCGAGTCCCTCCAGCGCTCGACAGTTTTGTGGGGCCCGCTGCAAGGCGCCCTGGAACTGCTCTTTGACTTGTGCGTGTTTTCCCTCCCCTAGAAGAAGGTTGCCCAGATTTACGTAACCTTCTGGGCTCGACGGGTCGGTCTTTATCGCTTCACTAAAATCCCTCTCGGCGACCGCGACATCCCCTTTTTCCGCCTCCGCTTGCGCGCCGAGCAACGACAGACGGTAGCTTCCCAAAGGTTCGTTAAGAAGATTCGCCTTCGTTCGTCGTGCCATATTTAGAAGACACTGGCCAAGAAAATACCAGAGTTCCGTTCGCTCGGGAGTGACCTCAAGCTGCGCCGCGTAGTATTCAGCCGCCTTGGAATAATTTGCCAGAGCGTTGTAAGTCCCGGCCAAAAAAAACCGGACCTCCGGGTCGTTTGGCCGCAGACGGTAGAATCGCTCCAGGGAAGGCAACGCTTGATCGGGCTTCTGCAAATTGAAGAAGGCAATTCCACGAAAAAGGTATGCGCCAACCAAAGAGGGATCGTCACGCAAGGCTTGCGAAAGTAGTTCGATGGCTTCCTGGTAGTTTTTCTGAATCGTGGCTATTTGCCCAAGGCCGAACTCTGCAGGCCCCCAGTGCGGCCGTAGTCGCAAGGCTGCCCGGTACAGGTCGGCCGCCTGGTCCGCCTTCCCGGCCAACTGGGCCTCTCTGGCCTTCTCCATGAGATCTTCGAGGGACTCCGCTGGCATCCCCCATCCCGCTGTGGCCAGGAGAAACAAAAATGGTATCAGGCCCCGGAACTTCGTCCTGTCCAGCAATAGGCTGGAGAGTCGGCTCCCCATATTCACCAGGTTTTCGGAAACCTCAAAGCGTGAGTCTTGGGAATTCATCCTGAGTAGGAATTGGATCAGTTGTGGTGTGGGTCAGACCGGCAGCGAACGGGGCAAAGAAAGTAGTAAACAGGAACAGAGAGCAGGCTTACCTGAGAAATTTCGCCAGCCCTCCCCGAGAAAATTGCTCTGCACGGGGAGGGTTATAGAACTATTTCCTTTCTATGGGCCACCAGATCTCGCAAGCCCAATGGCGCTCAACCGAACAATCCAGTCCTTCAGAAGTGTAGCTTCAGCCCAAACTGGATCTGACGCCCTCCTTGCCGAACGCTGCTAATCTTGCCGTAGCTTGACGGAGCGTCGATAGTATAGCCGGGCTTGTCGAACGTGTGGTTGTTGAAACCATTGAAGAATTCCGCGCGGAATTCAAAGCTTCTAGTTTCCTTAAACGGCCAGCGTTTAGCAAGCGCAAAGTCCTGATTGAACATACCATCAGCGTAGAGACCGTGCTTCCCGGCGTGCCCCTGTGTCCCAAACGGAGGAATTTGATAGCAACTCGTGTCAAACCACCTATCGATAGTCGGGTTCGAAAGGACAGGGTTACACACGAGGTCTGGTTGCGAAGTGAGTCTGCCGCCGACACTTCCGATATTGGCGTTATCCGATTCCAAGAGGACATAGTACGGGCTCCCGCTGTCGATGGTGGTAACGCCGGAAAACGTCCAGTTGGCCACTACGGCGTTGGCCAACTTGTTTCCGGTCTTTACCGGAATCTCCCACGCATAACTTGCCGTTAGCCGATGGGTTACATCAAAAGCCGCGGGCCCTTTGAAGTCTCGGATGGTGAAACGGGTTGGTTGAGCAAAAGGATAGTTAATACCAACGATCAAGGAGTCCATCACATCCAAGGTCTTTGACCATGTGTAGGCGACCAGGTATGAGATGTGGTGTGAAGTTTTCTTGCGCATTTCCACGCTCAGCCCGTTGTACCACGAGGGAAACCCATTGAATCCATTGTTCACGTAAGGTGGAAAGTCCGGATACTTTTGGCGATTCTGGTAAGCATCCGTACCCGGAACCACGGCGGTGTTATCAACAATTTGGCCAAGTTGATGGATCCCATGCGAGCCGAAGTAGGACGCTTGCAGCACCGTCGAGGGAGTAAGCTGCCGCTGAAGGGATAAGCTCCACATCTGCACGTAAGGAGTTCGTGTGCCATCGTGGGCAACTTCCAAGCACTGCTGGCAGCCCAGCGGGGTATCCGAACCCTCGGCTGGCCCCGGAAATGGATTCTGCAGATAGGCTGTGGGGAGGCCGGTATTAAGGCCTGTAATGCTCTGAGGAAAAGAATACGGCCAATTGCCGCGGTTCCCTTGTTGCGACTGCGGGTTCTCCCCAATGACGTCGTTGAATAAGGAAAACGAAGCGCGCACGGTCGTATCGGGACTGATTTGGTAGGCAAGCCCTATCCGCGGCTGGAAGTTGTTGTAGTCCGGGTCAATAAGGCCTCGACGAAGATTGCCCTGCGCCCCGGTGCTGGGATTTGGGAGGTCAAAGACATATTTGCCAAGTTCCCAGGAAAACGTGCCGCTGCCGTGCTGATTTTTACTTGGCGGAAAGAAATCATAGCGAACCCCCAAATTGATAGTTAGTTTGGGGGTGGCCCGAAAACTATCCTGCACGTAGCCCGCGTAGTAATTGGTAATCATATCGCCTTCGGTGCTCCCGATGACTCGGCCGGCAGTTGAAGGCAACCCTAGCAGGTAGCTCGCCAACCCATAGCCAGTACCAGGCGTCAACCCTGACGTGGGTACCGACAAAAAGTCCATCTCTGTTCCTGTTTGGTTATTGGTTACGAAATGGTCGCGCCCAAACCATCCGCCGAACGATAGCGTGTGACGCCCGACAATCTTTTGCAAATCCGCCGTCCAAAAGAGGGTATTTTCGGGGCCATAATAGCCAAACCCCTGACTGAGGTTTCCAACGCCGCCAATAACGATTGGCGGAATTCGTTTGAGGCCATTAAACTCAATGGGAAAAGCATCAAATGTGCCTGTTGTGCTAGCAACGTCAGGACCGTTAGTGGAGTTAGGACTTGAAAACCGTTCCCACCCAAATCGCGCCGTCAGCAGAAAGGTGGGGCTAAACGTATGCGTCTCGCTTACAGCGATGTTGGTAGCGCGGGTGGAACTTACGCTGGGTAGGTTTGGAAAGAAGACATTGGTGGTCGGATTCCGGTTGTCAGAGTATCGAACGTAAAAAGTATCCTTTTGGCCAAACTGGTGATCCACCCGGACACTCCACTGGTCGTAGGTATTCTGACCGATACTGGTACCCAGATAATTCGTTCCGCCCGGGCCGCTTCCGGTGGGAAGATTTGCCCGGGGGAAAAGCGTCTTAGCAATCTGCAGCGCTCCGTCATTAATGCAAGATGGATTTGGACTGCAAGCATTGGTCGACCCCGTCGGAATCTGGTTGTTCGCAAACGGAGACCGGCTTAGAAGCCTGCCACTCGCATCGACCACGCTGGTGTAAGGATTGTATATGAGTGGGTCGGCAGAGAAATCGCCAGCTAATTCAGCGTCGCTGGGCACTAGAGCATACGAGGGTGACCTGCTCGGTTGGCGAATCCCCTCATACCAGCCAAAGACGTACCAATTACTTTCCTTCGACACGAGGTGCGGGATGACTAACGGCCCACCACCTGAACCCCCAAACTGGTTCCACCGAATGCGTGGCTTCGTGGGGTCGAAGAAGCTCCGCGCGTTCATGGCGTCGTTGCGGAGAAACTCCCAAGCGTCGGCATGATATTGGTCGGTTCCGGATTTCGTCACTACACTAATGTTGGCTCCTGAGGCAAATCCGTAAGCGCCCGAATCCATACCCGATTCCACCTTCATCTCCGCAATTGCCTCGGGCGGAGGGTAATGAGGCACAGAATTAAAGAGCAGAAAAGCATTGAGTCCGCCATCCATGTAGAACGCATTATTGCGCGGTCGCTGGCCATAGAAGGCCACGTCGCCCCCTCCCGACCCGCCCACGCCTTGGGGCGAAAACTGTACCCAGTAGGTCTGGTTGGGAATTGAGGCGCCGGGCAGAATGAGCATCATGTCCGTAAAGCTTCGGCCTAAAAGTGG
>QHZQ01000186.1 GCA_003224725.1 Acidobacteriota bacterium | reverse complement strand
TAGCTTCCCGCCGGGTCAGTAACTGTTTGTCGGGCAGCCTTTCGCGTCATACTTTCGAGGGCTACTCCAGCGCTTGGAATCGCTGCCCCCGAAGGGTCCGTGACCGTGCCACCGAGCGATGCTGTGCCGACTTGAGCCCGCAGGGGTTGACAAGAGCCTGTCAGAATGACCACAAAAGCGATCAAGCCGGCAAACACCAGCCCAATACGTAGTCGCAGTGTCATCATATAATCCCTCCTTCTTAATCTATGCCGTCAGATGCCAAGACCGACGCAGAAAAAGCAGCCTTTCCAGTTAAAGCTGTTCCTGCCAATCTTCTACCTTCTGATTTATGCTTGGCTTGGCA
>QHZQ01000185.1 GCA_003224725.1 Acidobacteriota bacterium | reverse complement strand
TTTGCCGTTGATTGTGTGAGGTCCATCAAAGAATTCAATTTCCGTTTTCTCAGGGATTTTGAGCCTGGTTGCGTAGAAATAGCGAGTCTTTGCATACTCGTAGGCCACCCACTCATCGGGCGCTACTCCATCATGGTGTCCCCGCTCGACCATGAACGGTCGCGGAGCCATCAGATTGGCGAGCTCTGAATAATTGACGACGTTGGCAAAATCAAACTCAATCATGTCGTATTCAAGAGTCACCAGGTAAGTGTAGCGTGAATCGATACGAGTGTTTTTCCATACCCACTCATTGAAGTCCGCGGAACAAATCGAGAGTGCATAGCGATCCAGTAAAGGGGGTACGCGCACGGCTGTCTTCCCCCCATAGGAGAGGCCGTAAAACCCGATACGCTCTGGATCGACGAACGCCTGGTTGGACAACCAATCCAGCAGCAGGGATTTGTTACCTTCTTTCCCAATATAAGGGTTCTGGGGAGAGAAGGTGACAAATCCCTGTTCAGCTAAGCGGGCGGCAAACTGTTTGTAATAGTGGTAAGCGTCGTTATGCTCGATGGTATCTTGGGGGCGACCTTCCAGACCGTGCTGGCATACAACAACCGGTCGGCGTTCGCCGGGCCGGATATCGTTGGGCACCAGAAGAATTCCGTAGGCAAAAACCTCCGGCAACACGTCCAACATCACTTCGTAACCTTTGAACTTCGGTTCATCATAGATTTGACGTGTCCGAACATTCAGTGGCCGATTGGGCGGGGGCAGCCGGCCAATGACCTCATCCCAGATATAGGCGCGGTGAAACTGCGTGGTCTGTTTCCACTGCTGTGCGCTCGACGCGTCTGCCTTCGACCAGAAGGCTGCTCGCTTCTTGGGCGCCTCTCCCAGCAACCATTGGGTATAGTTGACCAGCTGATCAAACTGCCGGTGCATCCGCTCCGTTCCGTCAATGTTTGGACGCAGATTTCGCGGCATGCCCGCGGAGGGCCGCAGGTTTGATTTTACTCCTAGTAATTCCAGCAACCTCGAGAGCGCCGTTTCTGAACCCGGCAGTCCGCTTCCGCCATCGCTCACTACCAGTTGAAGCTTCTCTTTGGCCTTCAAACCCTCAAAGAACGGGCGAGCTCGCTCGACTTCCCCCTGCACCGCGGATAGCGGCGGCGTGACCAGTTTGCCGTTCGGCGTGGCCCCTCTGCGCTCCTCAGTTTCCGGTGGTGGTCCCGCAATTTCCGGCCCTCGGCTGGCTTCCACGATCAGCGCCCGGGGGGCGATCAAACTGGCCAATTCCGCATCACCAAACTCCTTGAGCAGGCCCCACACATCTCGATAGACCGGCTCCTGCCAAACCTGCTGGCGAGACTGAAAATATCCACTGACCCCGGTGGCTTGGATTCTGGAGTCCAAAGCTGCGCTGTAAAGGGCGAGAAGCCCACCTTCTCCATAGCCGAACACGCCGATGGGAGCCAAACGCTTGTCTCGATTCTCGCGCGTGAACCAATCGATACCCGCCAGCACTTTTTGAACCTCGTAGCCGATAATGTGTCGACCCACTTCGAACGCCATGCGATAGATCCATTCCCGATGCGGCTGGTTGGTCATCCGGTTGGTAGTCATCGTCCCGCTGCCGGGGGCTGCCGAGATTGAAGGCCCAGGCAGAACATTAGTGATACCGGACCAGGTGTCCTCTCGATTGATCAGCACCGGCACCAGCACCTGACAACCATTTTCAGCCAACCTGCGAGCAAACTGACCGGCCGGTTGCACTCCAGGAGCGAGCCCCGCCAGCATCTCCGGAGACTGGTCTGCGTCGGGAATCACGACAAGGCGCGCCACCGGTGCCGCGTCGGGCTGCAGCAGTAGCCCTTCACCTGTTACTCCCTCAAACACAGTCCAGCGCACGACATAAACCTTGTACCCAGTACCAGCAGAGATGAGAGACGGGTTGGAGAGCGTCTCATCCAAGTGCAGCTCGACTTTGGTTCGAGGGTCTACCGCCCCGATGATCTTTGCGAATCGCTCTCGGTTGGCCGCAACTGACTGGTTGTAGCTCTCCGGCGATCCATAATCCCGGTGCCACAGATGGGCTCGCTTCTCAACCGAACCGTCCGTTTCCCGCAACAAGTAGCGCTTGATCCCCTCAACCATCTGCTCAGCAATATCGCCTTCCGCTGCCAAGGCAGCTGTCCCAGGCAAACTCGTCTGTGCAACGAGTATCGAGGCCGGGATAAACCCCACAGCCAGACTCAATAGACAGATTGAAAAAATCAGCTTCAGCAAACAGACCGGCCGACCTGCTTGCCCTCTTCTCTGGATCACGGTAGAT
>QHZQ01000743.1 GCA_003224725.1 Acidobacteriota bacterium | reverse complement strand
GTCTCCGAAAACGGCCCCTGGTTTTGCACTGAATGACTCCGAGGGCGTCCCCATCAGATTGTCCGACTACAAAGGCACGGTCGTCCTACTCAATTTCTGGGCAACTTGGTGCCACGGCTGTGTCCTTGAAATCCCCTGGTTTATTGAATTTCAGGAAAGATACAAGGACAGCGGGCTCTCCGTCATCGGCGTTTCGATGGATGAAGATTGGAAACCGGTGAAGGCATTCGTTGAAGAGAAAAAGGTAAACTACCCAATCTTGATCGGCAATGAAGGCCTGGGAAAGCTATACGAGCTCAATTCCATGCCGATGACGGTGTTGATTGACCGCAGCGGCAAGATCGCCGCCTCGTACACTGGCGTGGTGGACAAGCATGCCTGCGAGAGTAAGCTCCGGACGCTCCTTCAGGAGAGCGCCCAGAAGGCTGCCAGGTGACAGAGTGGCATCCGATACTCCCGAGAAACCACCGGTTTTGGCACTGTCCGAAAGGGACCACCGTTTGCCGGGGAACGATCGCGTTAGCGACGAAACGAAAAAGGAAGCTAAGAAGATCGAGGATCGATCGCGAAGACTTTTCGCTCCCTCTCTGTATGCGACTGCAGCCTTTTATTTCTTCATTCCAACACCCATCTCGCGAAAGCGTTCAACGGCCTCGCTGGGTCTGAAGTCCTCTCTGCCGGCGCTGGCGACTTGGCGCGCCGGCAGAAACGTCTCTGCTACCTAACCCATCTGCGCAAACTGCTTTTTCATGTCGGCTTCCATTTGTTCAGGAGTGGGTTCCGACTTGTGGGTCGCCAGCATCCACTTGTTTCCTTCGGAATCGACAAGCGTGGCTGTGCGGTCGCCCCAGAACATGTCGGTCGGTGGCTGGAGCAACCTGGCACCCGCATTAGCGGCCTGCGTGGCCACCTTGTCTACGTCTTCCACGTAGAGATAGAGGGTGGTTGGAGTGTTGCCGACGGTCTTGGCGCTGTAAGCCTGCCGCTCCTGGCATTCCGGGCCCAACATGAGGACAGACTCTCGTAGTTTCAGTTCCGCATGCATGGGCTTTCCGTCTGGACCTCGCATGACGCCACGCCCTTCAAAGCCAAAGGCCTTTTGACAAAATTCGTAGACCTTTTCCACGTCCGTCACCGTAAACATGGCCGAAATGGCGCCGTAATTCTTTCGGTTCAGGGGATCGATTTGACTCTTGGCTGCTTGACTCATGACTGCCTCCTTTAGATTGGTTGGAATATAAGACAGGGAAAAAAACCGCCAGGGATCTAACTGCTTCTGGCGTTTGACACAACTAGTAGTAGCGAGCAACCTCAGACCGCCGTGGTGGCCCAGAGCACGAGGCTTTCGTTGATGGCCCACTAGGGTTATTTCTCATGTCATTCTCTTTCTATTCTTGAACGCCGCTGCTCACTTTCGCGGATCATTTCGTTCAAATCCGCAACGGGGCGAATCTCGAAGGGTCCTGCCTTCACACCTGGGTGATTTGACATCAACTGGATGGCGTGGTTCAGGTCCCTGGCTTCGAGTACGAGGATTCCTCCTAAGTGCTCTTTCGTCTCGGCATACGGGCCATCGGTGATGAGCACCTTGCCGTTCTTCCATCGCAAGGTGGTGGCATTCTGAGGGCTTTGGAGCGCTTCCGCAGCACGTCGTCGTAGGCGAAGCAGTCGTCGAGCATGGCGTTCCGCTCGCTTTCGGACATCGTTTCCCACTTCTTTTCTTCCATGTAGCCAAGGCATATGTATTTCATAATTTTCTCCTGTTCATACTGAATTGGCTGTTTGCTCCTATAGTCGTTCGGCGCTGCCCGAGAACGACAAGGGACTTATAAAAACCTGCGTTCGCCGTCTCACCGAGCAGCCGCTCGAGAAACCGCCCCGCCGGCTGACCAGCGTGACGATCCCAGGCACCTCACTGCGCTCGGCTCGAGAACGGACGGCTGCAAGGCGACCTTCGCCTTCCGCGAGGAAGCGGCTGGTAGGTCCATTTCTGCGTCGAGCTGCGGATCCTCGACAAGCAGACTGTGAGTTCTCTGATAAAGAATCGAATTGATGGCATCGAGCGTGGCTTCGATTTCGGAAGGACTACATCCTAAGATGTCTGCAATCTGTTTCGGCTGGTAACCGCGGTGGTGGTTCCAGATAAAGGTGTTCCTCTGGGTTTCGGGCAAGTCCACCAGCATTTCCAAAATGGCCCCTGTTACCCTTTCTCGAAATTCAGCTTGCCTGAAGTTGTGAACGGCAATCATTGCATTTTCCCTCTTGTTCTAATCTTTGGTGACCAGTTCCGACAAACAGCTGGGCATTGGCGGAGAAGACGATGCTGGGCGACTACATAGTACCGAGCAACCTCTTACCGTCAAGGGTCGGGTCTCCTAAAGCAGTTGACCCCTCACCCGGCCTGCGGCCACCCTCTCCCCAGGGGAGAGGGCAGGGGGTGAGGGGACGGCAGGTTAACAAACTTGACCAAAGTTTGAACTTCGTTGCCATCAAGTAACCCTGCGAGCTGTGCGGACTCTACGTAACAGTGCTCCCGCGCGGTGGTTTTGCCCAAGGCCTGGTCGTCAGGGTAAATCAGCAACATATATCTCATTTGTTTGCCTCCACCAGTAAGTCGAACGGCAAATGCGCCAATCGACACTCCGCCAGCAAATTATTTATCCAGCAACCTGCATCGTTGGATCTTCATTGTTTCCTCTGCTTAAAAGTTGAAACAGGGGGAATTGTCTCAGACCAGTATGTCGGCTAGTTGAAAACGGTGTTAAAAGAAGGTTAACTCAAGCGCGGTGCCAATCTCTTTAAATTCTGCTGACGTAAGGGTCCTGCAACGTCTCCACAGCTCATATTCCATGCCCGACAGACTATTCAGCTCAAATGGAAGTCTGGCGAAACATCCAGTGATTTCATGATTGCAAGTTTTTTGTTTCAATTTTATCCATTTTGAGCAATGCTTCCATAACTTTTTTCGATTTCTCAGCATCCTCTCCGACGATGGCACAAACGGCGGCGAATGCATCGGCGCATCGGCGCTATGCCAGACCCTCGACGAGTCTTGCGTGTCGAGTTCCTGCTAAAGAAACTCGGCTCGTTCCCCACCCCAGCCTTCCTCAAATTCTGCTAGCGAAGCGACGCTGTGTATCCTTATCCCGCCGGACTTGGTGCAGGCATCCGAGTACTTTGGCGGTAAGCGCCCGGAGCGTGTCCCGCCCAGCGTTTGAAAGCTTTGCTGAAAGCAGCTTCGGCTTCGTAGCCGATTCGACCTGCGATTTCGCTGAGGCTCTCCGGGCCCGATCGCAACATCCCGGCCGCCTTGTGCATTCGCCAGCGGGTCAGGTACTGCATGGGTGGCTCGCCGACCAGTTCCCGGAACCGGGCAGCGAAACCGGCCCGCGACATTCCCACATGCAAAGCCAACGAGGCAACCGTCCAGGACTGCTGGGGAGTGTTGTGAATCAAGGCCAGGGCCTGTCCAATTTGCGGATCGGCCATCGCCCTTACCAATCCTTGCTTGCACTCGCCAGCACTGCTGATGTAAGCGCGCACCGCTTGAATGAAGATAATGTCGGTCAGATGACCAATGACCGTTTCGGCTCCCGGCAACGTCGAGGCGGTCTCGCTGGCCAGATACTGCAGGGTCGTCTCCAGCCAGGGAACGGCTCGTCCCTCCTCTCCTTTGATATGGATGACGGCTGGAAGAGCAGAAATCAGTGGGTTGGTTTCCGTTCCTTCAAACTCAAAGCAGCCGCAAACCAGAGTGGTGAGAGCTCCACCTCCTCCATAACTCAGGCTCTTGTTCCTGGAGTCACAGGACCCCAACAGAGTCTCAATTTTGACTGGCCGGGTGTGAGGCGCATCTCGCATTACATGGGC
>QHZQ01000184.1:14449-30284 GCA_003224725.1 Acidobacteriota bacterium | reverse complement strand
ATCGATGACCGCGCCAGTAACACTCAAAATATCGTAGGGGCCTTTGCCTTTCATGTAAATGTTCTTTGGAGGGAAACTCGTGTTATTGACGACGTGTACATGGTAGCTGGTCAAAGACCCGAAGGCCCCCAAGAACACTCCATTCTTGACCTTTTCCTGGACTACTGCTTTCCGCAATCCCTCAAGGAGATCATCCCCCTTCTTCAGCCGGATGACCAAGACCCGGCTAAACTTCCCAGCCGAAATAGCGCTTGGATTCACAGCCTTGGTCAGTCGATTTCCCGGGACGTTCTGTGGTGGATTTATTGCTGAGGAAACAGAGAGCACCTGGTTTCCAGCCAATGAAGTAAACCCCGCGAACAGTGCGTAAGCCCCAATGAGTATTCTTTGAGCGGCATATTTCATTCAGGCCTCCTAAATCGGTTTTTCTCAACGATTGACTTTGCTGACACCCAAAATGGTCATAACCATAGCCATATGATACTCGTTCTTGAAGAAAACCCTGCCTCTTTGCGAATCAAGATTGAGCGGGTTTTTCACTCTTTTGATAAGTTGCTGACTTCAGCCATTCCGGATCGATCTCTACACCCCAGCCGGGCCCCTGCGGGATCTTCACGCTGCCGTCCTTTACCTCCAGCCTGGGACGATAGAACATCTGGTTCAGAGAGTCATTCCGTTCGATGCTGAACTCCACGTAAGGACCCGCATTGGGAATGACAGCCAGCAAATGCAATGCGAATAGTGTCACCAGCGAGAGATTGGCCGAGTGGGGCACTACCGGTTTGTTAGCCTGGCGGGCCATCTGCGCCACTCGCAGTGCCCTGGTCAATCCACCAATGTAACAGAGGTCAGGCTGTACAATATCGACAGCATTCATTCGGATCATCCGTCGCCACTGGGCCAAATCGTTGTCCTGTTCGCCCCCAGCGACCGGAACGTGGAGCACCTCTGCAACTTCAGCGGTCCATTCCAGCTCCCAATACGGACAAGGCTCCTCAAAGTGACAGACGTTGTATTTTTCGAGCAGTCGTCGCCCCACTTCGATAGCTTTTGGTGGAGTATAGCCACTATTGGCATCCACCAGAAGCTTCACCTCATTCCCCACTGCTTTTCGAACTGCTGGGATCAGCCTTTCGGTTCGCCCCGGTGAGGCATCGCCGTCGTGCCCGTTGACCTGGCCGATGCGGACCTTGAAGGCTCGGAACCCATGGGAATCCTGCAGCCTCACCAGTCTTTCAGCTTCATCTTCGGGCGAGATGTCGCGACGCATGCTGGACCCGTAAGCGGGAATGGAGGTCTTCTTGCTTCCCAGGAGTTCGTAAACCGGTTTCTCTTTGATCTTGCCGTAAAGATCCCAGAGTGCTGTGTCGATGCCTGCCAGGGCCCGGCAGACAAAGGACCAGGGAAACTTGTAGTTGGCCTCGATGCACCGATCCACGATGTAATCGATGTTGGCAGGATCTTTCCCAACTACCTGGCCGGCCAGATGTCGATGCAGGACGGTGGCGGAGATATCTGGCTCAAAGGTCGAGATCTGCCCGGTCCCCTCCTTCCCATCATTGGTGGTGATGCGGACCACGCCCACTGGACCTCTGGTGAAGGTCTCGATTTTCTCGACGGTCCGGCCCGGCTCGATGATACGGTGTTCCACGTATCCGTTCACCCGCCCCAGATACTTGTAGGAGCGACCTGAGGCAGCTACGCTCGTGCTAGGCTCCGGCGTGGCAGCCACAGTTGTCAGCGCCGCCAGGCCGGTCATAAATTCACGACGTTTGATGTTCATAGAATACCTCCTGGGCAAACTGAAATTGACCATGGGACAAGGTCATCCATTTGTGTTCGTACTCTTGCTCCTGCTCTTGCTCGGCTTTTGTCCGACTAATCGAGTAGCAGATCGAGTAAAAGCAAGATGATGGGTTCCCAATTAATCGGCCCGGAAACAAAATATGCATCCGCGGCGTCATCGGTTAACCCCAGAGGGGCGTCAGATGATAGCCCACGGCGTCAGCCGTGGGTCAGGATCATCCAGGAGCCCAGCCCCGGTAGGGGCGAAAGACTTCGGATGGGAGACAAATTGTTTACACCTTGTCTTTCGCCCCTCCGGGGCTCATTCATCCATCTGCCTTGTCCCATGGCTGACGCCGTGGGCTATTGTCTTACGCCTCTCCGAGGCTAACCCAGTGGTGCATGATTTGGGTCGTAAGCGTATTTATCAAATTGAATCCTAAGTGGTAACAGCCAAACGAGATTGTCTCTAGACCCGGTCAAGGTATAAAAAATTCCGCCGCTCCGGGTTTCAATTGGACCAAATATATTTCAATTGGACCAAGATAGGCAACCACAAGAGGCTTCCAGGGTGGGACAAATTTGAGGGTAATGACAGAAGCAATGAGCCTCGTAGTTCAGAGGCCCAAAAAAATGGAGAGAGCTCCGTAGGAGCGTCATGACGCCCCGCTGGGGCTTGGAGCCTCAGGGGGTAGGCGCCTTTCTACAAAGATGCCGCCTCTACGAGGCTCCATTCGTTTCAAGCGGCACAGGCCTGCATTTCAGGAAATGACCTACAAATTTGCACACCCAGGCTTCTAACATCGTATGGCGTTCGTTACCGTTTCCTGGCATGTCGCTCGGTTGGCTAACGCCTCTTGAAACTAATTCCAGCCAAATCGTGCATGACCAATTGCCCACCCACTCCTTCCCCTGTTGATGCTCAGAACCAAGTGTGGGATACTATCGTACTCCTAAGCGAAAGGATGGTGATTTCCTGCAATGGATGCAGCGACGATTCGAGCTTGGTGGGCGCACAAGCAAGGCCTGGATGGTTCACTGGCCGGCAGAACGGCCGCAGAGGCGCTGGAACGCACCGGATGGGCCCGGTCGGTTGGCGGTGCGGCGCCCTATCTGACTTTACACGTGCGGGCGGCAATTTCGCGGGAGGCGGCGGATGCCGATGTAGCCCATCTGAAGATCCATGAGCTACCAGCGGCTCGCGGCTGTACCTACGTGGTGCCGGCGACGGACTTTGCGCTCGCGCTAAAGGTTGGTCAGGGCTTCGGGGACGAGGCCACGATGAAAACAGCACGAAAATTGGGCGTAACCGATGCCGAGATGGATCGTCTCTGCAGGGCTATCGTGGATGCACTTGGAAAAGGCCCCAAAGATCCTGAAGAATTGCGAAAGGCGACGGGTGGGGCGGTGCGCAGCCTCGGTCTCGAGGGAGTCAAGCGGGGTCTGACCACGACACTGCCAGCGGCGCTGGGCAAACTTCAGTCCGCCGGCGAGATCAGACGGGTGCCCATCAAGGGGCGCCTGGATCAACAGCGTTATCGGTACACTCTCTGGAAGCCTAATCCTTTGTCCACGTTCAAGCTCTCGCAGGAAGAAAGCTATACCGAACTGGCTCGACGGTTCTTTTCCTGGACTGGGCCTGCGACGCTGGCCGAATTTCAGTGGTTCTCGGGCCTTGGTGTTAAGGCGGCCAAGGCGGCCGTCTCGCCTCTGCCGCTGGTTCCCTTGGCTGATGCCGAAGACCGGTTCCTATTTCGGGAAGACGGCGAGGCGCTGCTTTCCTTTCGAGTACCTAGAGAGGCAACCTACGTTCTGGTGAGTAGCCTCGACGGCATTACTCACCTCAGGCGGGACGTTCGCGGGTTACTCGCGACAGAGGATTCGGAACGCAAGGTATTTACCGAGAAGTCGTATCGGGCGGCGAGTGAACTTTCTGATTTTCCCAGCCATGGAATACTGGATCGGGGCCAGTTGATCGGTTTGTGGGAATATGATGTGCCGAGTGAATCCATTGCCTGGACAGCCTTTGTTCCGAAGAGCCAGGCCTTGCAGGAGGCCGTGAGGCAGTGCGAGAAATATGTGCGTGAAGAGTTGGGGGACGCCAGGTCCTTCAGCCTGGACAGCCCTCAGAGCCGGGCTCCACGAATTGAGGCCCTGCGCAAATCCGCTTGATTGGAAAGGATCAGGAAAATACAGGACGCCGGGAGCCCGTGAACTCCTCAAGAAAACCTGGTCCGCCGCCGACTCAACATCGACTCGCGAGTCTCTTCACCGTAGAATGGCACGGACGGTTAGCACGCCAAGATTGCTGCTCAATCTGATTCTTAGCACCTTGTGCGCGCCTGCCCTTGCGTTCTCCTGGGGTTGTGAAGGCCACCAGATCATTGCGCTTATTGCCCTGAAGCAGCTCAATCCGAATGCTCTCAATCGAGCCCATCAGCTTTTGCGAGGAAGGCGGGTCGATTCCCACTTAGAGCGGCTCTGCGGAGCAAACACTCTGGATGTTTTTGCTGATGTCTCAACCTGGGCCGATGACATCAGAAATGAGCGAAGAGAAACGGCTTCCTGGCACTTTATTGAGATCCCGCTTGATGCGCCTCGTAATGACCTGAATCGCTTTTGTCCTTCGAAGGCTGGATGCGTCACCAAGGCTATTCATGAGCAGATGGAACGCCTCAGGTCCGGGAACGGCACTGACCGAGAAAGGGCTGAGGCCTTGATGTTTTTGATTCACTTCGTTGGAGACCTCCATCAGCCCCTGCACACCGCCGGCAACGGCGATCGTGGGGGGAACTGCCTGCCAGTCACGTTCTTTGGTACCAGGCCCGAACTGCAAGGTAATACCCCAGAAGAGTTGGCCAAAGAAAGCTTCCGACCTAATTTGCACGGAGTCTGGGATAACGACCTGGTCGCGAAAGTTTCAGGCAAGTGGACAGTCACTGAATTCTCTAACCGGTTAAGCCGAGAGTTTGTGATGCAAATAGCGTCCTGGAAGGAGCAGTCCATCAACGTAGACAACTGGGCTTGGGAGAACCATCGGCAAGCGGTCAGGACGGCTTATGGCCAGCTTTCAAAACCGGTACCCCGAGAAATGGCGCAAACAGTGGGAGACTGCAGCGATAACAACCACGTATCGCAAAGAATGAAAAGGTTAAACGAAAGGTTGGGAAACCCATATCTTAGGGCGGCCAGGCCAGTCTTGAAGGAACAGCTGGTGAAGGCCGGAACTCGCCTGGCGATGCTCTTAAACCAACTTTGGCCTTAGAGACGGTCCATAGCTACTGGATCAAAAGAGCACCGGCCTGAGTCGCGAGGCAGCCGGAGCCAGCGGGATGTCATTAACTCCGGCATCGCGCTTTTCTTGGTCCCACTCGCCTATCTCTATTTCAGCGGTTGACGAGGCATTGCTACTCGCCGAGGAACAGCCGCTTGAGTCAACCTCTTGACTTCATCAATCTCTTGCAAAGCCGGCCTTGATTCTGTACAGTTTTAGCATGAACGTGATATCCCGGTCTCTGTGCCTCATGCTCTTGATCTGCTGCCTGCTGAACCTCTTATTATCAGCGCAGCAACCCGCGGCAAAATCGGTCCCGGCCGTCGACTTCCAGAGAGTTATCCGTCCAATTCTTTCTGATAATTGCTTCCATTGCCACGGGCCGGACAAGAACACCCGTATGGCCGATCTCCGACTTGACACAAGGGAAGGCGTCTTTACGGCCCGCGAGAACGGCACGCCCATTGTTCCCGGCAATCCGCAAGCCAGTTTGCTTTATCAGCGCATCACGGAGGAGGATTCCGCCCGGCGGATGCCGCCTGAGTCTTCCCGCAAAATGCTGACGCCGGAACAGAAGGACATTCTGAAACGCTGGATCGAACAAGGCGCTCCGTGGAAAGAGCTCTGGTCTTTTGCCGCACCGCTCCGCCCCCAGTTGCCGGCCGTCAAAGCCAAGAACTGGCCGCGCAATGCCATCGATCACTTCATTCTGGCGAAATTGGAAGCCATTGGGTTGCAACCTGCTCCTCAAGCCGACCGCCGTACCCTAATTCGCAGGCTTTCTCTCGACCTCACCGGTCTTCCTCCAGCTCCCGTGGAGGTCGAAGCCTTCGTCCACGACAAATCAAAAAATGCCTATGAGAAACTGGTCGATCGCCTGCTGTCCTTACCTGCCTGGGGCGAGCATCGGGCGCGCTACTGGCTGGATGCGGCTCGTTACGCCGACACCCATGGTATTCACGTAGACAATTACCGTGAGATGTGGCCTTATCGAGATTGGGTGATTCAGGCCTTCAACCGTAATCTCCCCTTTGATCGGTTTACACTCGAGCAGCTTGCCGGTGACCTTCTTCCCAACCGGACCCTCGATCAACAAATCGCCTCCGGCTTCCACCGTTGCAACGTCACCAGCAATGAAGGTGGCCTCATCGTCGAAGAGTACGAGGCCATCTACGCCAAGGATCGAGTCGACACCACTGGTACGGTCTGGCTCGGCTTGACTGTGGGCTGCGCCACCTGTCACGATCACAAGTTCGATCCCATTTCTCAGAAGGACTTTTACTCGCTCGCGGCTTTTTTCCGCAACACGACACAGCCAACGATGGACGGCAATTCTCCTGACACCCCTCCGATCGTCGTAGTTCCCAGAAAAGAGGACAATGACCTTTGGAACCAGATCAGCCGCGAGGAAACCGCAGTAAAAAACCAGATGCGGCAGGCGCGTAACGCACCCGACCCCACCTTCGAGACCTGGCTTGACTCGGAGGGACGGCGTTCGTTGAAGTCGCCACTGGAGCCGGCTTCGCAACTGTTGACGCTTTCCTTGACAGATCCGGTCAAGTTTGAAACCCAAGGCCAAATCTCAGAAATCGTTCTTCCTCAGGGCGTCACCCTCGGAGGGGTTCCGGCGCTGGGAGCCCAAGGCCTCTACTTCGATACAACGGGAGTTGTCGAGCTCCCGACCTTTGATGCCTTCGCTGCCGACAAGCCGTTTTCCATTGCCACTTGGATTTATTGCCCTAAGGGGGAGGATAGCTTCGTCGTGGCCAGCCAATCGGACCCGGAGGACAAGAGCCGCGGTTGGTTCATTGACGTCGGCGGTCGTGTCCCGGCACTTCGAATCGTAGGCGATGATGGCAAGTCACTCCATGTGGCCGCCGGCTTTGCCGAGCAGTTGAAGGCAGGCACCTGGAACCATCTCGTAGTCACCTACGATGGCAGCCGTGAACAGCCGGGCATGACACTTTACCTCAACGGGAAGGCGATCCCCACCCAAGGCGCGGGGGATCAAAGCCTGGAGCTCCAGGGTGACTTCAAAACGCATGCGCCTCTGCGTCTTGGCAGCGACGGAAACCGTTACTTCCATGGCGGGGCGATTGCCGATTTTCGCATTTTCACGCGCGTCCTCTCCGAAGAAGAGGCTTACCTTGTCTCTCTCTGGCCCACGCTGGACGCTGCACGTGAGAAGCAACCTAAGCAGCTCAGCGCCCAAGAGCGGGATGCGTTCCATCTGTACTTCTTGAATCAGAAGGACAGGGACTACCGCGCACTCGCTGCCAAGCTAGCGGCCCTTAAAGCTGAGCGTCGTCAGATTCGTCAGCGCGGCTCTGTCACTCTGGTTATGCAAGAGAAGGCAGATTCAAAGCCAATGGCCCACATCCTTTTCCGGGGGCAGTATGACCAACCTCGTGACGAAGTTGAGCCTAATGTCCCATCCGCCTTGCCGCCCCTACCGGCTTCGTATCCGCGTAACCGCTTGGGCTTGGCGCGGTGGCTGGTAGATCCTGCCAATCCGCTCACGGCCCGCGTGACCGTCAACCGGTTCTGGCAGGAGGTCTTCGGCACAGGGATGGTGAAAACCGCCGAGGACTTTGGCTCCCAAGGGCAAGCGCCATCCCATCCGGAGCTTCTAGACTGGCTGGCTGTCGAATTCCGCGAGTCCGCTTGGGATATGAAGAAACTCTTCAGGCTCATGGTCACTTCGGCGGCTTACCGCCAGGCGGCCTTCGTGACAGAAGAGAAATTGCAAAAAGACCCCGACAACCGGTTTCTCTCCCGTGGTCCGCGCTTTCGCCTGGACGGAGAGATGGTGCGGGATTACGCGTTGGCGGCCAGCGGCATGCTCGTGCCGGTGGTTGGCGGGCCCAGCGTCAAGCCCTATCAGCCCGACGGCATTTGGGAAACGGTGGCCATGGAGGGAAGCAATACCCGCTTCTACCGGCGTGACAGTGGCGATAAGCTCTACCGCCGCAGCCTCTACACCTTCTGGAAGCGAAGCGCGCCGCCAGCGTCGATGGAAATCTTCAGCGCGCCAACGCGCGAGAGCTGCACCGTGCGTCGTGAACGGACGAACACACCACTCCAGGCTCTGGTCACGATGAATGACCCGCAGTTTGTGGAAGCCGCCCGGCACCTGGCCCAACGTGCGATGCTGGACGCTCGCGGTGACCTCGACGGCGAGTTCGACTTCATCGCGGCGCGGCTGCTTGCTCGCACCCTGGAGCAGAACGAGCGTGTTATCGCAAAGCGCGCCTACCAAGACTACCTGAGCTACTACGACTCACACTCTGATGACGCCAGGAAGCTTTTATCTGTCGGCGAGTCCAAGTCGAACGAAACCCTAGCCGCGCCCGAGTTTGCAGCCTTGACCATGGTGGCTAATCAGATGATGAACCTCGACGAAGTTCTCAATAAGTAGACGTTAATGTCCGAGGAAGTTGCCCATTTTTTTGGGTGCCCACGGATTCTCAAAAATGACTCCCTCTTCCAGAAGGAAGCTGGGAAGAAGTTAGCTCTAGCGTTGCCTTAAGAGGCCCCCTCTTCCCCGGACGGAGGCAAGGGGGAAAGAAGTAATTAGAGTTAACTCCCTCGCCCCCACTGGGGAGAGGGTGCCCGAAGGGCGGGTGAGGGGGTGGTTCGAAATTTTTTCACACCTTCAGAGGATTTTCAGGAGACACACTATGCACGCGTATGATCAAGCCGTTTTGACCGAAACCCGCCGCCAGTTTTTCGGCCGCGCCGCCCGTGGCCTCGGGCTAACTGCGCTCGCCACCATGATGGGTGAGAACTTGCTGGCCGACGTTGTGTCCAAGCCTCAGGCGGCTGGGGGCCTGCCCGGACTTCCCCACTTTGCTCCCAAAGCGAAGCGGGCCATTTACCTCCACATGGTGGGGGCGCCGCCCCAGATGGATCTTCTGGATTACAAACCGGGCTTGAAGGATTGGTTCGACAAGGATCTGCCGGATTCGGTTCGCAGAGGCCAACGCCTCACGACCATGACATCAGGCCAAACTCGTTTTCCCATCGCACCCTCTGTCTTCAAATTCGACCAGCACGGCCAGAACGGAGCCTGGGTGTCAGAACTGCTGCCCTATACCGCCAAGATGACGGATGACATCGCCATTCTGCGCTCATTGCACACCGAGGCCATCAATCACGAGCCGGCGATCACCTTCATCCAAACCGGCAACATGATTGCCGGAAAGCCCTGCATGGGGGCTTGGATCGCTTATGGCCTGGGCAGTATGAATCAGGACCTGCCGACCTTCGTGGTTCTAAACGCCACTCATTCGCATCCCAAGGCCAACGTGCAGGCTATCTCGGCTCGTTTGTGGAGCGCCGGTTTTCTGTCGGCGCAATACTCGGGTGTGGCGCTTCGCTCTGGCGGCGACCCGGTACTGTACATCAACAATCCGGATGGCGTTGCCCCCCAGATTCGCCGCCGTATGCTTGACGCGCTGGGAGAGCTCAACCAGATTGAGCACGAGAAGATTGGCGATCCGGAGACTCTGGTTCGCGTCGCTCAGTTTGAAATGGCGTTCCGCATGCAATCTTCGGTGCCGGAGTTGACGGACCTCTCCAAGGAAACGGAGAGCACTTACAAGCTTTACGGGGAGGAGGCGCACAAAGGGGGCACGTTTGCCAACAGTTGTCTCATGGCCCGGCGTCTGGTCGAACGTGGGGTGCGATTTGTGCAGGTCTACCACCGCGGCTGGGATGTCCACGGAAACCTGCCGGAAGTGCTCCCCAGCCAGTGCAAGGATGTTGATCAGGGCGCCTGGGCGCTCGTGCAGGACCTCAAAGCGCGCGGTTTGCTCGACAGCACCCTCGTCATCTGGGGCGGGGAGTTTGGCCGCACGATCTATTCCCAGGGTAAGCTCACGCCCACCGACCATGGCCGCGACCATCATCCGCGCTGCTTCAGCCTCTGGATGGCCGGCGGGGGCGTCAAAGGCGGCATCGTCCACGGCGAGACCGACGAATTCTGCTACAACCTCGTGAAAGATCCCGTTCATGTGCGTGATTTCCAGGCGACAATCCTGCACTTGTTCGGCATTGACCACGAGAAGTTCACCTACAAGTACCAGGGTCTCGACCAGCGCCTCACCGGCGTCGAGCCGGCCGCCCCAGTCAAGGCCATCATTGCCTGACGGCCGCGTTGATGCACCGCCGAGGGAGAACACAATTCTCGCGCAGGGATGTGGAGGCACAGCGCTGGCACAGGCCGCAAGCGAAAATCAAACCGCGAAGACGCAGAGAACGCAAAGAAAACCATCAAGACGCCCGGGAGGGCAAGGCCACGAGTCGGTTCCATTTTCGGGGAAGGGATTGCCAAGCCTTAACCCGACTTACGCAACTGGGGCAGAAAATCGCGGTAAGTCATTGATAATTGGTAAAAGATGTCAAAAGGTCTCCACTACAACATGGGGTTTTCTCTCTAGTTGATTCTGGGTTGCTGACCTGTGATTTTGGGACGAGGCTGGTCCGGCAAATTCAATCGGAGTTGACGCAGCAGCGGAAGTTGATCTTTTTCCGGCTGGGTGTAGCGCGGAGAGAATCAGCCGTCGTCCGTCGGTGGTAGGTAGGGCCCTCTGCATCTCCCCTATAGCTTCCTCTTCTAGCTCCGATTAAATTGATCAGTCCACACCGTCGGATCCTTGCCTTTGAAAGAGCAGTGTGCAAACTTTTTCAGTTGGCTCCAGTCTGCTTCTACCCTAACCTCTTATTATTTAAGCTTCGGAATCGCTATGAAGAATTTAATCTTTGGTATATTCCCCATCCTGATCGTCAGCTCGATTTGTGCTCAGCAGGGTTCAAACGCTTTCGAAGGTATCGATGATCCCCAGGTCCTGCCGCTCTTGAAGAGTGTTTATGGAAAGCCTGGTCGATGGAATGTTCCGCCTCAAGACGGACGATTCCTTTACAACTTAATCCAGGCAAAAGGTTACAAACGGGGCCTGGAAATTGGTACCTCCAACGGTTACTCCGGCCTTTGGCTGGGACTGGCTTTCAGAAGAAACGGGGGCAAGCTTGCCACTCTCGAGATCGATCCACAACGGGCCGCGGAAGCACGAGAAAACTTTCTCAAAGCCAGACTGAGTGATGTGATTGATCTAAGGGTTAACGATGCCTTAAAGGAAATCCCACGGTTGAATGGCAGTTTTGACTTTGTGTTTATTGATGCCTGGAAGCCCGACTACAAAAAGTTTTTGGATCTGGTCTTTCCAAGGGTTACCGTAGGTGGTGCCATCACTGCCCACAACGTGATTTCCCTGGAATCCGAGATGAGGGATTTCCTGGAGGCGATTAAGACCCATCCTAAGTTGGAGTCGACCATTCACAAAACCAGCACCGAGGGCATCTCGGTCAGTTTCAAAAAAGAATAACGGGCAAACATTGATTTACCAAAGGTTCCGGAGCGCGCAGCAATGAATCTAAGGAGATGGATTGGTTACCTCTCACCCCGGTGGCGGAAGCCATCATCCTGCGAGGCTTGCGGTGGTCAGTTCACGTGTGGGGCCACATTTTGGGGCTGCTGGTGTTCTGAAACGAAACTCAATCCCAGTGTAAGAACCCAACTCCGAGCCGATTATAATCGTTGCTTGTGCCGCGCCTGTTTGGAACGATTTGCCGGCCGGAAACATGGAGGTCTCAAAAGAGTAATGCCAAAAAATTGACTACCTGGGCATCAAAGAGCACCAAGAAATTCCAGAACCTTAAGGCTGTGGGCGGCTCCTGGATGATTGAATGCTCACCTTCCGCATAATTACCGGCGAGACCGGCTTGCTGCTATTGCCGTCAGCGCCCACCTCGGTTGGCACCTGCGCCAGAGCGTCAACGACCTCGAGGCCGCGGATGACTTGCCCGATAATCACATATTTGGGAGGCAGAGGGTAATCCTTGTGCATGATAAAAAACTGACTTCCATTGGTATTCGGCCCGGCATTGGCCATAGCTACAATGCCGCGCCGATAGCCTTGTTGATACAGAGGAGAGGACGGATTAATTTCATCTTCAATGGGACCGCCCCAGATGCTTTCTCCACCCGTACCGTCTCCTTTGGGATCACCTCCCTGAATCATAAAGCCCTTGATAATGCGGTGGAAGGTCAGACCGTCATAATGGTGACCGAGCGCCAAAAAACGAAAGTTTCTTACTGCCTTCGGCGCATCGTTCGGAAAAAGTTCTATTTCAATGCTCCCCTTGTCCGTTTCTATCAACGCATAGTATTTTGGAGCGTTTCGCGCTGCCGCAGTTTTCTTGGAAACTGGAGCGGGAGATTGACCAGACGCGCCCAATATGAATCCAATGAAACCTAAGCCACCAAGTAGGCTGAAGGTACACATTGCCCCAGAGATTCCGGAAATAACGGCCTTTCCAGTCTTCATAAGCTTCTCCATTTGTATATTGTTTCCTCCTGTTAACTTGTGCGTTTCAAAAAGTAGCGCTAGAAAAAATTGGTCGCGATGATGCAAGGACCAATCTCTCTGTGACCGCCGACAGGGAATGGGAGGAATCAGAAACAATGTTAGCTCACTTGCCTGGCTCCCTACGTGTACTTTGTCTCTCGGGGCCGAGTTTTTCGCTGGCACCCATGACTCGCCTCGCGGCCCTGGCACCTTCGCGCTTTGTCATTGCTTTAGAAGAACCACAATAAACTCACCAGCCAATTGCGCAGCCAATGGCTGGAGCGTACCAGAGAATTGGTGGACCAGACAATGTGGAAGTTCCCCATGCTTTCAAGCCGGCCGTCAGTGGTCAGATCAGGAAGAAAGAGTCGCTCATACACCTGCTTTGCGAAATCTGGCGAGGTGGAGACAATTCCCACCTCATTATCGGTCAGATGGCTACGTTGAGTGGCATTGGCCGAACCCACGTAGGCCAGCCCGGGGGCGCCGTCCCGGTAGTCAATGAGCCAAGCCTTAGTGTGCAGCATCTTGGTGGCCGACCAGCCACGCGGCGGGTTCCAGCGGTAGACTTTGAGTGCAGCATGTCATGCCAATCAGCTGTTCCCAGGGCATCGATGATGGGTTTGTCGGAAGAATCGGGCAGAACGAGATAGATCTTGACGGCTTCGCGCTTCTTTTCCGAACAGTCCTTCTCGTTGAGATCCGCACAGTTTACTCTTCCACGAAATTCCCTGGCCTTGCGCAGCAACATGTGGGCCACCAGAGGATCAGAAAAGAAGGAGTTCTCGATATAAATGTTTTCGCGGGCCGCTGCGAGTGCAGCCATGAACAGGCCGCGGTAGTTGTAGTCTCCTTCCTCTGGATGTGTCGTAATAAGCCAGGAGCGAAAGCCCTCGATGCTTGCACCTGAGTAACGGTAGTCTTCGTAGCGGAGACTGGGGATCTTGACTCCGCGAGAGCCAGGAATTCCAGTGTTATTGACACGGGCTTCGTTGTACACCTGCACAAAATGGTCGTTAACATCTCCAACGATGGGTCCCTCTACCTTCACGCCCATATCGTGCCAGGTCTGAAACTCCGGGTACAAATTGAAATACTTTGTGCCGAGGCCCATACCACTTTCCGTGGCGGCGGACTCACTTGAAATATTCTTGCTGTGCATGGCCATGGACCACCAAGTGCGTACGTCGGTCGCCAGCACATGCTGCAGGAGCAGGCTCGAGCCCAGCCCGGCCCACCCAAACCCCGGCACGAATCGTAGCCACGGAAAAGGGACGTAGGGAAAGGGTGCGACGCCGGCAATCTTACGACCAGCGAGTGGGATCGGACCGAGATGCCAGGGAAATTCCACCAGACCTTTCCAGAGCAGCAGTTGCACATCAAATTCAAACAGCGGCCGGTAGAGGTCCCGGACCGGATCACTGAAAAAGTAAGGGAACGCTGTGCTCGGTTGACCGAGATGCACATTGAAAAGGTTTTGCTTGGCGTCCGTGATGATGTTGATTGGGAAAGGGCGTGCCGGATCATCCTCCCGCTTGCGCCCATGTCGGCGCACAAAGGTTCGGAGCCGATGACTGTTTGCCACGTAATCGGCGAGCGCCGGCAGCGGACGAGTTGTACGGAGGTCGGGGGTCTTCTCTTCGAAAAGCGCTTGCAACTCTTGGAAGGCCCGCCAAGTCTTGCCATAACCTGGTTCGGAAGAGCGCTGCGGATTGAACTTGCCTCCGGCTTGCTGATAAGCACGCGCCAGGTCGCCGCAGGTGGCCAGGTTCGGGCAGCTCAGGCTTTCCCCAAGTACCTCTTGGAGTTGGGCGCGAACGCCAACGATGGCGGGACTTTCGCTGGTGGTAATTAAAAAGTAGACGAGCAGATTCTTCATGCGCGACGGGGGTATGTCGTAGAACAGAGTTGGCGTCGTCGCCCTTCGATCTAGACGCACCCCTTTATGGAAGTAAGTCAGAAAACGCTGGTAAGCTTCGCCTTCCATGCCCAGCTTCTTGGCCATGAGCCGATAGGCTATTTCCTTACCCCCCAGGTCTACCCGCCAGTCAAAGGAGCTGATATTGAGAAAATTTCGGGCTGCGTCAATCACTTCGATCATGCCCTCATGATATTCGCGGCCGTCATGTAACAATCTAATGTCAGTCGCAGCTTTGCCAAGATAGCAGTTTCCTGACTTCGCGTTTTTCGGCGAGATCTCGTTCACAAGTTCTGCAAACCTGTCACCACTGACCCCGCCGGGCGCCCAAAGCTGAACGGGCACTCCCCCGCCGATGACAAAGTGGCTCAGGATCCAGCCGATCGGACCTCCGCCAGTCGATTCCTGGAAACGTCGCTCCCGGGCCTGACGCGACTCGAGCTCGAGCATCAGCTCACCGGCGGTCTGAAGGTACAAAGCCAGTTGCGGATGCTGACGGGACTGCAACAAGCGCGCGATTTCCTGCTGCATCTTTTCACGTTTGGCTTGCTGCAGCATATGGAGAGCGGCAGCCAAGAGCTCCCAGTCCACTGAACCTTTGAATTTGCTGGAGTCGCGAATCATCCAGCTATAAGCATCCAGCGTCGAAAGTGTCTCCGTTTGGCCTTTGGCAGCAACATAACGGTGCAGCCTCGCCCGGTCACTATGGCTAAGCTGTGCCGAATCAATTTGTCGCAGCGCCTCATCACGACTGAGCGTAACCTCGGTCAAAGCTCGTTCCAGGACGAGATAGGCATCGACGAAGTCGGAAGGAAGTCGCTGCCGCTTAAGACGAGACAGGACTTCGTGGAGGGACAACTTCTTGAGACTTTCCAAGTCTGAAACTTCTGGCCCAACCTGCACCTGCGCTCCCTTAAAAGCCACGGGCCTGCGAGCCACCATGCCCGACTGCACAAAGAACCAGTAGGCCGAGAAAGGACTTTGGTAAAGAGTCTGCTGCACAAAAGGAAGCGCCTCCTCTCGAAACCAGTGGTCAAGAATTGGCTGAAGCCTGGCTAAAACCTGTTCTGGCGCGGTTTCGTTCAGCTTGCGCAGAGCCGCCTCGTCGTGGTAGAGGGCCTTCTCAGCATGCTTGAAGAGACTCTTGGCAACACGGTCGGGAATACCTGTGCCCAGCGCGCCTTCGATCTCTTCAAGCTTGGCATGCAGGTAAGCATTGATGCGAACGGGCTCAGCAGCAAGGCGGAGGAAGCGCTGGAGCTGTTGTACCAGTGCTTGTCGTTCGTCCTTGCTGGCGGCGAAGCGGCGATCCAGCGGACTGCTTTTCGGGTTAGCTACGACTTCCTTGCGCCCCTCCTCGATCTCTCGTTGCACTGCCAGCTGCTGCGGACCAGCGGTCTGGGACGTCTGGGCCCTTGTCTTGGCAATCTCCACCGAGGCAATGCCGGC
>QHZQ01000184.1:11484-14420 GCA_003224725.1 Acidobacteriota bacterium | reverse complement strand
TAGGTCGTGGTAGACCTGCTCTAATGTCCCATCCCTTTCCAGCCACTCGTGGTAAGCTTTTTCTAACTCTTCGAAGACGGGCTGTATGCCTAAGACCGGTTCCAATCGCTCCCGCGTGAAGGGGACGTCAATAATTGCAAAAAAGAGAGTGCTTTCCAGGGCATCGAGATTGCACGGGGTCGCCTCCGCAAATAGAAGCTCAAGGGTGCGACGGAGAGAGTTGTTATTTTGGGTGGAAGTGGCTTGGGCTGCCTGGCGAAAGCGTTCGGCGGCTGGCTCGAGCGACCTCGCCTTTTGACCAAGCAACAGGTAGTCCAGCCGAGCAAAGTAGGGGCGGTGCTGTTTGAGCAGGGCCTTTCGAAGGGACCGATTCTCTTCTGGAACGAAGCCAAGCTGCTCCTTGGATTGAGCTGTTTTCTGGATTTCCACTTCGAGCACGGCCAGTCGCTCCTTCCCGTGCTGCTCCTCGGCCAAGCATTGGTTCAAGCTGAGCTGAGCCCACTCCTCGGGCTCGATCTGTTGTGATCCTGGCGCTTCCTGCCCTCCATGAGTTTTGTCCGACCGAGTGACTTCTGGAGTACCTGTCGGGATGTCCGAGGGGCTACACGATGCCGTGAGGGGCAGCCGGGCAAGGGTCACCATCGCCAGCAGCAGGAAGGCCGCCAGTTTGTCAAATTGCCTTCTGACGGATTTATGATTAAATGGGACCACACAATTGAAGAGGAGGACACGATCATGCATCGTCGCGATTGGCTGAGAGCTGGGGCCGTTTTGTGGGGCACGCTTGCAGGCAACCTAACGGCCGCAGCACAAAACGCTAGAACAAAGTCCAGTTTGATCATTGATGGACATTGTCACGCGGGCAAAGGGGAGGCCATGGCTGCACCCTGGAGCACCTATGCTGATCCTGAAGTCACCTTACGCCGTGCCCAAGAAGCAGGTATCGATAAAACCATCATTTTCCCCATAAACAATCCAACCTATGAAAAACCCAATGAAGAACTCGCACAGATTGTACAAAAATACCGGGGCAAGTTTATTGGCTTTGCCAAGCATGACCCAGTGACGGAAGCAGGGAAAATCAAGCAACTATTAAGGCATGAAGTCAAAGATCTAGGATTGAAAGGTTTGAAGTTGCATCAATTGCCGACGCGAGAAGTGCTGGATGCCGTCGCCGAATTGGAAATCCCGATCCTGTTTCACCCTCCCAAGGTTACTGATTATCACATGATTGCCAGCACCTACCCGCAGATAAATTTCATTCTGGCTCACCTGGGGAGCTTTGCTTCTCAAAACTGGAGCGAGCATTTGCAGGCTATTGATGTAGCCAGGCGTTATCCCAACGTTTACTTGGAAACCTCTTCTGTCGTGTTTCTTGAGTACTTGGAAATGGCGGCTCGCGAACTACCTGCCGAGAAGCTCATCTTTGGAACGGATGGACCCCTGGTAGACTCAAGAGTCGAATTGTATAAGATCCGACTTCTCAAACTATCCAAAGAGAAAGAGGAGAAAGTCNNCTTCGGCTACTTCCAAAAGGCACCTGATTGAGAGCCGCGTTTATCGAGCTTAGCCTCACCGCACCCCGGAACCCTGGGCGACCTTTCCATCTCTAATGAGCAAACGCAGCTTTCCATAATAAAGAATTCGTATACCATCGGGTGAGAATTCTTCGACACGGTCAGGTCGACCCAGCTCTTCAGTCACTTCCCTGAGTGTTGAGCCGACCTGGATGACTTTAGTCGTTTTCCTTTGGCCAAGAGTGCTTTCAGAACGGCTCATTGCTCTGCGAGGAAGCTTGTCGCGAGGCATTTGAGCCTCGGGGACCTTTGGGACCGTGGGTTCCACGATCTGCTCTAGACCTGAATTGTAATAAAAGGGGAGGACACCGAAGATGAAGCCGGCCGCAACAGCAACCAGTAAGATCGCCCATCTCGGCGAAAATAAAGTGCCCCACTTTCTTGATGCTCGAAAAAGGCCTTGCTTAATCCTGTTTGCAATGGGCTGCTGAGCTGGGGCTTTTAGCTCCGCATCGTAGGTCGCACGACGGAGCGGATGTGTCAACGTGTCCCTTATCTCGTTCAGCAATTTCATGCGAGCTTCGGCAGTAGGAGAATCTTGCGGATTTAGGTCTGGATGGACCTTTCGAGCCAGCCTTCGGTAGGCCTCTTCGATTTTCTCTGTGGTGGCATCCGGCTCCAGATTTAGAGCCTCATAGAAATTCATTTTGGAATGAGAATCAACCCGATATGTCAAAACCTTCAGGACTTAAGTACATGAATCTGTTCTTCGGGAAACCCCGATGGTTGAAAAGAGTAGCACAACTATAGGCCTGAGCACTCAATTTCATAAATACGCTTGCGAATGCCTTCCGTTTCCGGGCCGATTGTTTGCGCCAGAGTCATGCGAATGATCTGTACAACGATGAGATAATCAATTCGATGGCCGCTTCATGCATAGAAAAATTTCACACTCTAAGGTAACCACCATCCACTTTGCATCTCCTTAAGGCTGGAGCCTGAATCGATGGGATTCAGTTCCGGCTATATAAGCCCTTCACGATCTCATTTCAACCATTCAGTTACAATCGTTCCCTTTCTTGATCTTCTTCTGATAACCATAACGTATCTACTTTCTTTGCGCTCTCCTCTGGGGGAGACAGGGGGAGCCCGAGGTAGATAATGGACAACAAAAATGAAAACTCAAAAAGGAGGACAGTATGAAAGAACGATTGAATATCTTGAAGCGGTCCACTAACCGGCGCTCGTTCCTGAAGAACGGTTTGGCGGCAGCGGGTGCGGCAACCACGGGCGCGGGCCTCTTGGCCCATGGCTCACCCGTCTTCTCCCAAGATCAAGAGGAAAACAGGCGCCCTCTCAGCAAGGGAGACGCTGCAATTCTCAGGTTCCTGGCTGCGGCTGAAATGCTGGAGAGCGATC
>QHZQ01000184.1:8397-11423 GCA_003224725.1 Acidobacteriota bacterium | reverse complement strand
GACATGTCCCAGTATATCCACGACAATACCGAGGATGAGTTCAGCCACATGACGTTCCTCAACGCCTACCTGGCGTCGATAGGTGCGCAGCCCGTCAATCTGGACAAGTTTCGCACGTTGCCCAGCAGTAAAGCGACCGGCGCCCGGCAAATCGGACGGCTCACCAACCTCATGCAGCTCACCGTGGACACCAGTTGGTGGGCGCGGTATCGTAGCCGTACGCAGAACCCCGATCTCGATCCCACGTTCACGTTTCCCCAAGCCGTCCCGAGTTTGAGTGTAGGGCAGCATCCGGCAATTCCCAGAAGCGATGCCGACCTGGCCCCTCCGGACCACATCCAAGCAATCGCCAACACGGCGGGATTCCACTTTGCATTCATCGAGCAAGGCGGCACCAGCCTCTACCCGTCGCTGGCTCAAAGGGTAACCAATCCGGAGGTTTTGCGGATCTTGCTCAGTATCGGCCCAACCGAGACAGCCCACTTTCAAACCTGGCATGACAAGGCAGGCAATCCGGACCTCAACGCCCCTCCGTTTGGCGGAGAGGACTTCCAGACCAACCTGATCATGCCTGAGCCATGCCCATTCTTGAGCCGAACGTTCCCGGTATGTTCGATCATTCGCCCTACCCACACCAGGGGGGCTGCAATGGGGGCTGCCAGAGCCCTCAGTCAGGACGGGCTCTTCATCGGCCAATCCCGAGAGTTCGTTGAACTCCTGCGAGATTTGGCTGAGGATGCGGACGAGGCCAGACGCGGCCAAGAGTAATACAGAAAGCCTGAGTAGGGTGCATTGGCAAAGCGGGACACGCCCGATAAACCCGATAAATTAGTGAGCTGGTCCTCTGAGCAAACCTGCCTTCAGCCAGTGCAATGCCTGTCGGGCGAAAAGATAGGATTGATCAATCTTTAAGGCCTGATGGAAATTCTCATGGGCCTAATCATTGTGGCCCTGAAAGCCAGCATGAATGCCCGCCAGGTAATAAGCCTGGGTGTGTAACGCGACGGCCTTGTCGTTGTTCCGTTGCTCATTGAGAGTAGAAAAGCTCCTTAGCCATTCTTCCGCTTTTTGAACCTCGCCCACCTGATACAAGGCAATGGCTCGGAACAATCCCTCACCCTCAATGTCATCATCGGTTGTCTGGGCTAGCAGTAACAATGGAGGCATGGTGGCCATGCAAGTGACCCGCATTGCGTAGTCTAGTTGTCGCGAGCAACCTCATACCGCCGACACTCGAGCTGCAGAAGCCACCCCCGCAAGTCCCCCTCCCAATCGTGGTGAGAGGGTTCAGGACATCCCCTCTTGGCAAGGCGAAGTCTCCCTCACAGTACAGCGGCACCACAGGCAGTCCTGATCGGCGGACTTCACCAATTTGTGAACTTCTTTGCTACCAAGAAACCCTAGTCTTCGATGGGAAAACGGGTGAGAAAGCAGAGGGATCTTTTAGATAGTCATCTTGCCGACAACGGCTTCAATCTGTTCGATCGGGACCATCTCGATGGCATCCCAGGGGCAACCATCCAAAAAGGCCCCGTCGGGACCTTTGCTGGTGCACTTCTTGCACCCAATGCAAAGAAAGGGATCTACTTCAATGTGACCAAAAGGGGGATGGTCTTCGTCCGGCACCCAAAACATACAGTCTTCCACCGGGCAATAAGGGACGCAGGCGGGTGAACCGGCGCAGCCAGTGCAGGACTCCGTGATGACTGCAAGCTCCTTTGGTTTCTTCTTGCGAGGGGTATTGATCCCTTCCGACTTGGGCTCCCTCTTCTCCAGCGTGGCAATCGTATCGAACGGTTTCATCAACCCCCCAAAATTACAACGAATTTAACACTGCGATAGGCCCTTTTTGATCGAGTTCCATGGCAGATCCAACGACCTCAATGATAGCAACCGACGTTGACCCCAGTCAATTCAAATTGGGGCTGTTCACGGCTCTGTCAAAGTCGGCCAAGTCTCTCATGGCGAATTTTCATTCCTCTTCAGCGGGGTGGAGTCTACTCACCTTGAAACGGAGAGAATTTTTTCTCGGCTAACACCCGGGTGAAGCCAGGTGCTCTTCGGAGCAGAGACTTAACGCGACTGCTGCCAGTTAGCCGCTTCGCCATGACTTTGAAGTACGCCTGGGAGACTATTCGGAGTCATCGGAGTCAGTGGATCAGATAGATCACTCCCAGTCCGATGTGACCGGTCATCATCATCCAATACATCTGTCGCCACGAGGGGTGATTCTCACCCTGGCTGACCATCGAAGTAGGATCCCGATTGATCAAGTACACCACATACATTCCCCACAGGAGCATGGCGGCGCCCAATGCTGAGATAAATGTCGGATTCCCGGTTAGCTGGCGCATCCAAACACCCAGGGGTAATAGAGCCCAAGGCAAAACAAAGAAAGGAGAAATCAACCGGGCGCTGGCAATGGCTCCGTAACGCACTGGAAGGGTTAAGCAGCCAGCGGCCAAATCTCCCTGAATGTCGGCAAAATCCTTGGTGGTTGTGGCTCCCATAAGAAAAAGCATAAAGATACTTCCGATAAACCACGGTTCCAGAGTGGTCAAGACCGAGGCGACGGCAGCCCAGCCGGCGACTTTCAACAGATTGCCTCGTATGAGAGCGATGGTAAAATTCGAGAGGAAAGTACGGCTCTTCAAACGAAAAGGAGGGGCCGAGTATAGATAGGTGGCTACCGCAGCAATGAGATAGATGACCAGCACCTGGGCGTTGATCCAAGCGACCAGAAGGATGGACACCACATAGAGCGAACTTGTAAAGAAGACGGCTTCGAGCCAGGAGAGATCACCTGAGGGAAGCGGCCTCAGCGGCTTATTAAGGCGATCGTTCTCAAGATCACAGATTTGATTGAGCCCGTTGGACGCTGCATTCAGTGTAGCTGCCGCCATTGCCGCCAAAAGGATACTGCGCCAACAAGCATCCGCTCGTGTGGCGCCGATTCCTACGAACGCTCCGGAGATGATCCCAACCACAGGCGGGATGAGGGTAAAGGGCCGGGAAAAATTCCAGAA
>QHZQ01000184.1:6969-8350 GCA_003224725.1 Acidobacteriota bacterium | reverse complement strand
CCCGATATAGTGGCGAAGTTCCGAGCTGTCAGGGAGAAGAGAAACACAGCTCATATTCCGGAGGCGGTGAAATCGTCAATGCGGACTGCCGTATGCAGGGCCAAACTGCTCTTTGCCCGAACTTTTGTCCGCCCCCTTGAGGTCGCGGGCCAGAGTAGTCAATGGATTGGGATTGCCGTTCTTTTGGTCTTGGTTTTTCTGGGTGTCTCTTGCCAAAAAAAATCCACCCTCAAAAATCCCGGACAAAAGTTGATCGTTCTGGGATTTGATGGTGTCGATCCAAATCTGCTGCAGCAGTGGATGGCTGCCGGGCATTTGCCCAACATTCAAAAACTGGTCGCCCACGGAACTTTTCAGAAACTGGGAACCACCAATCCCCCGGAATCGCCCGTAGCCTGGGCTTCTTTTGCCACCGGACTGAATCCCGGCAAACATGGTATTTTTGACTTTCTGAAGAGGAATCCCGAAACGTACTATCCCGAAATCGCGCTGGTGGAACGGGAGCCGCCCCGGTTTCTGTTCAATTGGATTCCCATTCGCGGGCCTAAGATCACCAACAATCGGGCCGGCACGCCATTTTACAAGACTTTGGCCGATTTCGGGATCAAAACGACGGTGCTACGTATGCCCCTGGAATTTCCACCTACCGAGCTTCCCAATGGAAAGATTCTGGGAGGCTTGAGTATTCCGGATATTCGGGGGACTTGGGGTACTTTTTTCTACTATGCCTCCGACCTGACTCGTTGGGAAGTCGGCAATACCGAGTTTGGGGGCAAATTGGTAAGGATTGAACTCAAGGACACTGTGGCCGAAACGGAAGTGGAAGGCCCAGCCAATCCGACCCAAAAAGATTTTGCCCGCATTGCCATTCCTCTGCGCTTCGAGCTCGACCGGGAAAAGAACTGCGTGAAAATTTTGTTGCAAGGAAAGGAGGAGAGCGTTCCGGAGCGGCACTGGAGCCGCTGGTTTGATTTTACTTTTAAGGTTAATGCCTTTCTGAGGATCCACGGTGTAGGGCGCTTTTACATTCTGGAAACCTTTCCAGAATTGAAGATCTATCTTTGTCCGATTAATTTTGATCCTCGCAAACCGCCGGTTCCCCTCTCCTATCCCAAGAATTTTTCAGCCCAATTGGCGGAAGTCGTTGGGGTATATAAAACCCTGGGATGGGCTCACGATACCTGGTCGCTCAACGAAGAAAAAGTTGACGAGCAGGTCTTCCTGGAAGACCTGCTGGAAACCATGGATAAGTATGCGGCACTGCTTTACCACGAGCTACGAACCGATTCTGCCGCTTGCACTGTGGCTGTTTTTACAGCGACGGACAGTGTTTCCCACGTCTTTTACAGACTCATTGATCCGCAGCATCCTCGCTACGACA
>QHZQ01000184.1:0-6962 GCA_003224725.1 Acidobacteriota bacterium | reverse complement strand
CGGGTCTATCAGAAGATGGACGAAATTATCGGCCAGATGACAAAGCAGCTGGATGCAACGACCTCTTTGATGATTGTTTCTGACCACGGATTTCATACCTGGCGGAAGGGCTTCAACACCAACACCTGGCTGGTGGAAAACGGTTTCATGAAACTCAAAGGGAGCGACGACAAGACCAAGGTCCTGGACGATCTCTTCAGTCAGGGCAGCTTCTTCCCTAACGTCGACTGGTCGGGAACTCAAGCCTATGCCCTGGGCCTGGGCCAGATCTACATCAACTTGAGAGGGCGTGAGAAATATGGAATTGTCTATAGAGATAGCCCTCACTACGAGTCCATTCGTGAACGGATTGCCCACGGGCTCAAGAATTTTGTGGATGCGGACAATGGAGAGAAGGTCGTTGAAAATGTTTACAAGGCGGAGGCAATCTTTCATGGAGGCCATACCAACCATGCGGCCGATCTTCAGATTTCTTTTCGGCCCGGTTATCGTACTTCCTGGCAAACCTCGCTGGGAGCAGTGCCTGCCGGAGTGCTGGTGGCCAATCTGAAGAAATGGAGTGGGGATCATTGCGCCTCGGACGCCAGCGACACGCAGGGAATCTTGCTTTGCAGCCGAAAGCTTTCGACGGACGGCCATTCGATCCTCGACATCGCCCCGACCGCGCTCAAATACTTTGGAGCGCCGATCAGCACTGAAATAGACGGCAAGGCTTTTGATCTGAGGTAATCTGTTTCGGGACACAATTCATGAACCTAAAACCGGCAGTTCAGACAACCGCGGAGACGCGGAGACGCAAAGAGAAACAGGGATAAAACGTAACGTCCTCCCATTTTTTCTCNNNCGAAAATCAACCGCCCGGCAATCCCGACTGTTGGCTGTTTTAACAAGAAGCTCTCCGCGCCTCTCTGCGGTGGGCTTTTACTGCTGTTTCTAGGATGAACTGTAAACCACAAACTTTTGATCGCCGGTTGGAGACCGCCTCCCCACACTCACCTTTGTTCCCATTCCTATGAGGCAGCGGGAATTCTCCTTTGTAGGGATCGAATGATTAAGGATGACTTCTGAGATAGATTAGCAGACATGAGTAGACAGTTGGCGTCTTGGGGAGGTCAACATGGATAAGGTAGTCCCATTATTGTTGCTGGTCTTGGGGCTGGGCGCTGCCCACTTGGGGATTGGGGGATTGGTTAAACTGCGACCCGGTAGGCCTGAGTTCTGGCTTTTCGGCTTGGGTGTGCGCACCAAGTTTGGTGCGGTGAAGGTCCTTTTTGTGGCCATCGCACTGCTCTTCCTGGCTTATTCCTTTCATAAAAAGGGATCCATTACGCAGATCCTTGAGACAGCGCCGACCGAGCTTCAGCAGCAGTACAACCAACTGGCCAGTCGGATGAAGCAAGCCGAGAAGTCGATTGAGACTTACAAGCACCAGTTGGAAGCTCTGAATCAGGAGACGGAGGACTGCCAAAAGATTGTGTCGCGGCAAGGCTTGGGGTTGGCCGACAAGAACGATGTCATGGGAGAGCTGCGGAGCTCTTTGGGTAGGAGACAAAAAGAGATTGCCGATTTGCAAGGAAGCCTGACTCGCCTGAAAGAGCAAATGGGGCTGCTCCAAAAGGAGCATGAACAGATGACACAATCTTACAAGGAAACCCAAGAGAAAGTCCAACAACTGGAATCACAGAACGATGTCCTCCAGAATGAAAAGGTGTCTCTAAAGGCCAAGCTGGAACAAACCTCAGGCCAAAATGAAGCAGAACTCAAACGTCTTCGAGAGGAAGCCGGAAGGCTCAAATCGCTCTATCGCGATGAAGAGCGCAGGGCCAGTTTGCTCCGGCAGGGTCTGGTTTTGCGGGAAGCCAATGACTGGGCTTTGGAACAGGAGATTCAGCGGCTGGCAAACTTAATCGCAGCCCAATCTGACCTGAGTTCCCCACGGCAAACGGATATTTCCCGATCGCTTCATAAAATCAACCAGGTGCTCAGAGAAGGAACTGCCTTGACCAAACAAGCCAAGGCTGCGGATTCCGCCGCCCCAGCTTCCAAATCATCTCAGACTGGCCAGAATAAGACGAGTAGCCCTCCAGCAACAAAGAAAAATAATCCATGAGGTAGTAGACTTTAATCTGTCAATGGGTCTGCATAAGGGACCAGGCCGCCAACGTGCCGTAACTTAGTGGCGTTGAAAGGCAGCCCTCGCTGACGCGCGGGCTACTGACTTGCGCCCCGGCCTGTTCAGTAGCCCGACCGTGAGGGAAGGTAAGGACTTTGACGGTACCGTGACACTTCTTATTCAAGGAAAGAAGAGGCGGTTGGGGTAGATGAGGTGTCCTGAGATGGAAGACGCACTGGGCTCAGGAGAGAGCGATACTTGAATTTTAAGGAAGCCGCTTTTGGCTCTGGGCGCCTCAAAGCCTAAGACATAAAAGCCGCGAACCCACTGAAAGACTTCCTGTATTACCACCGGGATATCACCTACTGTCTTGGAGAGAAAAAGCTGCCCGCCGACCGCTTCGGCAAATTGTTTCAAGCCGTTCTGGTAGGCGCGATTCAAAGGATCTCGTCCGGGATCAATATGCACGATGAAAATAGGAGCTTGAAATTTGGCCAGCACCAAGGTCATGCGCGAGATTTTTTCCTGAAGTGCTCGGCCGGCAAAACGCCGGCTCAAGTCGCGGCTGTCGCTGGCATTCACGGGGGGATTCAAATAGTCTGCCCGGTAATTACCAATGTCACTGTCAGTAACAAAAATCACGGCCACCCGCACATCGGACTTCAGCAAAATCCCAGTGGTAAAGTCGGCCAGCGACTGGATGGTTTCCAGAAGGCCAGCTTTCCCAATCTGAGCGAGCCCTTCAATTTTTTGCCGCAGCAGTCCGTAATTTGTTCCTGAGCCGAGATCAATCCTACCCAATACTGCGGGCTGAGCGTTTTTAATTCCTCATTCAAAGCGACCCGTGCCTGGTTAATGTTGGCAATCTCTCCCACCGTATCGAACGCAATGAAAAGCAGGGTTGGACTTTCAGGCTTCAGGAACGTGGAAAGCTCCAGGGGAACGGTTCCATCCAGCACGCGGAAATCTTCTGGCTTGAGGTTGGTCTGAAATCCAGCAGTGGCATTTCCCATCCAAACTGGGATCTTAAACAGACCTGTTCTTTCCTTGGCCGGTGTCTGATTCCGTTTGGGACGCGCCCAAGAGGGGTTTGACAGCATCAGTAGAACCAGGATCAGAAGAAATAGAACAGGCGTTTTCACAGGATCAAAAACTGAAACGCAATCCCAGTTGAACGACACGGCCTCCAGAGGAACCAATGATTCTTCCGGCATTTAAATTTGGATTGGTTTTCGAGCCGATCAGACCGTCCGGATTGTTTAGGTTGGCATGGTTAAAGGAATTGAAGGCTTCCATGATCAATTCCAGGGTCCAATCTTCAGGAACGGGGATACGCTTGGTCAGCGACATATCGAAATTTTGAGCTCCGGGATTGCGCAATGTCGGCTCAGTACGCGGGCCATTTCCCAGCGTGAAATCCGGAGGCTGATCAAAGGCAGCGGGGTTGAACCACTGGAAGGCCGAAGCATGAGGGACATGGGGATCAACGCCTGGAACCACGTTGACACGTAGCGCCTCAGCCACATGACCGGTATTATTGAAAAGAGGCGTGAGAATGACAGGAGTCCCCGAACGAAAAACGGCTACGCCGCTCAGACTCCATCCTGCCACCAGTCCTTGAAGCCATCCCCCCTGGTTGAGGAAAGCCCGGCCTTCACCCAAAGGGAATTCATAAAGATAGTTGATAGAAACTTGATGCCTGATGTCATAAGGGTTCAGGGACTTTTCTGCTTTCAAGTCGTTGGAATTTTGTGGAGAGGCGCCCCCCAATAGGTTGTCGATAGACTTGGAGAAAAAATAGGAAAGGCTGAAATTCAAACCATGAGAAAATCTTTTCTCGACCCGCAAATTTCCGCGATGGAGGAAACTCGATCCAACGGGGTAGCCGTAACCAGGCGAGATTCCGCGAAACTGAGGATAGGGCCGAAGAGAAAGATTAAAATCTAAATCATTTAACTGGTCTCGGAAGCTTAACACTTCAGGGCTTAAAGGATTCAATTCTATGCCATCCCCGATATACTGGTGGACGCCCCTCTCACCCTGATAGGCCAGACGCACCACAAAATCAGCTGGAAGATCTCTTTCCACTTCCAGGCGCCAGCTCTGCTCGTAGGGCAGAATTCCCAGCGGCTCAAAATACTCGGCTTTGATGTCATTGGCAGCGGTTGGCCGGAGGTCCGGAGGTGGAGTAAAGTCTTGGGGAAATCCCAAGCCCAAGGTTGCGGCTGGCAGGAGTTGATCATTGGAGGAAACCAATAAAGGAGAGGCATTGAAGCCCAAGGTTCCAAAATCCGTGGGATACAGAGGAAACGAGGCAAAGGACAAGGCATAGCTTCCGCGAATCACGGTTTTGCGGCTTCCCCAGGGGTTAAGTGCCCAACTGGTGGCAGGTTCCCAGTTGGCCTGAGTGGGAGCAAAGGTTCTGGGGCGGCCGTCTCTACCAGCAAAGATTAAAGCCCCCGGCCGTTGATTGGCTGGATTAATGAGCTTGAGATTCAGTGATGACTGACGGTTAAATTTCTCGCTTCGGGGCGTATCAACCTGCAAGCCGAGACTGAAATTCCAGGTGAAGTTGGGGGTGAGTTGATATTCATCACTGATCGTGAGCTGGTATTGTTCCGATCGGAAATAAGAGGGATCTAAGACAATAGACTGTTCGGCACGACTGGCCAGGCCCAAGAGAAATTGAGCAAAAGAATTACCGGTATTATTAATGCCGGGCAAACTGGTGAGCAGGCCGCTAAAGCTGAAGCGCCCGGACGGATTGCGAGGGCGAAAAGTGTTGACTTGCCCCCAATACCCGTAAAAGTCCATTTTCAGATTGTGTTTCTTGTAGCGAATACTCAATCCGTCCGAAAGGACGTAGTTGGCAATCTGGTAGCGCACCAAAGATCCTGGTTGGGCTCCAATATCCACATAAGAAGTTAAATCAAAGCGCGGGAAAGCTCCTGGCCGAACGCCGTTTAATCCCAAGTCCTGGGCGTAATTGGCAGACGGGTCTACCGCTTCGTTAACCAGAGCACTATAACTGGCATAAGCATTGAATTGATTCACGACGGTGGGGGAGACGTTAAAGGTTTCGCCAAAGCTGGTGCTGCGCGAACGGACGCGCCGCGGCGGCGTTCCAGGGTTAGCGATATTATCAAAGACCGGCGCCGGTCCGTCCAGACCATTGGAAAATCGGCCGTTCCAGGAAAACTTGTGACGCTTTCCAATGTTGTGGTCCAACTTCCAGACCGTACCGTTAGGGGTGTTGGTTTCGGCCGAATTCACAAAGAAATTGTTTCTCAGGAAGGGTCCGACGTTCGTATTGGGCAGGGGGTAATAGGCGGCAGCTCGGAGGGCCACCGGATCTATCCGTTCTGGAGGAATCACGTTGCCGGGAAAAGGATCCCTTAAGTATTCGAGATTGGAAAGGGATACTGGTTGGGATGGGTCGAAGTCAGGATTCGGCCTCGTGGTGGCCGGGTCATAGATGGTGACGGGCTCGCCGGCATTATCCACTAAATCAGAAAAATTGCCGCTACGCTGAAGGGCCGTCGGAATATTGGAAAGCAAGGGGCGAGCGATTTTTTCCCGGGTCCCTTCGTACGTCACTGAAAAAAAGGTCTTCCCATCTCCCCTGTAAAGCCATGGGATTCTCAAGGGGCCAGTCAAATTGAAACCAAATTGATTGCGCCGCAAAATGGATTTGGTCCCATTGGCTTGTCGGACCTGATGAGGCAGGGCATCGAACGCGTCGTTGCGCAGATACTCAAAAAAATTGCCGTGATAATCTTTGGTCTGGTGCAGCAATCCGTTGCCCTTTGAACCAGATGACGTCGCAGCAACGCGGGCGATCTGAGTCTTATATTCCTGCAGTGCCTTCTCCAGCTCTGTTTCCGTTGTCTTCTGATCATTGGCTGGTCCCTTGTTTTCTTGCTCCGAGCTTGCTTTCGAATTCTCGGGCGCTTTGATATCGGGGCAGTCACAATCTGCCTTTGGGGGTACCGAGTTGGCCTCCTTCGAAGTTTCGGGAGGATTTTGACAGGGGCAGGGGCCCCCTTTAAGCGGGGCTACCGACGGCTCTTCGGTGGTTTGTTTCTGAAGCGGGGCTGCACAAATGACATACAGCGGCAGACACGAGCCAAACCAGATTATCAGAGAGAAAGACACACAGATGAATATTCCTCCGCGGGGGATTTTCTGCTTTAGGAGTCGAGGGAAATCGAAGCATTGGCTGGTATATAATCTGGGAATCATTACCTCTCTATCGCAAAAACCGAGTATCCCGTAATTTCGCGCTTATTGTCAACCGCGGTGACTTCTTTGGGCAGGGTCCCGTCAAGTCCCTGCCCTCCCTCACGGTCGGGCTACTGAAGAGGCCGAGGCGTCAGCAAGGGCTGTGCCTCAACGTAATTGAGTTGCCGGACTTTGACGGGGGCCTGCTTCTTCAGGTGTGCGACAAATTTGTGGTGGGTAGAACTGCAAGCCATCCCTGAACACCCGTTCCGGCTTTCAGATAAGAGAGGAATTCCTCGCCGAGCCTCGTAGAGGCGCTATCTTTATAGCCAGCACCTTCCTTTCTGAGGAGCTAGCCCCGGCGGGGCGACATCTACTACCCGCGCGTGCTTTTCAGCGAGGACCAGATGCCGCTCCCAGCGGAGCTTGGAGACCCTTTTAACCATGCCCGCTATAACGATGTCACCTCTACGAGGCTGAGCTCAGGAGACCCGAATCGAGTGAGGCGCTCTTCAAGAACAGCCCTATGGTTGTGGTAGAACATTCGATGCTTGGCGGAGTTAGGGATGGAAGCGAGTTTTAGATCAAGGCGAAGAGTCCTGAGCTGAGCGCCGATCGCTCGTCGCTC
>QHZQ01000742.1 GCA_003224725.1 Acidobacteriota bacterium | reverse complement strand
CAACCCGTAGCTGCTGAGAGCAATGGTCGGTAGAATGAACAGCGCCCCGCCCACTCCCAGGTACTTGAAGATCCTGGAAACCAGAAAGAGCTGAATGACCACCACCAGCAAGTTTTGCCAGAAATCGGTGCCAGCCATGTAGCTGCCGATGATCTGGCGTTCCGAAAGCCCGCCGGAGGCTCCGCCGGCCACTGCCGTACGCGCCATCTGGGTGAGGGTCTCGCCCAGGATGTAGTTTCCGTTGGTATTTACAAACTGCACCGCCAGGGTCAGCATTCCGATCAACAACAAGTAGCGTTGGCGCAGGACGAGCTGGAAACCACCTTCCCGACCCAGGGGCTGCTCTGCCTGGAGCTGGCCGCTTGCGTTTGGGGCTCGCTCTTTTTCACGGGCCTGAATCAGATTGGTCAACGCCAGACAAATCAGCAAAATCCCGGCCGAAATCAGCATCATCTTGAACTCCCCCAGCCGAGCGATCAGCACCGAGGTAATCGAAGAGCCCGCCATGGCACCCAACGACCCTCCGAAGCCTACGATGGCGAAGAGCCGCTTTCCTTGGTCGGGCGTGTAGAGGTCATTGGCGAAGGACCAGAATTGGGCGACCACCATGAGATTAAAAATGCCTATCCAGAGGAAGAACGGCACGCCCAGCACAGTCGGCGACACTCCAGCCTGGCCGAGGAAAAAGAACACCACGAGATTCGAGACAAAGAACAGGGTCACCCAATTGATCAACTGGAGCCGATTCACCTTGCTGGCGAAGATTCCGTACAGCGGAACGATAAAAATAAAAAGTCCGGCTAGGATGGCGCCTGCATACGACTTGATTTCGGGTCCTGTCAGCGCGCCGCCTCCTGGCAAGCCGATACGGACCGGCAACAGCAGCGCCTCGCGCAGCGGCCGGATGACGTAATAGGCAGCCAGGATAAGAAACCCGTTGCAGGCCAGCAACAGTGCGGTCATCGCCTCGCCGGCATTCACCTCCGCCGCCAGGCCTATAAGCCGGTCCAGCCAGCTTTTCTTCCCCCCCGGAGCAACCATCGCAGTCGTGGCCATATCGTCCTCGCTAAATTGTACTTACTATCGCGTTACGAACCAGTAAAATCAGCTTAACGCCTCCTAGTATTACTCTGTTAAGTCTTGATCGCGTGGCGCATACATCGGGCTTTAACGACAAGCACCGCATGGGCAAGATGCCCATGCCACGTGGCACGGGCGTCAGCTTAACGCCTCCTGGCGTCTTCGACAGACATAAACCTCGGTCGGGGTATAGATACCTGCGGGTTTTTGGAACAAATCAGCGAAGACAAGAAGAATCACGCGGCTTGGATGATGGGGCTTTCTCCTGCTCTCGCCCAGCCGGTAAAGGCTACCAACGATTGAGACTATACTTTGTCTTAATCCTTCAATGCCACTTCGGAAGGTGACAATTCATACAACTTTTTGCCAATAAATTACCCAGTACCTTGCCTAGGAAGAAATGTTTGTGACACCGTGGACAGCGCCATAATATTATACGTAATCCACTGGCCGAAAAGAGAAGAAAGTAAAATATCCACAGATAATCGCCTGCTCTGGAGATCCAATAATGTGCGACCGGAATATAGTCCAGAACTGAGACAAACAACGGGAAGACCAGCCATGAGAAGTAGAAAATTAAAACGCGTTTCCTGTAGTCATTCCAACTAGAGGAATAAGGCGACGCGCGAGTACTTTTTTTGCCCATCCAAATATGTTTTCGTGTGGATTCGTCAGATTCGTGGGTGGGTTATTCCTTGGCGTTCTCGATTCAGCCTCCCAGTGGCGCATCGTGGTAATCGTTTGCCAAACAAAAAAGGCGGCCGGGCTCCCTTTGCCCACCAGCCACCTTTTTCGGGGGTAGCCACTGTTGAATCAAGACTTGGTGCGGATTTCCAGCGCCCCCTGAAGTCCCTCCTTCGTTCACGAGGATGGCTCAGGTCCCCAGTTCTTTTGGATCCAAGCCGATTTGTTGCGAGATAGCAACCGCCGTCTGCTTTACCTTCTCTGCTAACGAGGATAAATTCTCTGGGGTAATTTCCGCCGTGGTTCCGGCGACACTGATGGAGGCAATGGCCCGGCCTGTGAGATCAAGTATTGGAGCGCCGATGCCACGTAGTCCGATCGTGGCTTCTTCGTCATCGATGGCGTAGCCTAGCCGTCGGATTTGAGCCAGGTGCTGCTTCAGTCTCTTCGATGAGACGATGGTATTTTCGTTGTAGTGGAGTAACCCGGGCTTGAGCAAGCGGTCCAGTTCGGCTTCCGGCAGATAGGCCAGCAATGCTTTTCCCATGCTGGTACAATGCACGGGTAAACGCATCCCCACCCAGGTAGCTAGCCTGAATAGGCTTGGCGGCTCTACTTTTTCAATGATGACGACTTCATTGTGTTCCAAGATGGCCATGTTCACCGTTAACCTGGTTTTTTCCCGCAAGGCATTAAGAAAGGGGACCGCCTGTTCTCGCACGCTCAGTCCACTCATGGCCGTGTTGGCCAGGCTGAACAATTTCAGGCCGAACATGTATCGCCCCGTTTGCCTGTTCCGTTGGAGATAACCATGGCGCTCCAGAGTCAACAACAGATAATGCGCCGAGCTTCTGGCTAATCCCAGGTGACGCGTGATTTCGGCAAGAGTTAGTCCAGCCCTTGCGTTTGCTAGCATCTCCAGGATTGCCAAAGCCCTTTCGAGCGCTGGCACCGACTTCGTTTTCTGACCGTCCAGATGACCTCCAATCGTCCTCGTGTCCAATAGGCTGACGGGATTTTATCATGGACTTCTGTCTGCACTTTGGAC
>QHZQ01000741.1 GCA_003224725.1 Acidobacteriota bacterium | reverse complement strand
TGATCAGCTCGACTAAGATCAACGATCTATCGCTTTCGTATGTGCGTCCGAAGTGGGGCATCGGTCGACCCATTACTAATGTTCCGGATGTCACGACCGAGATGGGCCTGAAAAACGCGTCCAAACTCGGAGGCTCGCCTGGCCTCTCGGCTACCGATTTTACAATAGCGTCGTCAGGTCTTTTCGTCTGGGATCCTACCCAGAACACCTACCAGGCCAAGGACGACTTCAGCTTCACTCGTGGCAAGCACTCCTTCAAGGTCGGCGCGCATATGACTGACAGGCGCCTGTACTACCTGATCCAGTCGGTTGACAAGGGTCGCTTTGCTTTCCTCGAGACCTACACCAAGCCGTGTCCGGTGGGAAAAGCCATTTGCGACACGGCCCGCACATCCGCTGGGGTGCCTGATGGTGGGCTGGCTCTCGCCGACATGATTCTCGGTACGGCCAACGTCGTGGATCTGCAACTCAGGGGACTCGATTGGCATGGGCAGCAGAAGTATTTGGGAACCTACTTCCAGGACACCTGGCAGGTAAGCCAGAAACTGACCATCAATATGGGTTTGCGTTACGAATACTGGCGTCCGTGGACACTGCCTCGCAACGCCGCGACGACATTTGATTTCAGCGGTGAGGGGTCCATTGTCTATTCACTTAAGAATCCCCTGGACGTCTACAATCCGGCGACAAACTACGGCCGAGACGCCGAACTCAACCCGAACGTGCCGCGCCAGGGCTACACGACGAGTAATGTGAATCTGGCGCCTCGCCTCGGGTTTGCCTACACGCCGACACCTAATACGGTAATTCGAGTGGCGGGCGGCATCTTCTATGCGGGTAACATCAACACAAACCAGATGTCGGATAACCAGTCGGGAGGTCCTCCCTTTACCTTGCAGGGTGGTGCGGTCACGGACCGGACCGAACAGACTAAGAACAGTTTCGTTCTGCCGACGGCTACCTCGATTCCGAAGGCTTTCGGCAATCCGCTACCGGCGGTGCGTGTTCTGGGGCAACAGTATTATCCTATCCCGGCTGTCTACCAGTGGTCTGTCGGTATCCAGCGTCGCATCAACGCAAGTTGGGCGGCGAATTTCGACTACATCGGATCCCACACGATTCATAACTCGCAGTGGGTACAGTTCAATCCTGGTGAGCTTCCCGTGGGACCCCTGGCTGATCTGCCTCTCCAGGAAAGGCGGCGACTGAAGGGATGGGGAAGCATCGACGGCTGGGTTCCCTGGGGTTCAGGCAAGTATCAATCGGGAACGCTTGGCATCAAAAACCGGGACTGGAGAGGTCTCTCCTTCATGTCCAACCTGACTTGGGCGAAAAATCTCACCACGAGCTACAGCTTGATTGATAGTGACAGAGGCAACCCCCACTACAAGTACTATGACAACTGGCGGGGACGTTCGAATTACATTCCAACCTTGCGCAGCATCAGCGCCTGGTCGTACAACCTTCCCTTCGGCGAGAGAATGCGGTACAAGCTGAGTGGAGTGGCCGATGCGATCGCCGGCGGCTGGACGATCAGCGGGATCACGGAGTTTTCCACGGGTGCGCCGATTACTATGAGCGCTAATGACAATACGGGAACGGGCACCGGGACGCAACGCCCCAACCTTGTTTCTGGCTGCGACATCGGGAATGCAGCAAAAGATCGTTTCCAGTGGTTCAACACGGCCTGCTTTGTGGACCCGGCATTCGGCACCTTTGGAACAGCCAACCAGGGCATAGCCAATGATCCTGGCATCAACAACTGGAACATCACGTTGAAGAAGAGCTTCATCTTCGGTGAAGGGAAGGATCTGGAGTTCCGAGGCGAGTTGTTTAACGCCTTCAACCATACTCAGTGGGCCGGCGCGAACACGTCACTGGCCAGCTCGAGCTTCGGCCGTATCGGCGCCACCCGCCCGGCACGACAGCTTCAGTTCGGTCTGTTCTTCACGTACTAACTCGAATGACTGCTTGCCGCCCCCTTTGCAGGGGCGGCAAGCCGCGCTGACTTTCAAAAACTGGCCACGGATTTCACGGATTACACGGATTCTTTTTTTGTGTAATCCGTGAAATCCGTGGCTATTCCTATGTAAGTTAGTGATTACTTGCTGCTGGTCAAGCGGGCTTGCCTATTGTCCACCGCGAAGCCAGACGAGAGTGACAGTTCCCTCTGACTGATAGCGTCCCGGACATGGACTTTGAGCACATATTCACCGGGATTCAAACCATTGAGAGAGAGTCCCTTGATCAAAACCAGTCTCTGGCCGGAATAGAACTGTGTTGATTCACCCCGCCTATCGATCACTTCCCTGAGCACTCTACCCTGGCCGGTAATACTATATGTAACCAGTAAGACAGGCGCGAGTGTCGATTGATCCGAGCCGACATTGTAGAGCTGAAGATAGACGCCTAGCGGGTCGGAGGGCAAAAACACCTTATCAACACTCGATAAACATTTGCTGCTGTTCGGGGGCCTGGCCAAGCGTCTGGATAAAGTCTGCGAGGACCAGAGAACTGGCTTCCAGCTGACTTGAAGAATGGCCAGGCGGAATAAGCGCCTTGCTGAGAACCCCTACCTTGCCGCTATTCAAGTCTTTGACCACAAGGTCCAATTTGTAGCGCATGTTTGAATGGATGGGTATGATTTTCTGGTACATCGACCGTTCCAGCAAACCCTGCTGCATCTCTTCAGGCCGGTAATTGTTGCTGACTACATCCTCAAACTCAAGAACGAAGTGATTGGTCAGAGTGGTCACCATTCCATAAACCGCCACGCGTATGGAGTGGCCGTCGTCGCCTGCCTTCCAAGTCAGATCCTTGTTCTGGAACTGGATGGTGACGGGAGCCAAGGTCTGTCCTTCGTTGAGTTTGAAGTAATCCTGGCGCACCTGGAAGGGAAGATCGGTATAGGAGACGCTGACTCTCACCATCTCCTTGAGATCCGGGTACTTCAAAGGGGCAGGTTTCTGAACCCCGAAGTAGGTCTCATAGCGCCGCATGGGGTCGTCCTTAGACCGGGAATTCATACCAGGGTAGGGCTCCCCATAATTGGAGACAAAGTAGGGCCGGTCCTTCTTGGCTCTGAGCCCGAATTCCTCCGCCGAAGTCGGTCCGAGTCCCTCGGAAAACAAAAGGGCGTCCTTCTCTTCGGGGCTGACCGAGAGGTAATACTCGTTGCTCATCTTCGGGTCAATGAACTCCAACTCGACATCCGCGCGGCCACCTGGCAAGTTTCGGTACCACCAGCGCTCAAAGGGATAGACGGAGGTAAAGCCTCCACCTTCGTGTTCCCTGCGCTCGTAGTTTCCACCTGTTGGATAAGCCTCCCTTTGGTTCGGAGGACCATGAATGATATAGATGCGTCCCCGATCGGTTTTCCAGCCCGCGATTCCGCTTTTAAAATTCTCGTTGGCATACGCCAGGCGGCGATAGTGTTCCTCTTTGAATTCGTTGACCGCCGTCTTCGGATCGGGATCGCGACGATGCCAGAATTGCTCAATGAATGCGTCTCGTTCCTCAGGCGTCGTGAGCTTCTCGAAGACCTCCTTTTCCTCCGGTGTGATGATGTAAACTACGGTTTCCTGCAGCCATTTTTGGAAATAACGCCGACTGTCTTCTTGAGCCCGATTTTTATTGTTTTGAGCAATAGCCATTGGACACGAGATCCACAGCAGGAGGGAGCCGGTCAGCGTCAAGATAAAACGAAGATTCATAAAAGCCTACTTTTTCAAAAGCTTCTGCAGTTCCTCTTCGGTCCATGGCTTGATGCGGTCGCGGGTGGCCTGTCGAACCTGGCTGACCGTCTCGACGTCGACGGCAGAAGCCCGAACTCCCCAGTTTTGCCGGATGTAAGTGAGGACGGTCGCGATCTGTTCGTCGTTCAACTGTGCCTCCATCGGAGGCATCGTCATCTCTTTTCCGACTTTTCCATGCAGCACGATGTTGGCCAGTACCGTC
>QHZQ01000192.1 GCA_003224725.1 Acidobacteriota bacterium | reverse complement strand
ACCGTGGTCGGATCCAGATCGAGTCTCTGCATCAATTCCACCATGTCACGACCGTATTGCACCGAGGGTATGAAGAAGCCTCTGATGGGGCCTCCTGGAAGTTTTCTGGCCCATTTCACATGAGGTGTTTTGACTTCAGTGGAATAAGTGATGTCATTCTTGTGGAAGGCGCTGCTAATACCCTGTTCTCCGCTGAAGTCCCAACAGGCCCATAGGGTCATCAAGGAGACCGTTAATGTCAGTAATCGACGCATTGGGTGATGTCACCTCCAATAGAATCTTTAATGACCTTGCTTGGCTACTCACCGGCAGCAGCTATTCGTAAACCGCTGGAGCACCCTTTGGGGTGCGCTGGCTGGACAGCGCTTTGGAGCAGCCCGCGGCTTGACGCAGGCCAAGGCGGGCTGTGACCGTCGGCCCAACGGTGGCGTCGAGCCGCCACCAAACAAAGCGGTGGCCAGCCACCGCACTCCAAAATCTCCTCACATCGGCAAGAAATGTTTCAACCACTCAATCGAGCGCTGGACCGCTTCTGGTGTGGGCGTGTGTCCCCTATGGTGATTAAAATAACCAACGTTCTGAGGTTTTCCGAAAAGGCTGTAAACCTGTTTAGACGCGTTGATGTAACACCAGCTTTTGTTGGTGTCGTATTCGTCGCCCCCTATCAGCAGGAACGGACGCGGCGCAATCAAAGCCAGGAGTTCGTGCTGATCGGTGGTTTTGTCCCGAGCATGAATAAAATCTCCAAAATACCAATAGTCATCGTAGTTCGAGAAACTGAAACCGATTCCTCCTTCAGAAGCAACGACGGCGGTAATTCTCTCGTCCATGGCAGCAGCGTAAAGAGCCATCTTGGCGCCCAGGGAATGGCCTATGATGCCGATATGCTTTCGCTGTATCCAGGACGTTGTTGGCGGGATTGAAATAATCCTGACACCATTTCCCAGACATTGCCTAGCATGTCGTACAGTCCTGACGGATTGGCAGGATAACTGCCTACCTTCCTCGTCCCAGTTTCTTTTAGAGCTTTTGAGAGCTGTTCCAGGCTCTGAGTGTTGGTTGAGCCGAGGTTTGCGTAGTGATGCAGTGTTTGGGCGTCATAACGAGTCGGGTCCCCGCTTGCCTGTTTCCATTCCGCATCCGTCGGCAATCGATAACCGTTCCGGGAGAAATCGCATTCTCCGTTAGGTAGATTGTAGCAAGGCTGCAATCCTTCTGCTAAGCTGCGGCGGTTGCAATATTGGATGGCTTCCCACCAACTCACATTTTCAACAGGATAGTCCGCTCCTTGGTGATAAGAGGGATTGTAATTCATGATCTGCCAAAACTCTTTCTGGGTGACTTCTGTTTTTGCGATGGAGAATTCACTCACCGAAACGGTCATCTCGATGGCGGTTACCCCATCGACTACTTCGTATGAAGTAGCCGGAATGGTGCGAAAATTATTTTGAGAGTAAATAGTTTTTTCGCAACACAGCAATACCAGCAGACCAATAGAAAATCCGTAGAATCTCATGTCTCCTCCGCACCAATCCCCATTGCTGGCTGGTTATCGGGAGGGCGAGGCTCCCGCCGAGCCTCATGGGGCGATGGCTCGCCAGGAGGCTCGCCCTGCCAATTTTTCCCGGGGTAACCCTTCGGGGAATAAGAAATGAACTTAAAATTCAGGATGAACGGGCATTTGCAACAGGGTCTGGGATCTCGATGGGAATTTGTTCGATGACTCGAATCCCATAGCCTTCCAGTGCCACGATTTTGCGGGGATGATTGGTAAGGATGCGAATGGTTTTTAAATTGAGTCTAAGGAGGATTTGGGCCCCGGTGCCGTAGTCTCGCTGGGCCCGTTTCATACTGTAGGCCTCTCCATCAATTTCTTTCATGCCATGATAGGCAATGCGGTTGCATCGGTCTCCCTTTTGAAGCTCAAAACCACGGCCCGTCTGATGCATATAAAGCAAAACCCCACTACCCTCCCGCGCAATGAGTTCCATGGATTTTTCCATTTGCACACGGCATTGGCACTGAACCGAGCTAAGGACGTCGCCTGTCAAGCAATGAGAATGCACTCTTACCAAAACGGGCTTCTCCGGATCGATCTTCCCGTAGACCAGGGCCACATGGGTTTCGTTGTCAATTTCACATTCGAAAGCCATCATTCTAAAAGGACCGAAGCTTGTCGGGAGGTCTGCTTCAGCAACCAAGTGAACAAAGAATTCCGTTCGCAGCCGATATTTAATGAGGTCGGCCACAGTAATCATTCTTAAGCCATGCTTCTTGGCAAATTCATGTAACTCCTGGACGCGGGCCATGGTTCCATCATCGTTCATGACTTCGCAGATAACCCCGGCTGGTTTTAGTTTTGCAATGCGAGCCAAATCGACGGCGGCCTCGGTCTGCCCGGCGCGAATGAGAACACCCCCTTTACGTGCCCGCAAGGGAAAGACATGGCCGGGTCTGACCAGGTCGTGCGACCGGGTGTTGGGATCAAGGGCCGTCAAAATGGTGTGAGCTCGATCTGCGGCAGAAATCCCGGTAGAAACTTTGTGCCGGGCTTCGATGGAAACACAGAAGGCTGTTCCGTAGGTCGAACTGTTATCGTTGACCATCAAGGGGACTTGTAATTCATCGAGCCGTTCTCCAGTCATAGAAAGACAGATCAAGCCCCGACCATGACGCGCCATGAAGTTAATGGCCTCAGGCGTTACCTTTTCCGCTGCAATGGTCAAGTCGCCTTCGTTTTCGCGGTCTTCATCATCCACCACGATGATCATCTTTCCCGCTTTAATGTCTTCAATGGCTTCCTCTATGGTCGAGAAATACATAGGCTCATTTCGTTGTAAGATTAATATCCGCGCTCTTTCAAATATTCAACAGTTAGCCCTGATGTCCTGTTTGAACTAGCCCCATGGTTCAAGAGAGATTCGACATACTTAGCCAGCAGATCGCACTCGAGATTCACCAAATCTCCAGTCTGGCGCTCCCCAAGGTTGGTGTTTTCCAGGGTATGAGGAATAATAGCGACGTGAAAGGAATCGCTGTCCAGCTTGGAAACGGTAAGACTGATTCCATCCACAGCAATCGAACCCTTTTCAACGACATAAGGTTTCATTGGAGAAGGCAGAGAAAATCGATAGAATGCAAACTCATTTTCTGATTCTATCGTTAGCACCTTGCCGACACCATCGACATGTCCCTGAACAAAGTGGCCTCCCAGCCGGGTCGTCGGGAGCAAAGCACGTTCCAGATTGACTCGGTTCCCGGGCTGCAATTGTCTCAGATTAGTCCGTGCCAAAGTTTCATGAGAGAGCTCGGCTAGGAAGAATTGCGGCCTTTTGCTCCGCACGGTAAGGCAGGTTCCATTGACAGCCATGCTATCGCCCGGCTGGAGACTTTCGAGGACTCTAGCGGCTTCAATCTCAATAGCAGCCGTGCTACCTGAGATTTGCACGGATTTCACGTTCCCGACTTCTTCGATGATTCCAGTAAACATTGAACCTTTCGGTCGCTCCTCATTGGGGATGCGGTGCACAACGCCAATTTACGTAAGCCTCAATCATCAGGTCCGGACCTATCTTTTCAACGCTCGTGAACGTCAGTGGAACACAGTTATCTATGTCCAGAAAGCCTATTCCCCCTACAACCGGAACAGCCGCTTTGCCACCCAGAATCTTCGGAGCCACAAAAAAGAGGATCTTATCCACGATCTGGCTGTGCAAAGCCTCGAAATTGACTTCGGCACCGCCCTCAATTAGCAGACTGGTAATGTCGCGGCGTGCCAGTTCTTCGAGGACATAAGCAAAGGGAATCCGTTCTTGAACGGCCGAGACAGGGATCACTTCGATGCCTAATTGTTCCAGACGACGTTGCCGGCCACGCTCTCGGTTCTCAGCACAAAAAACAATTATATCACCGGCATCCGAACTGAGAGCAAGCCTGCTTTCCGTTGGAAAGCGCAACTTACTATCCAGAATGACTCGCAACAAGGGCCGGCGTCGAGGCCGGCCGCTGCGATCGCTGAGCCACGGATCATCCTTCAAGACGGTCCCAATTCCTACCAGGAGCGCATCGGCTTCAAGCCGCAGTTGTTGGAGTGCGCTCCGAGAGTCTTCACTGGTAATCCACTTGGAGGGACCCTTCTTGCTGGCTATCTTCCCATCCAGGGTCATTCCGGCTTTCAGGGTGACAAAAGGACGTCGAGTCGTAATGTATTTGCAGTAAGACTCGTTTAACTTCTGTGCTTCCCGCTCTCGAATCCCCACAGTCATCTCAATGCCGGCTCGTTTCAGCCGTTCAAAGCCAGCGCCGTTCACGACTGGATTGGGATCCTGCATTGCAGCTACGACCCGAGTGATGCCGGAGCCAACCACCAAATCACAACAAGGGGCGGTACGACCAAAGTGACTACAGGGTTCGAGATTCAGGTAGAGGGTTGCGCCTCTTGCCTTCTCCCCCGCCTCTTCAATAGCCCATGCCTCCGCGTGCTTTCGCTCCGCATATCGATGGAATCCCTCTCCCACAATAACGCCGTCCTTGACAATCGTAGCGCCGACCATAGGATTGGGACTGGAGAGGCCTCTTCCCTTTCTGGCCAGAGCCAGGGTGTAGTCCATATAATGTAAATCGAGGGCGGACATCCGTCTGCTAGAGAATCCGAATTACTAATGAATCGCCGGGCCTGCCGTCACCCTGGAGGTGTGAAAAAATTCAAACCGGCCGACATCGGGAGGCGAGGCTCCCGCCGAGCCTCATGGGGCAAGGACTTGCTGGGGCGATAGCTCGCCAGGAGGCTCGCCCTCCCAATTTTTTCACAGCTCCCCTCTCCCAAGGGACGGGCTGGGGGTGAGGGATGGACTTCTTGGGAGATTCGAACGCGACGTACTTTCGCCCGCATGAGGGGCTTCTTATTCGGATCAGGGTCTTTTCTTTGATCTTTCAGGACTACAGTTCCACCGATATGCATTGCCGGCGCGCTTTCGTTCTGTGTCAAACAAAAATTTCATTCGAATAACGAATTGATGTAATGCTCGGAAGAGAACTGGATGAGATCGTCTACTTTTTCGCCGACTCCCACGTACTGAATTGGAATCTTGAGATCCCGGGCGATAGCCACAACAATGCCTCCTTTGGCTGTGCCATCGAGTTTAGCCAAAATAATGCCGCTCACCCCGACACTACGAGTGAATTCCCTGGCCTGAACCAACCCGTTTTGCCCGGTGGTCGCATCAATGACCAGCAACACCTCGTGCGGGGCTCCCGGGATTTCTCGTCCCGCGATGCGCTTCATCTTTTCCAACTCGCCCATCAAATTATTCTTGGTATGCAAACGGCCGGCTGTATCCACAATGAGAATGTCAATGGCTCTCGACTTGGATGCCGTTATGGCGTCAAAAAGCACGGCTGACGGGTCCGCGCCGGTTTTTTGACGAATAATGTCCACCCCGGCTCGTCGCCCCCAAATTTCGAGCTGTTCAATGGCAGCAGCTCGAAAGGTGTCGGCAGCGCAAACCACTACTTTCTTTTCCTTCTGCCTGTAGAGATTAGCAAGCTTACCGATAGTGGTGGTCTTACCCACGCCGTTGACCCCAACAACCATGATTACCCTAGTGCCAGCCACCTCTTTATCGAGGACCCTCCCATCCGTTGAATCCAGAATCCTTTTTAGTTCGTCCTTTACCAGGAACTTTAATTGAGTAGGGTCGTTGATTTGTTTCCGGCTCACCTGGTTTCGTATCTTTTCCAGCACCTCGTTGCTGGTTTCAACGCCTAGGTCTGCTCCAATCAGGATCGCTTCCAAATCGTCCAGAAGCTCAGCGTCGATTTCCTTCTTGCCCTTGACTACATCCTCAATCTTGGTGACAAGATGCGACCTTGTAGAGGCGACAGCCTCCTTTAATTTGCTGAAAAATCCTTTTTCCTGCGGGCCAAATAGTGTTTGCATGCCTTCCTTGAAGATAAACTATGGATTTGTATTGAGATGACCAGCTCGCCAGGACCACAAGCTCCTTCATAGAGCGTATCTTAACACACTGAACTTCACAATTCCTGATTGAGCTCCTGGGCTGCATCCTCAAGCTGCATTAGAGCCTTGTGCAAGTCCTTGCGATGTTCCAATGTGAGAACCAGAAAGTAGGCGTTCTTTAAGGGTTTAACAACCACGGTCAGCCTTTGATGGACGGAGATCAGCCAGGAGAACGAATCTTTTTGATGAATCTGCCTTAGGTTCTGAACCAAGATTCCTTGATAAGCTAAATGAACCCGGTGAGAATAATCTTCAAGCTGGCCTTCAAGTTGAATGGTCTCTCCCTCACGATCGACGAATCCCACACCCACCGCACCCTCTACGCCATCAAGCAACCTTTTCAATATATAAGTGTAAGGCATCGAACCGGAGATTAGCGCAGAAATATACTGCCAAAAGGTCTTATAACAAAGTTCCGGGGGTCTATAAACCCAAAGTCTGCAGGTGATACACGCTCCGACCATTGCTATCTATCTATAGCCCGCTATGGGGATCGAACCGAGAATTCTGTTCTCCTCTTTGGAAAGTCGTCGTTCTCGTTCTCGTCGCCATGCCCGGGTTTTGGATTTCGAGGACGAGTATGAGGACGACGACGAAAACGATGTGCTGGGATATCAAGGGCGCAGCTCGGGGCCAGTTACACCGTTATTTGCATCGAAACGAGAATTTTGTTCTCGTTTTGGTAGCCACGGTCAGCAGCTTTTGCTGACCGTGGGCTTTTCGTCGCCGGACTGCCCACGATTACCGCAAAAGACGCGTTAATCGTGGCTACCCAAGCCAGGGATATCAAGGGCGAAGCCCTTGCCTAGTTAGAAATCGAGCTGTCAC
>QHZQ01000191.1:8267-12827 GCA_003224725.1 Acidobacteriota bacterium | reverse complement strand
ACTCGATCGACCTTCTCATCGAAGACCGACAATTGGGCAAAGGCGGATTGGATAAGAAGGATCGCTAAAAAGCTTAGAAGGATTCTTTGCATATGCCGACTCCAAAAGAACAGGTACTCGGAACCGGCAGAAATCATGACACAAGGGCTGGCGGGTTACAACTCCGAGAAAGTTGTTCGCTCGTCTCCCTATAGTTGGTGCTCGCGAAAAATTTGTATTGAAATATTCGTTGAGAGTGCTGCACAGTTCTGAATGGGTTTAACGCATTAACTCTGAGAATCCTACCTGGGACGATCGGGGTAAATGAAGTAACGCGACATATCTATCTCACATGCGGCACCCACGGGCCAACCGCTCAGGGTGCCCCAGGCATTATCCGGGTTAAGGATTGAACTTCATGGAAGTCATATTGAACGTCGGCGAAATCCGAGTCTTGGGTTCCCTGATTGAAAAGGAAATGACCACTCCCGATTATTATCCGTTGACACTGAATGCCCTCATGCATGCTTGTAATCAGAAATCCAATCGTGATCCCGTTGTTTCATTCGATGAGCAAACCGTAGTCCGTGCTCTGGATGGGTTACGTGAAAAAAAACTGACTCGCGTGGTCAGCAGTCCCGACAGTCGCGTTGCCAAATACAGGCAAGTCTTTACGGACACGGCTAATCTTACCCAGGCGGAACTGGCCTTACTCTGTGTATTAATGCTGCGGGGACCCCAGACTGTGGGTGAGTTACGCGGACGCACAGAGCGCCTTTGCAATTTTGAAGGACTGGCGGAGGTCGAAGCCGCACTTCAGCGGTTAATCCATCGGGACGTGGGAGCCCTGGTCGCGCTACTCCCGCGGCAGACGGGTCTGAAAGAACCTCGATACGCGCATCTGCTCGGAGGAGAAGTCCAGGACATTGAAACGAAATCTCGCAATGAATCGACAATTCTGGAGGCCTGCATTGACAATGAAAGAATTTCCAGAATGGAACAGGAGATCGAAAGTCTTCGCAAAGAATTGATGGAGTTGAAGCGAGAGTTCGCTGATTTCAAGAAGCAGTTTGATTAACAGGACCAGACGCTTTTTGTGGACGCGTCCAAAAGATTACCACCTTTGCTGGTCGTTCAGGGAAAAAACGATCCCCGCGTTCCTATCACTGAGTCAGAACAATCCGTGGAAATGGAGTCCCAGTATGGTATTTGACGGCAAGAGACGGGGGCCACGGCTTTGCCAACAAAGGGAATCTGGACTTCAGTTTTACACCAGGGTTCTTTTCCTGCAGAAGTACTTGCTGGAGTGAAGCCCGGTGAATGGATTGAGGCAGAATTGCGCTAAATCAGCCGCTCGAAGAAGGAGTGTTTAAGGGATAAACAATCCTTAGCAATTCCCGCATGTCCCCGATGAGAAAGTCAGGCTGGGCCTGTTGCAGCGTGTCGCTGGCCAGTCCGTAGGTTACACCACAGGTGACAATCTCTGCGTTCCGACCGGTCTGGATATCGATCCATGAGTCACCCACCATCAGAGCACGCTCCCTGGAAATGCCAGTGTCCTGCAAGATTCTGTGAATGCCCACAGGGTCTGGCTTCTTTTGTTCGAAACTATTCCCGCCGTAAACCACAGCAAATTTGTTCTGCACACCCAGCCCTTTCAAAATTTCGTTACTAGGATCGACAGGTTTATTGGTCAATACCGTCAGGGTTAGGGAATCGAGGCGGTCTAAAGCTTCTCGAACACCGGGATATAAGACGGTGTTGTCTAGCAGATGGCGTTTGTAATGCTGCAAGAAAATCTCAAGAGCCTGTTTAATTGCGGCTTCCTTGGGTTCTCGCCCCAGCGCTCGACAGATCAGCGTGGAAGCGCCATCGCCCACGTAGCTGTAGATTAACTCGTTCTCTAAGGCAGACAGGCCCAACTGCAAGCGAGTGTAGTTAACACTGTTAGCGAGGTCGAGACGTGAGTCAATTAAGGTTCCATCCAGATCGAAGATGATGAGATCGTACTTTGAACTAGCTAACTCATTGGAAGTCATGAAGGGCCCCCGACAACGAATCTAGGCAAGTAGCGAGCAACCTCGGACCGCCGAGAAGTGCGGCTCTATCGGCCACGGACCCCCCTCACCCGGCCTTCGGCCACCCTCTCCCATTGGGAGAGGGGCTGGGGGTGAGGGGACGGCAGCTTAACACATTTGACCGAAGTTTGAACTTCCTCGCCACCAAGTAACCCTGGACCCATTATAATGGTTGCTATCGACACCCGAAAAAGGAATTCTCCCTTGGCCTGTGTTATAGTCATTCGCCAGTGGTCAATCTTCAATCGTCGGAAATTGATGGCGGCCAGCCACGGTAACGGACCACGTAGCATCCCGATTAAGGAGCCAGGATTCTATGTTTAAAACTCTGGAATGGACAGAGGCTGGAGTTGTCCTGATTGACCAGCGAAAACTACCCAGTGAGGAGGTATACCAGGTCTTTCGAACCTACCAGGAAGTCGCCCAGGCCATTAAAGACATGGTCGTCAGGGGCGCCCCAGCCATCGGTGTAACTGCCGCCATGGGGATTGCGCTGGGAGTAAAGCAGATTGAAGCAGCCGATCCGGTCGCCTTTGAACAAAAGTTCCTCTTGATTTGCGATACGCTGGCGGCGACCCGCCCCACAGCCGTCAACCTTTTCTGGGCCATCGAAAGAATGAAAAAGGTTTTCTACGAAAACTTCAGAAAGGGCGACTTCGCCCAATTAAAGAGAGCTCTTGAGGACGAAGCCATCCACATGCATCACGAAGATGTTGAGTTGAACCGCCGGATGGGGCGTCTGGGAGCCAGTTTACTGCCACAAAGAGCCAGCGTGCTGACTCATTGCAACGCCGGAGCTCTGGCTACTGCGGGTTACGGAACTGCGTTGGGAGTGATCCGAGCCGCGGTGGAGCAAGGGAAGAGTCTCCAGGTCTTCGCGGATGAGACCCGACCGTTTCTGCAAGGGGCTCGCCTGACAGCCTGGGAACTGCAGAAAGATCAGATACCCGTGACCTTGATCACTGACAATATGGCTGGCCATTTCATGCAATCCGGCAGGGTCGATTGCGTGATTGTAGGGGCAGATCGCATCGCCGCCAATGGGGACGTGGCCAACAAAATTGGCACTTATTCACTGGCGGTTTTGGCCAAGGAAAACTCCATCCCCTTTTACGTCGCGGCTCCTACGTCAACTTTGGATTTGAACATCTCCAGCGGCGAGCAAATTCCCATCGAACAACGGTCGCCTCAAGAAGTCACTCACATTAAAGAAGCTCGTATTGCTCCCGCGGGGATCAATGTTGCCAACCCCGCGTTTGATGTCACACCGAATCGATACGTGACGGCGATCATTACCGAACGCGGGATCGCAAAATCGCCCTATAACGAGAGTTTAAGGAAACTCAAAGAGTAGATTTCGAAGGGCCGATTGTCTGGTGGCAGGCAACGAAGTCTGAAAATGCTGCTGGCGTCGCCGATGATATCTAATTGGCAAACAGGCGTATGAGACAACAGGCTCGCTTGGGATGATCCCGACGGAATGGCTCGTCTACCAGGGAATTTCCGGACTGCCTGATTTATGGTTGAGATAACGGGCCAGCACAAAAAGAAAGTCGGAAAGCCGATTGAGATAGACAATAAGTTGGGGGGAGAGCTTTTCCTGACGGCTGAGATGGACGACCTGCCGCTCGGCACGCCGACAGATGGTTCGAGCCAAGTGTAAAGAGGCTCCGGCTTGACTTCCGCCTGGCAAAATGAATTTTCGAAGAGGAGGGAGTGCCTTTTCCCAGTCATCGATCGTCTGTTCCAGGTTTTTAATGCGGGTTTCGTGGATATGGAACTTCTCGGGGCGGCTCTTTTCTCCGAAGTCAGGATCGGCCAGTTGGGCGCCCATAGAAAGGAGATCTTTTTGTATTTCGATCAGAAGTCCCGTTATCTCGAGATCAGATATTGCCGACCTGGCAAGCCCCACGGCCGCATTTAGTTCATCGACTTCCCCATAAGCTTCTACCCTCAAGGAGTCCTTAGTAACTCTTCTCCCATTAAGAAGTCCTGTCTCACCGGTGTCTCCGGTTTTGGTGTAGATTTTCATGGTCAATACCTATTCGGTCAGCCCCTCAAACTCGACCACGCGCCTGCGGAGCCCGCCAGGGACAGGGATTGTCTTCTTTTCCTTCATATCAAAGCAAGCCTGAACAGTTTGTCCATCGGCAATCAAGCGGTCCGACTTGCTCTCAGTCACTTCGTATTCGAAAACAAAACTTGAGTGCTTGAGTGCGGAAATGCGTGCCGCGACTTTCAATATCTCGCCAAAGAGGGCGGGGGAACGGTAATTGCATTCGGCTCGCACCACCAGATAGTCAAATTCTTCGAAGGACTGAATGCCAAAAAGATGCTTCCAATAATGGGTTCGCGCTATTTCGAAATAGGTCAGGTAGACCGCATTATTCACATGACCCAAAGCATCCAGATCGCGAAATCTCACTTCCACCAGGATTGAAAAGTTAAAAGAGGACATTATGCATGGGGTTTTGCTGGTACGTGATGAGTGAGACATGAATTA
>QHZQ01000191.1:0-8255 GCA_003224725.1 Acidobacteriota bacterium | reverse complement strand
CGATTGGCACACGTTCCTGGCCATCCCACAACGGCATTATCCGTTCAGTCTTCTATACCAGCCCCTTCCTGTGGGCCTCTTATGCTCGTGTCCCGATTGGCAGTTTGTCAGTGATAAATGGGAGCCGAGTCACTTCAACTGGGATTGAAGTGCCTGCATGTTCAACCCGCAGATTAGCTCCAGGCTCCATAGCTTCTCTACGAAGATAACCCATCGCAATCGCCCGCTGCAGACTCGGCGAGTAAACACTGCTGGTGATCCAACCGACCTCTTGCTCCTTTTGGAAGACCTTGTCCCCCCTGTGAGCAGGGCGACCTCCTGCAAGGAGAAGTCCCACCAGCTTGCGATTTAGGTGACCGAGATAGGTGGCCCGAGCAATGATTTCCTGACCCATGTAGCAACCCTTGTTAAGGCTGATGGCATGGTCAAGGCCGGCTTCGAGAGGGAGATTGGTTTCGTCCAGGTCCACTCCATAACGGGGAATTCCTGCTTCAACACGATGGATATTTAAGGCATCAAGTCCGACAGGTTTTGTTCCTAGCCATTTCGCGGTTTGTTGAATCAGACTCCAAAACTCGAGCAGGTTTTTCTGGGACACGATAAGGTCGTATCCTCCTTCGCGGGTCCGGTCCACCCGGCAAACCCGAACCTTGCCCAATTGGGTCTCGGTTTCGCAATGATCGAAGAGTTGAGGCGGAGGATCGCGATGGGAGGTAATCTGACTAAGGAGTTCACCCGCTTTTGGGCCTTGAATCGAGAGGAGAGCTAGTTCTTCCGACCGATCCAGCAACTGGACTTGGTCGCTTATGATGAATTTTTTCAAGCCGATGGCTATTTTCTCGGGGAGGCCTGGCTCTACCGTCAAGATTAAGGAATCTTTGAGGCAATACACTCGCATATCAGCCACGGTTCGTCCTTGGGGGGTGAGCATAGCGGCATAACATCCCTGGCCTGCATTTAAGGTCTTGATGTTATTCGTGAGCATTCCGTGCAGGAAGCGAACCCGGTCTGGCCCTGTGGCCTCAATCAATCCTGATGAGGTGAGATCGAGCAAGCCGACGGAGCGTTTCAGAGTCTCATATTCCTCGTCTACAGAGGAAAATTTCTGAGCGACTTCCCAGCCTCTGTCTTCAGTGAATTGTGCGCCTTCAGCCCGTTGCGCCTCATATAGCTTCGACCTTCTAGGCATCTCTTCAAACCCCGCAAAGGACAAAGATAGAGATGAGATCATTATAAGAGAAAAACCTGAGTTGCCAAGAATTTCAATGGATGCGCTGAGATTGGTTGGATGGGGAAGAGGAAAGATTGGTGATTATGTCGATCCTTTCCAATAAATGACTGGCCAGTTCATTAAAGCGATCAATCTGGCAAATCGTATCGATTTCTGTGATGATCTTGTCCAAGGCTATTTCAATTTCGCTAAAAGATTTATCGGAATAGAATTCCTTTTGAACTTTCAGCCTATTCTTATGCTTTAGGAATTCCTCTTTATAAAACTCAATGATTTCGCGCTGCGAGAAAATATTCATTTCAGCCATAGCTTCTCTCTCAGGAATCCAAAATGCTTTTCAACAATTTATTGACCAATTGAGGATTGGCTTGCCCCTTGGTGGCTTGCATGACCTGACCGACAAAGAAACCAAAGGTTGCTTTCTTACCGGCTCGATATTGCTCATAGGTTTTTGGATTGTTGGCGATAATTTCACGAATCACTTTTTCGATCTCAGCTGAGTTAGTAATTTGCTTTAAGCCTCTTTCCTGGATGACCTGGTGAGGGGACTTAGCCTCGCGAAACATCGCTTCGAAAACGTCCTTAGCCATTTTACCGGAAATTTCGCCACACTCAATAAGGCCGATAAGAGCGGCGATTTCCCTGGGTTTGACTGGCGAGGCTTCGATCCCTTTGTTGAATTCTTTAAGATCTCTCAGTAGATCGCCCATGATCCAGTTGGAGGCCGCTTTAGGACTGGCCCCCGAAGCCACAGTTTGCTCGAAAAAATCAGCCAGAGCACGGGAAGAGGTTAGAACTCCCGCATCATACTCCGGGATGCCGTACTGTTTAATGAAACGATCCTTCTTGGTCTCGGGCAGTTCCGGCATCATGGCCCGGATCTGGGCTTGCCACTCCGCATTGACGACCAGGGGGGGAAGGTCCGGTTCGGGGAAGTATCGATAGTCGTGAGCCTCTTCTTTACTGCGCATGGAAATGGTTCTTTGTTCAGCGGTGTTCCAGAGCCGAGTTTCCTGCTCAAGCGGCGCTCCGCTCTTAAGAACTCCGATCTGGCGTGCAATCTCATATTCCAGGGCCTTTTGCAAAAAACGAAAGCTGTTTAAGTTCTTTAACTCGGTCTTGGTACCCAGTTTCCTCTCACCGGCTGGCCGGACCGAAACATTGGCATCACAACGCAGACTGCCTTCTTCCATGTTGCCATCACAGACCTCGAGATATTCCAGGATGACTTTCATGCGAGTCAAGTAATCATAGGCTTCGGCCGGTGAATTAATATCGGGATCGCTGACGATTTCAATCAAAGGAGTTCCACTACGATTGAGATCGATGTAGCTATACCGATCCGAATCGGCAAAGCCGTCATGAATAGACTTCCCTGCATCTTCTTCCACGTGCACGCGCTTGATTCCGATTTTCTTAGGCTGGCCGTTCCCCGAAAGAAGGATATGTCCGTGTTCTGCCAGCGGCTTGTCATATTGAGAAATCTGGTAGCCTTTAGGCAGATCGGGATAGAAGTAATTCTTGCGAGCAAAAATGGAAACGGGGTTGATGGTGCACTCCAGCGCCATGGCTGCCTTAACCGCCATAATCACTGCTTCGCGATTCAACACCGGCAGTGCGCCCGGAAAACCCAAACACACAGGACAGGTATTGGTATTTGGCGGAGCACCAAATTGAGTAGAGCAAGAGCAGAAAATTTTGGACCGGGTCAGTAACTGGGCGTGCACCTCCAGACCGATGACTGCTTCGTATTCCATAGCTGGTTAGTTTCCCACTTATCTCAACCACCCTGGTAAAGCACCCGCCTTACGCGCCTCATCCTCAAGAGCGGTCATTTGCTTTTCCAGTTTTTCCTTTTCCGTTTGTAGGTTTCTTCTCTGATCTTCAAAACCTACGAGCATGTACTGATTATAAGTGCCAAGTCCGATTTCAATGCCATCACCTTTGCCACTCTTGATTTTTTCATCAATTTTTTTGATCTCGCTATCTATGGCGGCCATTTGATCCCGGATCTGTTTGGCTCGATTCTTCCAATAGGTCTCGCCTCCTCGATTTTTGTCTTTTGAGCCAGTTTCAGTTTTCCTGACCGGTGTGCTCGGCTTTCCCTGATTTTCGACTCCAATAGGATTTTTATCTTTCGAGGACAAGTCCTCATTGGTGAAAACCCTATGGGTCGGTGGGTGGTTTCTATTTGACTGGTTAGCTGCTTCGGTGGCTCTGAGATCAATCAGGCCAACAGGCAAAGACTGAAAATTACCGTCGACTCCGCTGAAACGAAAATGACCTTCCATCGAAACTGGCTTGGATTTTGCCTCGATAACATTGCCGTCTTTTAAAATGATCTTGTAGGAAGCCAGGATCCAGGAATCGATGGTCAGGAAAACAAAGATTCCCATGCTAAGGGTTGCCCAAAGTTTATGAAGACTCTGAAAGGCACTTTTCATGATCTCTCTCGCCCCAAAAAGTCTAAACTACCCCCATTCATAACTCAAACAGTTTTTGGCACTATTCTTGGGTAATTCCTTAAGAATTGCTGATAAGTCACAATTGGAAGAGTTTCTGGCGCAAGCCACTGCACGGAGGTTGGTCTATTCCGCGCCCTATCAAGATGTCTTCTTGATCATAAAGACGGTTGGTCTGGCGGACAGCCTGGAGCTTTTGCGCCTGACTTCCAAAGAGCAGAGGTGTGGCTTTATTGACCTGGACTGCTGGCGTAAAGATAGTTTCCATATGCCCAGCTTCATGGAATGGCTGGCGGCTTTCATTCAATGCGGTCCCGAAGAGACAGTCAGAATAGCCCGAGCGGTCGATCCCAATCTCTTATCTATTTTCCTAAAAGAAAATATCCTGGTCCACACTCTGGATCCCGAGGAGCCCTTTCCTGATTTGCCACTAATTTTTACGCCAGATAATCGGTTCGGCATCGAAATTACTGGCGACGTTGAAGGTGCTACGATGTCACGTCTCTTGCTCGATGCTTTGTTTCGCTTCGATCCTGAGCTGGGGTATGATTTGATCGATCGGGTTTATTGGGAAAATCGAGTGTCGCTCGAGGAGGAAGCCTATCAAGAGAAGCGTCGTCGTCTTGAAGAAATTGGATTTGTTGATTACTACGAGGCGCTGGAGATTTATGGGGAAGCCCAACTGACATTGAGTGCCTTACCATCGAAAGATGTTGAGACAAAAGGGACGGTAACCCTCTCCTCCACTTTACCTGCATTGTTTGTGGCTTCTCTGGCTCCAGGTCAATATCTGTGGGAAGCGCTACAGACAGTTCAAGAGAGAAAGGAGGCCGACCGAATCAGTCAGGGGTTGGCCGCTCTAGCCAACCGCATCCTTTCAGTCCATTCGGTGACTCCGGGGGATTTGGAAAAAGTGCGCCCGGCCTTGGAGGAGATGCGTGACATGCTGAGTCTTGGGCTGGAATACTTGGCTCAAGGCCAGAAGGGCCAAGCTGGAGAGATCCTCCAGCGCAATGACATTCAGGGCTTGTTCAAAATCGGGTTCAATCTCCTCTCCATCTTGCATGACCAGGCGGATCGTATTTTTCGCCAGAGGAAATTAAGACTCGACGGTGTTGAGGAGACATTGCTCGAGTTTCCAGAAGCGGAATTCTTCTCAGGCTTACGCCGCCTTCGCCCACTCTTCTTTGAGGGGTTTGAAGACCCCGAAAAAGCGACTTACCGCAATTTTCGCAGCCTGGCCGACATTGAAATCTCAAAAAAAATTCTCAATCAGATTGGAGCACTAAGTCAGGGTTTTTGGAAAGTGTTCGAGGAATCTGTTTCCCAATTCTCAGGGGAAGCGCTGAGAAGCGCCAACGTCAGTTTACGCGAGCTTCGCTTCAGTCAAATTTTCAATACCGCAGCAGTCAATTCCCTTAGCAAAGGGATGTTTCGGCCCGTGATTTTGTCTGGATCAGACCTGCAGGAATTTCTGAAAGGGATCTCAGCCAAAAAACCGAACCGGTTTCAGTATGCAGAACAACTAATCTCCTTGGCACGAATTCACGTAGAAAAATTGGTTAAAGATTTGCGAGAGAAGAATGTGCTGCTTGACTTCGCGGAGAAATGGTGTAATGCCTGCACCGAAGAACTAGTGCCGCTCATAGATGAGGGGAAAGTGGATACTAGACTTATTAGAACGGTGATGGTGCGGGTTAGATGAGGGCATGACCCAAGGATGATTCGTGAAAAATTCATCGAGACCATAAACGCCCACAATCTGCTCCAACACGGGGACCGAGTCATGGTAGCTGTGTCAGGAGGGGCAGATTCGGTGGCGCTGCTTCATCTTTTCTTGGAAATTCGGGAACAGTATGACCTCAAATTGAGCGCTGCGCATTTGAATCACAAGTTGAGGGGTATTGAATCCGACGCCGATGAGGAATTTGTTAGAGAACTCGCGGACCACTACCATCTTGAGTGCTTTACTAAAGGCGTTTCTCTTCGCGATGGGAGATGGAATCCGAAAGGAAATCTCGAAAAATGGGCCCGGACCAAGCGATATGAATTCTTGCGGCACTTGGCGGAAGTGCAGGGGACCAAAAGGATTGCCTTAGGCCACACCATGAACGATCAGGCTGAAACCGTGCTCATGCGCCTTATTCGCGGCAGTGGCACTCTGGGTTTGGCCGCAATCCCGGTGGTGCGAGAGGAGATTTTTATCCGTCCCTTGCTAAACGTTTATCGTGAGGAAATTATCGACTACCTAACCTCAAATCAATTCGATTGGCGTGAAGACTCTTCAAACTCGGAAAGTAAATACCTTCGCAATCGAGTTCGCAAAGAATTGATCCCTTACTTGAAAGACCAATATAACCCTAACATCATCGAACTGCTTTCAAATACTGCCACCATACTGCGAGAGGATGCCGAAACGCTAAGCCAACTGGTAAGTAGAGTTTTCCAAAGTGAGGCTACAGTTCGTGGAGAAAGAATTGTTTGGAAGGTTCCGAAGCTTTTGAGTTTCCGAAGCGGGCTGCAAAAGAATCTGGTCCGACAATCGTTATTAGAGCTCCGGCAAAACTTACATTCGATTTCAGCCAGAGATATCAACGCCGTCCTCAGTCTGCTCCGAGAGAAGAAAAGCGGGAAATTCTTGAAGGTGGGCGGAGTTATGGTCGGTCGGGAATATGACTTCCTCTTTTTTGAAAAAGTAAAACCAGAGGCAAAGGAACAGGTTCATTACAATTATCGTTTGGGCATACCCGGGCAAGTAAAGCTAAGGGAAATGGGCGCGCTCTTCGAGGCTTTTGTTGAGGTGAGTCAAGGAGAAAAAGATATTCTGACTCGCTGGGAATTCCACTTGAGTCATGAGGAAGTGAACTCAGGTGTTTGGATAAGAAACTGGAAGCCGGGTGACGCTTACTGTCCCGTCGGATTCTCTGGCGAAAAAAAGATAAAGGAACTGTTCGCTCAAAAAAAAATTTCCAGGAGCGTAAGAAGTGCATGGCCAGTAGTTACTATTGATGATAAAATTATTTTTGCGAAAGGGTTTCCCGTATCGGCCGATAAAAGGTTCAAGGAAAGCTCGGACAGAAATCACAAAGTCGTCATTGAAGAAAGGAAATTAGAGGGTGAAACCAGAGAGAGTTTTGTTCAGCGAAACCCAGATTCGCAAACGCGTTGAAGAGATTGCGGCCAAGGTTGAGCATGACTTTTCGCTTTACTCGAGGATTCCTTGGTCTTTACGGCTGATTTGATTCGAAAAATCGATGTGGAAATGGTATGTTACTTCATGAAGGCGGACATTGAAGAAGATGAACAGGGGGTCTCGCGCATTAAGAAAATAGTATATTCTCCGGAGCTGGACATCCATGAGAAAGATGTTCTCCTGATCGGAGGAGTCTTAGACACAGGGATAACCCTGGATTTCCTAACCAAGCATCTTTTGCTAGGGCGGCCCAACCTTTTGAAGATTTGCTATTTGATTGATAAACCGCAATCACGAAAAATATCGATCAATGCTGATTACTCTGGGTTTGTCGTTAACACGCCGGATCCAGATTATGTTGTGGGTTATGGCTTGGGTTACGAGAACAAGTACAGAAATCTCCCTTATATTGGAGTTTTGCATGCCGGTTGAATGACGATCAGTTTCAGATTTTTGGGAGGATTATTTGAATTCTACAGTTAAGACCTTACTTTTCTCTGGCAGGTGGTGCAACGAACCCAAACCAAATCAGAGCAAGACCGTTCTTTTTCGGAATTCATGAATGAGGTTGAGAGCGGGCATGTGGATAGTGTGGAAATCATGGGCAGCGAGGTCAAGGGGAAATTAAAGGACAGTAACGCCTTTAAGACGACTGTTCCGGATTATCCTGAGCTCATCAAGATTCTGAGGGAAAAAAACGTCTCGATTAAGGTCAAAGAACCCAGCCAGAGCCCTTGGTTGGCCGCTTTGATTTCTTGGGCTCCTTTTGTTTTACTGATTGGATTCTGGATATTTTTCATGCGTCAAATGCAGAGTGGTGGCAATAAGGCGTTATCCTTTGGAAAGAGCCGGGCCAAGTTGCTCTCTTCCCAGCAAAAGAAGGTTACGTTCAAAGATGTGGCTGGTGCAGAAGAAGCTAAAGAGGAACTACAAGAAATTATCGAGTTTTTGAGGGAGCCGCAGAAGTTTCAGAAGTTGGGGGGACGGATTCCCAAAGGCGTCCTATTGGTGGGTCCGCCGGGAACCGGGAAGACCTTGCTGGCTCGGGCAATTGCCGGTGAAGCAGGTGTTCCATTTTTTTCCATCAGCGGGTCTGACTTTGTTGAAATGTTTGTGGGCGTGGGTGCTTCGCGAGTGCGAGACCTCTTTGAACAGGGGAAAAAGAATGCGCCTTGCATCATTTTCATCGACGAAATCGATGCGGTGGGCCGCCACCGAGGTGCAGGACTCGGCGGCGGACACGATGAACGAGAACAGACCCTGAATCAATTGTTGGTTGAGATGGATGGCTTTGAGTCCAACGAAGGGGTTATTCTGATCGCGGCAACGAACAGGCCGGACGTTTTGGATCCAGCGCTTCTGCGGCCAG
>QHZQ01000190.1 GCA_003224725.1 Acidobacteriota bacterium | reverse complement strand
CCTTCCATGAGAAACGCGCTGTCAGTTCCAGTTGGGGATAGCGCGATCTTCCGCCGCCTCCCTGAACTAGCACATCTTGCCCTTGCACTACCTTCGGCGTCACAATGACCATCCCATAAGAATTGCTCTGGAGATAGTTGGCACGGATCCGCAGCGAATGGGAGAACGTATGCTCCGCTTCAACATTCCAGGTGGCGTTATACGGGGCAAAGTTGCCGATGATATTTTTTCTGAGGATAAACGGCAGTGGCGTGCCCTCGGCACGATCGGTGATATTAATGAAGCGGCGTGGGCCATCAACGATCTCCCCGTTCGCTCCGTAAGTTGTGATCAATTGCTCCGGGTAGCGATCGAAAGCATAGACGCTCAACGGCACGCGATCGTAAAACAAACCGAAACCGCTGCGAATGACCGTCTGCTGATGGCTAAACGGGGTCCAGGCTAGGCCTATGCGGGGACCAATACGAAAAGTCTCCGTGATCCCTTGTCGTTCAAAACGCATCCCCAAATCCAGCGCGACCTTCGGGCCCATCAGCCAGTGATCTTGCCCGAAAAATCCCATTTCGAGGTCGGAGCGATCAAAAGGTTTGCCGTTAACGAACTCGATGCGTTTCAGCAACCGCCCTTGGCTGTCTTGAATGTCTACCGGGCTGCCTGTGAACTCACCGCGATTGGCAGTGCGCGCCAGCGTTGACCCGAACTTCAGATTATGTGTGCCATAGTGGCTGATGGGCCGGAGCGAAAGAGTCTCCAGCCACTCGACGCGGGAAGCCTGGCGATCTTGCTGGCTGAAGTAATTGCCTCGATTGCCTGTAGGGGTCAATACCATCTCCTCTGGACCTTGTCCCCATACGTTGGCACTGTAACGCTTGATCGCCAGCAGGCTCTCGAGCAGATCACTCCCCAGGCTCAGGCGTTCTATGATCGTGCCCGTGTAATCGTGAGCCCGAAAGCTGGGGGTTACTGGCTGAGGATTGAAGAATTCCAGGTTGACATAGTTCGTGCGCCGGGGCGCTAAATGGAAGGTGCCTGTCAGCAAGTGTGTTGGCGAAAGGATGTAGTCGAACTGGGTGAAGGAATTGGTCGACTCCTGTTTCGTCTCGTTGAAAGGAAAAGACAGGGTTCGCACCGGCAGTTTATGCAGGGCGTACTCGATGCCTTGAGAAAGGTAAAAGCGATTTGCGATCAAAGGGCCGTTGAAAGTGATGCGAGGCGAAGTATCTCGCAGACCCCGCAGATGGCCGCTGCGAATGCGGAACTCGGGCAATGGATCGTTGAACTCAAAATGCCACTTCTCGCCGCCGCGCCGCGTTTCGACTGAGACGACGCCAGCCGTGAAGCGCCCGTATTGGGCCAGATAGGGAGTTTTGAAAACATTGATCGTCTCAACACTATCGACGGGGACACTCACGCCGAACCGTCCGGTGGCCGGCTCGGTGACGTCCGCCGAATTGACAATAAAGGCACTGCTGTGCTCACTGCTTCCCGAGATCCGAATCTCATCGTCGGGAGTGCGCACCACTCCGGGAATGAGCGGGAGCACATCGATAACTTCGGTGGGCCTATTGGGCAGGTTTTTAACCTGGGTCCGCTGCAGCTCAGTCGAAGGCGAGCCACCCTGCTCCAAGGGGGTGGGAGCACTCTCATTCACATTAATGGACTCTTTGACTTCAATCTTGGGGACGAGCGTGAACTCAACCTCTACCGGTGTTTCAGCGGTTATGGCAATCCCACTCTGTTTCAAGGATTCAAACCCTTCTTTGGAAATAACAATCTCGTAAGTTCCCGGCGCAAGGTTTGCGAATTCGGCTTCTCCTCGCTCGCTGGTCGTCAAGCTCCTCACAGGCGAACCTTCCAGCTTAAGCTCCACTAGTACGCCCGCCACAGGGTTACCTGCTTCTTCATGGGTGCGAACACGAACTGTGGCCAGTGGCGACGATTGACTAGCTTTAATGGATGGCGAGAAAGGCGCTAAAAGAATGATGACCCAGCAGGAAAGAGAGAGAAGCTTTCTGCTCCCCGGAAAATTGAAAATCAGATTCATAGGTTCAACTTGTGGACCCAACAAGTCGCTAAACCCCTTGTTCCGCTGGAGAAGGAAGGACCGCTTCGATGAGGGAGTATGACGTAGGAGGATATCAGAGGGCTTTTAATGTGGGCTATTGTCTAGGAAAACTCCTTTCTGAAAACTGTATCGGCCAATCAGTCCAGCCGTCACAAATGTGTATTGTACACGGTGAATTCCAAATCTTCTAGTTTTTACACGGGCTAGACTACAAGGTATTGGCCGCCAGTGTTACTTGGTGGCGAAGAAGTTCAAACTTCGATCAAATTTGTTAAGCTGCCGTCCCCTCACCCCCAGCCCCACCCCCAGCCCCTCCCCCAGCCCCTCTCCCAATGGGAGAGGGTGGCCGAAGGCCGGGTGAGGGGTCCGTGGCCGATAGAACCGCACCCCTGCGGTCTGAGGTTGCTCGCTACAATTACTTTGCCCGAGAGAAAGTTCTCAGTTTCAGTCCGGTGAAGTTTTTGTGGCAAGACTCGATCAGATCAAACCACCAAGAACGCCAAGGACACCAAGAAGGAGGTCTGGATGGCGCAGGGAGAGATGGCCCTGGAGATTGCACCGCGATCAAAGCGCACCGTGACTGCGGCCCGCGTTTTTGCTGAAGCCCGCGCGACCAGGCTAGTCGCGCCACTGAATTGAGGCAACAGCGCCTCTTGTGATCAGTTTTTTCAAGGCCTTCTTATCGCTCTTGGCGTTCTTGGCGGTTCGATGATCCACTGGATGGTCTGAGGTCGATCGCTACGAACGTGGCAGAAGTTACGCCATGGCTCTTGCGGGCAAGGGTTCCAAGCCCAGCTGTTGCATGAAGCCCATGGTGTCCCAGTTCAGCCAGAATTCCTGGATCCTGCCTTCAGCAATGCGGTAAATATCGATTCCTGTCACCGTTATCTTCATGTGAGTCGGAGGAAAACCCATCAATTCACCATTGTGTGTGCCCCGGGATGTCCAGCGGACCACGACTCTATCCCCTTCCGCAATCATATCTTCAATAGTGATATGGAGGTCAGGAAACGCGTGGCGGTACGTGCTCACGGCCTTCTTGGCGCCTTCGGGGCCAGTTCCCAAAGCCGGAGTAATCGGGTCATTGATGTGGTGGACGCAATTCGGAGCGATAATTTCGTCGGCTACGCTCAAGTCACCTTTGTTCCAAAGTTCTTCACGATCACGGCGAGCAATTTCTCTGATATCGACAGACATGGGTTTTACCTCCCCTTTTGATTGATAAAACTGAGATTGGAAAGTGCCTGCAGTATACCAGCCCGAAGCCGAGCTTGCAAGGCCTGATGGGTTGGTTTACGGGTTTGCGACAAACTCGTGGGTGCGCAGAAAGCAAGTGGGTAGCAAGCGCGAGGCCGGGCCTCGCGTAGCATCCTGTGCCAACGCTGCGCTTTTTAGTAATGGACCCGACTACCGTGGGGCGGGGATCAATCTCCGGACCCAGAGCCAGTCGGCCAGACGTTTGGGCCAACAAGAGAGAACTCGGTCCGCCGGCGCCAAGCCGACCCCATGAGGTCCTTGTTCATAAATGTGCATTTCCGCCGGCACGCCGGCCTTCCGCAAGGCCAGGTAAAACGAAACACTGTTTTCCGGCGGCACTCCTGTATCTCCATCCGTGTGAAAAAGAAACGTCGGTGGGGTCTGCGGCGTGACCTGCTTCTCGTTCGACAAGCTTTCCAGGAGCTGCGGATCAGGATTATCTCCCAACAGATTTTTACGGGACCCCAGGTGCGTATATGCCGCAGTGAACGAGATTACTGGATAGGCCAGAATCAGAAAGTTGGGACGCGAACTCATCCGGTCGATTGGATCCGCCGCCTTGGGGTCTCCAGCATCAAAGTGTGTGCCAACGGTCGCCGCCAGATGGCCGCCCGCAGAGAACCCCCAAACGCCGATTTGGTCCGGGGCTGCACCAAGCTCTTTGGCATGGAGACGGACGTAGCGCAAGGCGCGCTGCGCGTCCTGCAAGGGAGCGGGGTGATGGTAGCGCGGGCCCAGACGGTACTTGAGCACGAAGGCTGCAACCCCTAATGAGTTGAGCCACTCCGCAATTTGCCGGCCTTCGTGGTCCATGGCCAGCGCGCCATAACCGCCCCCCGGGCAAACCACGACGGCAGCGCCACTGGGCTTGGCGGATGGCAGGTAAATTCGCAACTCCGGCCGATCTGCCTCCTCTTTCCCCACGGCTCCCGGCGCTCCGTTCGGCCAAAGCAACTCCACCCTTGGCTCGGTGGCGAAAGATGGAGCAAAGGTTGCTCCCGTCAGCATCGCCAAGATCATGGAGACCCACACGACAATCCGCTCGACCATATCAAGTTCCTTTCATCCTTTTCTGTAATCACCTTAGATCACCGTAGGACGCATTAGCCCCTTTTGGAGTACCGCATCAATCAGCCATTTACAGAAATGATTGTGGCGTTACGGCAGACACTCCTAACATACCGCACGAGAAATGATTTGAATTCGCTACGGTAACATGCGCCTAACGCACCCCACAGACTTCCGTGAATGCTAATGTACATGTTGCGGTGGGTGGTATCAAGCCTTTCGAAAAGCTTTCCAATCATGGACAGGTCGAGGACCTTCGACTGAGACATCCGTGCGATCCATCAACCCCAACACAAACACTGGCCATCACAAAGACTTGACTTCTATGACCTCTCGAAATACCCTTTCCCAAGTCCGGCGTGGATTGCCGATATTCGGAGATCAGGCACCTTTTACTTCAATAGACCATAAGAGTCGGAGGCTGAATGAAGACCTTGCTGCTGAATCCCCCCTCCTTTCCCAACTTCGACGGCGGAGCCAGTTCACGCTGGCCAGCCACTCGGGAGATCACCTCATTTTGGTATCCTGTATGGCTCACCTACCCTGCCGGCCTGATTCAGAAAAGCCGACTGCTGGATGCCCCTCCTCATGGGATTACTCCAGAGGAGACGGTTAGGATTTCGAAAGATTACGATTTCGCAGTTATTTTCACTAGCACTCCTGGATTTAAAAATGAAATCCGGCTGGCCGAAATGATGAAGTCCGCTAAGGCTGACATCAAGATCGCGCTGGTTGGCCCCCCGGTTACCGTCAAACCCGAAGAGAGTCTGAAGGCTTCCTCCGCAGTCGATTTTGTCGCCAGAAAGGAATTCGACTATTCGGTGGCTGAATTTGCCTGGGGGAGAAAGCTCGAAGAAATCAACGGCATCAGCTTCAGAAAAAACGGTCATATTGTGCATACCCCCGATCGGCCACAATTGAATGATCTCGATGCTCTCCCCTTTGCTGTGGATATTTACAAAAGAGACTTGGATGTGACTCGGTACAACGTGCCGTTCTTGCTTCATCCTTATATTGCTTTTTATACCTCCCGGGGCTGCCCGGCCCTGTGCACGTTTTGTCTTTGGCCGCAAACCATTGGCGGGCATCCCTGGCGGATTCGCAGCAGCGACAACGTAGTGGCCGAGGTCAAACGCGCTCTGGAACTTTTCCCCAATATTAAAGAGATATTTTTTGACGATGATACCTTTGCCTGGGGGAAGAACCGAGTCGTGGAACTTTGCGCGAAATTAAAGCCGCTCAAATTCACCTGGTCCTGCACCTCGCGCGTTCATACCGATTATGAAACACTCAAAGCGATGAAAGAAGCCGGGTGTCGGCTTTTGATCGTGGGGTTCGAATCGGGTGATCCCATGATTCTTCAAAACATCAAGAAGGGCGCCACGGTGGAGCAAGGTTTGGTCTTTATGAAAAATTGCAAGAGCCTGGGTATCGTTGTCCACGGAGATTTCATCATCGGACTTCCCGGTGAAACCCATCAAACCATTGAACGCTCCTTGAGGTTTGCCCAGGAACTGGACTGTGAAACCATCCAGGTTTCCATTGCACATTCTTATCCCGGGACTGAGTTTGATGAATACCTAAAAAAGAACGATTACTACACGGATGATGCCATGACGGATGAACTGGGACATCAACTGCCCAACCTCGAATATCCAGGGCTGAGTCGCAGAGAAATTGTGAAGGCCGTCGAATATTTCTACGACCGCTACTATTTCCGGCCGCGGATTGTCTTCAGGATCGTTCGTCGTGCACTATTCAACCACACTGAACGTAAACGCTTGTACAAAGAAGCCCGGGAATTCCTCCAGCTTCGGGCACGCCGAAAGCGTTTTGCCAGAGCCCAGGTCAAAGCTTGAAGCGCCTAATGCACGACTCAGTGCGGTTTTCAGAAGCAGGATGTCGCTTCAAATCCGGCGGCAAGTTGCAGGCAGAACTATTACATGACGACATAATTGGTGCGGCCCTCTGTGCCTGCCCCCTCACCCCCAGCCCCTCTCCCCCTTGGGAGAGGGTGGCCGCAGGCCGGGTGAGGGAGTGACAAAACTAACGACGCTGCGCTATAATCATGAATAATTCGGACTCAGGTGAGACCCATCCAGTTGATTGTAAATGCGGACGACTTCGGCATGTCCAAAGAGGTCAATGAGGCGGTCGTCCACGCCTTCAAAGAAGGAGTTTTGACAAGCTGCAGTTTGATGGTCACGGGCGAGGCTTTTGATGAGGCCGTCCAATTGGCCAAAGAAAATCGAGGGTTGGCCGTAGGAATCCACCTGGTCACTGTGATGGGCCGTTCGGTGCTGCCGCGCTCGGAGATTCCAGCTCTCGTAGACGAAAAAGGCCTCTTTTCCTGCCACCCCGGTTTGGCCGGGTTGAAATATTACTTCTCAAAGCAAGCTCGCGCTCAACTCCGAAAAGAATTGGCAGCTCAGTTTGAAAAATTTCAGTCGACTGGCCTTCCCTTCTCGCACATCGATGCGCACCTCGGATGCGGGTGCCCGAGGATGATCTGGGGTTGGCTCTTCGCTTTGACCGAAGGTCCTTGCTCAAGAAAATCATCCAATCCCTGCTTTTTTCCCTGCTGGTCCGCTTCATGAGGAGGAAACTCAAAGCCAAACACTTTGTTTTCCCAGAACGGGTTTACGGTAATTTTCAGAGTGGCAAGATGGATGAAACATACTTCCTTTACACCCTGGAGAACCTTCGAGCGGAGTCGAACGAGATTTACTTTCATCCGGCGCTTCCTCATGCCGGTCAGAAGAGTGACAAGCAGCTTCAGTCACGGGTCGAATACGAAGCCTTGATTAGCCACAGGGTGATCGAACGCCTGAAACATTTGAAAATCAGATTGACCAATTATCTTGAGTTAGAACCTTGTCAATGAAAACCACCGTAGCATTGACTCTGGCCCTATCGGCTCAAGCGATGGGAAACATCCTCCTGAGCAAGGAAATGAAGTCTCTCGTTGCGTCGGACCTGGCAGGAAACATCCATTGGTTTTCACTTTTTCTGCAGGACCCTCTTCTTCCTGCTTTTTACCGCTGCTCTATCCTGGGCTGATTTAAGCTTCGTCCTGCCTGCCACTTCTTTCGGCTACGTTATTAACGTTGCCTGTGGACACTATTTCCTGGGAGAAGCTGTTTCCCCGCTGCGTTGGGTGGGCACGCTGTTCATTTCTATAGGGGTGACCGTGGTTGCCAGCTCAGGCACCCAGAGGGCGGATTCAGGCGAATTGGGCCGCAAAAAAGAACGGGTCCTGACCGAGGTGAGCCGATGAAGACGGCAATCCTGGTTTTGGTCATTGTCCTGGCCAATTCCGCAGGAGAGGTCTTGATCGCGCGCGGACTCAAGCAAGTCGGCGAAATTTCAACACTGCGACTGAGAGAGCTTTTGTTGATTGGAGGCCGAATCTTAACCCAAAGAGATTTTCTTGCCGGCCTGTTTTCGATGGCGGTCAGTTTCTGCGCGTTTTTGGCTGTTCTGTCCTGGGCTGACTTGAGCTACACAATCCCTGCAACTTCCTTCAGCTATGTGATCAGTACTCTTGGAGCCAGGCTTGTCCTGAAA
>QHZQ01000189.1 GCA_003224725.1 Acidobacteriota bacterium | reverse complement strand
TCGTCCAAATGAGGCCATGCAGCACGAAACTTCCGTTTCAATTCCGACAAGGTGTTCATGCTTGTAAAGCATAATGCAATGCCTCTAAAGTTGATACCTTTATTTATTTACAGTCCCTTAGTTGACCAGGTGTTGCACAACGGCCTCGGCAAACTGAGTTGTCGAGGCAGTGCCACCCAAGTCTGAAGTTCGAGTCCGCCCCTTTAAGTAAACCGTCTCAATGGCGTATGCAATGCGATTGGCCTTCTCTGTTTCTCCCAGATACTGGAACATGAGAACGGACGAAAGCAGCATAGCCGTGGGGTTGGCTTGGTTCTTGCCTGCGATCTTGGGTGCACTCCCATGGGCGGGTTCAAAAACAGCGCACTCCTCCCCCAGATTGGCCCCGGGAACCAAACCCAGACCACCGACTAACCCGGCACCTAAATCACTGACAATGTCGCCATAAAGGTTCTCTAAAAGCATTACATCAAACTGGCCCGGGTCAAGAACCATCTGCATGCAAGTATTGTCAACGATCATTTCTTCATATTGGATCTCAGGATAGAGTCGAGCGACTTCGCGGACGCATTCCAAGAATAGACCATCGCTTAATTTCATAATATTCGCCTTGTGGATCGCCGAAATCTTCTTGCGGTTTTTGCGTCGAGCATATTCAAAGCCGAAGCGAGCGATTCGAGTGGAAGCCTCAGCGGTAATTATTTTTAAACTTTCGACAACGCCGGGGACAACCACATGCTCCAAGCCCGAATAGAGATCCTCGGTGTTCTCACGCACGACGATAATGTCGACATTGTCAAAACGGGTTTTGACTCCCGGCAGGTTCTTGATGGGTCGGAAATTGGCATAGAGATTCAGAGCCTTTCGCAAAGTCACGTTGATACTGGAAAATCCCCCTCCGATGGGCGTAGAAATGGGACCTTTGATAGCCACGTGATTGCGATGAATCGAATCCAGCAATTCATCGGGAAGATATTTGCCACATTTTTGGAAGGCTTCTGCCCCGGCATTGAGAATCTCCCACTCGACTTCTATACCCGCGGCTTCAATCACTTTCAAAGTGGCTTCCGTCACCTCCGGACCAATTCCGTCACCGGGAATCAACGTAATCTTATGTTTCATGCAACCTCTCTCCTCCACCCTGTCCTCAAAGTCCCCTATACTATACGCAGCGTCGTTAGTTTTGTCACTCCCTCACCCGGCCTTCGGCCACCCTCTCCCAAGGGGAGAGGGGCTGGGGGTGAGGGGGCAGGCGCAGAGGGCCGCACCCATGCGAAATTAATTATGTCGTCATGTATAACACATTCCCCCGTCATTTAATCTTGCGCCGCCCGAGCTCCAGGGCCCGGTCAGAGTCCTTTCCCTCCCTCACGGTTGGGCTACTGAACAGGCCGAGGCGCAAATCAGTAGCCCGCGCGTGTGTGCAAGGGCTCTGCCTCAACGCAGGGACTCCTGACGGGGCCCTGGAGCTCTGAGCACTTCTCTTGTCAATCCTGCCAGAATCATTTAAGATTTTTTTGTTCTGGTAAAACCACGTGATTCAAGTGGAGATCTATGAAAAACTGGTCATTAGAGGGTCATTCCTTACTCCTCAGCTTGGTTTTTCTTCTCTCAGCGGTGTCTTGGGGCCTGGATGCTTTGGCCCAATCGGAAACGAACTTCGCTCTGTCCAGCCACGGGCTGAAAGTCGATGTCGATCTGGTTACATTGAGCTTTAGTGTGAAAGATAAGAATAAACGCTATGTGGAGAATTTGAGAAAGGAAGATGTGGTGCTGTTAGAGGATGAGATCTCACAGGAAATCGCCTTTTTCGAATTTGAGCCCACTCCTCTCTCCCTGGTTGTGCTGGTGGATGTGAGCGAAAGCACGGGCCCTTTTGCCAAACAAATAGAGACAACCTCACGCATAGTCTCGGACCTCCTAAACCCACAGGATGAGGCCGCAGTCATCGCTTTTTCCACTGTGCCATCGTTGCTACAGGAATTTACTCACAGCAGGAACAGAGTGCTCACTGGTCTGGAGCGGGCCTGCCAGAAATTTTCAGGGGCCACCAATATCAATGACTCGATCTACCTGGCATCCAGAAAGCTAAATTCGGCTGAGACGAATCACCGCAGAGTTATTCTCCTGATCTCGGATGGCGTGGGAAATCGAGGAGAACGCGAGCGGGCGTTGAAGGAATTGCGAACCTCTGGGGCAACTCTAATAGGAATTGGCCTGGGATTGACCTCGAGATTATTCCGCGGGGCAGTTGGCCTCAGCCAGTGGGTGAAAGAAACTGGAGGAAACCTGCTCCTATATTCAGTTAAGCCGGATTTAAAAAAGGAGTTAAAAGCCACCTTGGAACAAATCAGAAGTCAATATGCGATAGGTTATGTATCCAACAACAAGAACAAGGACGGTCGTTTTCGCCGCCTGAGGGTTGAGATTTCTCGAAACTCGCCCCTAGCCCCCATTTACGTGGTTATCCAAAACCCAGAGGGTTATTTCGCCCCCCAGCAATCGCTATGGCATTACTAAGAAGTTTTGGCCTGTTTCTTTTCCAGCGCCTCGAGTTCAGTCTTAAGCTGCTCTGCCAGGCTTTGGGTTTCCTTATTGGGTTTGTCCTTCAAGATCTTTAGAGCCAGCTCGGCGCACTCTGAAGACTTCTGGTAAAACTGACGATAATTCTGGATTTCATTAAGACCGGTTCTGCCGAACAGTTTTTGGTCATCGAGCAGGGTCCGGCCTAACATCACAATAAACTCTGCATGATCCAGCGGTTTGGGACCGCCCTCTAACAATCTCCGCGCCCTCGCTCGATCTCCCCCTGCGCCGAGAAAACCCGTCAGGCTGCTGATCACGCCGTTGCAAAGTTCGACTTCTTCTGCCGTTTTTCGGTGTTCTGAGTCCGGTAAGGTTCCGCCCCGAATCTCATCCAGGGTTCGATTGGGAGTGAAATCTTTGCTCGGGAATTCGCAGTCAAGCACATAAGGAGTTTGATCCGAAAAATTCTTTAGAAAGAAATCACAGGCTTCATAAAAGCCCAAGGCTTCGTTCTTCTGCTTGCGATAGTAATCAAAGGCATTCGAGCGGAGCGCTCCTGCATTCTTGATAGATTTCTCAAATCCAGAGATGTAAGCTTCCGCCATATTGGCATGACCCTCGTTCAAACCGGCCAAAAGAACAATCCGCAAGATCCGTGCTCGATCCGCAAATTCCGAGTTAGCAAATTTGTTAATAATTTCACCGGTCAAGATGATCGCCTTTTCAAACTTAACGTCAGACATCGCTTTCTTGGCTTCAGAATACTGATATTCGGCGGAATTCTTTGAGATCTTTGGATTCTGGCTACAGCTCGAGTTTGCCAGGAGAAGGATCAGCATTAGGCATGAAATGATTCGACTGGAGAGAAAGAAATTCTTCATGGTTAGACTCCTTAAGAAAAGGTTGAATAAGAAGAAACTTTCTAAAGTCCCAGTAAAGAAAATGTGTTGAGCTGGAAAAAAGTACAGCTATGAAGTGAGAGCAAAATTCTCCTATGGTGTCTCGATAGCGGATAAAAAGCAAGTGTATTTTTTGAACAAAGAATAATGGTAATGCATTAGTTACGGGGGCGTTTGGGGGGTGCAGTCTTGGTAGCCACGGCGAGCGCTTTTCTCGCAGTGGGGTTTTCCGCACGGGTGGACAAACCCACGACGAATTAGAAGCAAATTCGTCGTGGCTACCAAAGCTGTTTCTTCGCTCTCCGTAACTGCAGAGACGCGGAGGCGCAAAGGTGAAACAGGGAGGATAGAGAATCGAGAATCGAACTTAAGAGCGCGAGCATTGGCGCTCGGTGACGGTATGAGGTCGCTCGCCTCCGTTAGGGGGTCTTTCCTCTAGTTCCAAGAAAAGGTACAAAGCGGACCGGTATCACCTGGCGTTGCGAAATTTTTCCTTGGTTACTTTTTTCCACCACCAACAGATTTTGCAGTTCCGTATCAGCTTCCAGTGGAATTACCAGCCTTCCCCCAGGTTTGAGTTGATCTAATAGAGGCTGGGGGATATGATCAATGGCGGCCGTGACGATGATCGCGTCAAAGGGTTGATGCTCAGGCCATCCCTGATAGCCATCGCCAATTTTGACTTCTACATTCTCATATTTCAAGCTGTGCAGCCGCTCCTTGGCATCCAGACCCAAAGACTGGACATACTCGATAGTGTATACCTTCCGAGCCAAGAGGGAGAGGACGGCTGCTTGATATCCAGATCCAGTGCCAATCTCTAACACGACATCGGTTTCCTGTACCTTGGCTAACTCAGTCATGAGGGCGACAATGTAGGGTTGTGAAATTGTTTGGCCATGACCAATCGGAAGAGGATGATCCTCATAGGCCAGGTATTCCTGCTCAACTGGAACAAATAAATGTCGAGGCACTTGCCGAATCGCTTCCAGAACGCGATTGTCCTTGACTCCGCGAGCCACAATTTGCTGTTTCACCATTTTTTGCCGCTGTTCCTCGTAACTCTCGCCCGACCCTAACTTCTCTGCACAATTTATCGCGATGGCTGCTAGAATCATTAAGCAAGAGGAAAAGTTGAACCAAAAGGTTAGGTACTTCATAAAAAATCGCCCATGAAACTTAGGATGATCGTCACCTAACCTGTATTATACCAAGTTGTATTAAGATTGGAGCCAATCATGGTGTCACAAGAACCCAGGGGCTTTGAAGGGGCCCAAACTCAGGCCCAAACCTATGCTCAGGATGAAAATAGAGCTCGTGAGCTGGTGGAGAAGGTGTTAGCAAAAGCTTACAAGCATAGAACCCAGCTTCTCAATATCTGGGAGAGCCTGATGTCCCTTTGCCGCATGCTCAGGTCTTGGGCCAGAGGTGACTACAAAGGCCTGCCCTGGAAGACGATCGTTACCGCCATGGCAGCCGTCCTTTATTTTCTCGACCCTCTGGATATAGTCCCTGATTTCATTCCCGGGATCGGTTATCTCGATGACGCGATCGTCCTCGGTTTTGTGGTTAACTCAATTCGGTCTGACCTGGAAAAGTATCTCGAGTGGGAAAGCAAAACCAGCGCGGCTCAAAGCGGATGAAATCCTACCTCATTGGAATAACGTCCTTCTTAGTCGCGGCTAATATCCTATTGATTGTGTTGGTCCACCGGAGGTTTCCTTTTGACGCCCATTTTGCTTCGGCTGTGGTGTGTCTCGATTGGTATTTAGTCCTCTTTTTTCTGTTAGGGCACGGCCAATTCCAGTCGTTTTTGGAAACCAAGCTCGATCAAGGACTCAGTCGCACTTTCATCTTTCTCTTGGTCCTGGTGGTACCCTACTTAATCTACGTCACTGGGACGGATTCCTTCCAGTGGTTCCCTTTCCTGAAATTGGTTCTCTACATTCTGCTCCCGACTCTGCTTTTTTTGACCCTGAGAAACTTCTCCGAGCGACTGCTATGGCAAGATGCGTTGGTCATTTTGGGGCTCTGGCTACCACTGGATTTCCGTTGGATGCGCGATGTCTGGGTCTGGCCTAATAACGCTTTAGCCTATTCTTTCAACAGCCTGTTAGCAAGTTGCCTGGGCGTGTTTTTATTTGTTTGTCTGCGGCGGCTCGGGCGCGTCGGTTACCAATATTGTTTTGAGCGACGGGACTGGGTCATAGGCGTGCGAAACTTTCTAATCTTCGCGCCCATTGCTATTACCATTGGCATCTACAGCGGTTTCATTGCCCTTTCCAAGCACTTTGCTTACCCCTGGGAAATAGCTCTTTCGGGAGCGGGCATTTTCATCTTTATTGCCATTCCGGAGGAACTGCTTTTCCGTGGAATCATTCAGAACTTTGTCGAGAGAACCTTTCTCAAACCTACACCGGCGCTGATCGTCACCTCCCTGATATTTGGCGCCTCGCATCTCAATAATGGCCCTAAGCCGGATTGGCGCTATTTCCTGCTAGCGTCCATCGCCGGCCTGTTCTATGGAAATGCCTACACCCAAACTGGCAAATTGCTGGCCCCCGCGATAGTCCATACTCTCGTAGACACTTTCTGGAGGGGGTTTTTCAGGGGGACCTGAGATAAGGCTGTCCCAACGAGGGTTACTTGGTGGCGACGAAGTTTGAACTTTGGTCAAGTTTGTTAACCTGCCGTCCCCTCACCCCCGCCCCCGGAAGCTGTGAAAAAATTCGTGAGTCAGGGAGCAAGGTCGTTCGTCTTAAATCGTCCCCCCTTTTACAAGGGGGGACTTGGGGTAAACGATGTCAAATCATGGGCTGGAATGATCGCCCGATGTGACCCCCGGGAGTCCCCCTTGGAAAAGGGGGACGTGTTCCAGGCCCTCGCTCAATTTTTTCACAACTGCCCTCTCCCCTGGGGAGAGCTTGGTCCACGGGACGGCGGACCGGGTGAGGGGTCAGCTGCTTTAGGAGACCCGACCCTTGGCGGTAAGAGGTTGCTCGCTACTACTGGTCCTCGAGATTGCCACCTTATACTCCCTCATCCAAATATACGTTTGGCACTGGCAGTTTACGGCCCCGTGGTTTGCCTGGCCGATCTTTATGCTGCTGCTGGCTACTCATGTATGGCGCCGAGACACCCTGTGGAGCGTGGGCTTGGAGTTCCATCATTTTCTGCCCGTACTTAAGCAGGGGGCGCTGGCGGCCATTCCCTTCATCTTGGCTTTAATTTTGATTGGGACTCTCACCGGACAAATTGGGCTGATTCCACTCAAAGCGCGATCCTTCACTCCTTCCTTGCGCTACATTCTTTGGGCCACATTTCAACAATATGGTTTGCAAGGCTATTTCCACAGCCGGCTCATGCAGGTCCTTTCCAAGCCATTCTGGTCATCCTCAGTCAATGCCCTGATCTTTATGTCGTTTCACTTCCCTAACCCTATCCTGATGATCTTCACCCTTCTTGGCGGGTTCGTCTTTTCCCTAATTTACGCCAAGAATCGCAATGGGCATCGTTCACGGTTTGATGGGACTGTTACTCTCTAACTGTTTTCCCAAGGAAATTCTCCACAATATGCGCGTTGGGCCCGGGTATTTTCGGTGAACGAACGTCTCTGGCAGGCAGACCGTAGCATGGCTCCCGGTGATTTCTTGAAGGGGATCGTCGGCCTTATCCTCTCGCAACAGCTTTTCGATAGAAAAAGAAAAACTCAACTGATCAGGTAAAGCCCCAATCATGTTTGGAAAAAAATGCGCGCGTCATAGAGATACATTGCCAATTCTTTGCACCTTGCATTTCTGCTCTCGCCCTTTTTCTCCTGCTCCTGCTTCCGGTGTCTACGGTGGTTTATAATGTTTGGGGCGAGTTTTCCCAGTTTGTCATTCCACCAGATCCATGCGGAAGGGCGTGCCGCGGAGCTGATGAAGTCCGCCTTGAAGTTGGATAGTTCGCTTTCTGAGCCTCATTACTACCTGGGGAACCAGGCCCTTCAGAGACGTAACCTGAAAGAAGCTATGTACCATCTGGAGGCGGGGGCCGGGCTCAACCCTAATAGTAGTAAGTTTCACTACGCGCTGGCGCGCGATTATCGCCGTCTCGGGCGAGTTCAAGAAGCAGCCAAGGAAGTGGAACGTTACCACAAACTCAAAGCCGCAGAAGAGAAGTCAGTCCCTGGAATTTCCGCCGTTGTCATGAAAAATTGAAATGAACCGCGAAGTCACATCGCACCCGGCGGCGCAACCAAAGAAACAAAAAGCCACAGAGGCAGTGAGACACAGAGAAGAATTTTTTGGACGCAGATGAACACAGACATACGCAGATGTTAATCCGTCTGTGTGTTTTCCGGTAAACATTGGGCCGTTGAGGGTGTGCGACAAATTTGTGGGCAATGACAGAAGCAATGAGCCTCGTAGAGGCGAAATATTTATAGTTCACAGGCCCAAAAAAGTGGACCGAGCTCCGTAGGAGCGTCATGACGCCCCGCTGGGGCTTGGAGCGTCAGGAGGGTAGGCGTCTTTCTACAAAGATGCCGCCTCTACGAGGCTCCATTCGCTTCAAGCAGCACAGGCCTGCATATCAGGAAATGACCCACAGATTTGTCGCACACCCGGCCGTCCAACTAATGAGGCAAAACAGCAGTCTACGAGATTTTGCTAAGAAAACACGTTTTCAC
>QHZQ01000188.1 GCA_003224725.1 Acidobacteriota bacterium | reverse complement strand
CTTTCGGCTTCGAGGGATCGTAAGTTCGTTGAGGGAATTTAGAATGGAAGGGCATGGCGAGCTACTACACCACTGTGGTTGACAACGTGACCCTGGACCCACATTCCTTCGCCGGGTCACTTGATGCCCCAAGCGAAGAAAGAAGGCCCAGCAAAGCCAAGAAAAATCGCCTTTCCTTGAAGTCGACGATTCGCTCATTAGCAACCAATGGCAAAGACACAACCTATGACAAATAGGAAAAATAGTGACCGGTTGGAAATTATTTGGATTGGCTGGACTGACTTGGCTCCTCTGTTTACTCGTTGACGCATATCCGGGCCCAGGCGACGAATTTGGAACTCTTGACCTCGGTCAAAGCTCATCTCAGTGCAAAATCCGAATGCGTCGATCGCGTTCGACTGACTCAGTTCGTCTCGCGCCAAGAGTACCGACCTAACAACGAGAGCAGCTTTGCTGCCGCCGATGGCGGAGCAATGCCAGTGGTAACGATCCCGCGATTGTCAAGTCTCTTACCATACAACGCCTCGTTGTCATCCAGGTCCTCCCTGAGCGTGGCGCCCTTGAGCGCGATCCCGGCAAAGACACCCCTGGATCGGGACCACGAGAGGATTTCGGCCCGCATCGAGGCATCGGTCTCAGCGGAACTGGAACGACCCACCGGCCCGGCCGCAACCTCCCCTTCCGCTCCTACAGTGAATTCACTCGAAAGCAACTTCTCCGCTCCGCGCTGGTTCATTACCAACATAACCAGATCGGTTTCCGAGCCCCCGATTTGAAAACCGACACTGCCGCCCTCTATTCGAATGGCGCCCGGTGCAGACCAGCCCGCGCCGTTCTTGTTTCGACAAGATAGGTAGCCCTTGCCATATTGAGCGCCGACAATAAAAGCACCCTTCTTCAGTCCGGGCACGATCACGATGCAGTGGGCCATCTCGAGCAGGTCCTGCGGGATACTGTTATCCGGTGTGTCCATGATTTCCGAAAAGACGGTTGCCGATTCTTCCAGCCGTTTCACTGGTTCTTTTTCTTTCGCGTCACCTATAAGCGGGGCACACGTCAATGCAAGACATATCAATACAACCACCACTAGGGTTCTCATATGAAACTCCTTTCGAACTGACAGTAGTTGAAGCAATCAGGCTGCCAAATTCGGCGAGTCTTTTTGTTCTCCTACTGCTACAGGCCCCTACATATTGTGCAGAGGGCTACGTCGCAGCAACTCTGTAGAATCTACATCGAGAGTGGCATAATTTTCAAAAGAAGAAAAAAATCGCCGTGGAGACAACCGCCTAACTTTTGCAACGGATCCTTCCCTGGAAAGGTGAGTCTGGTAAATCTTCAACTCAGTGAAATAATTGTCGAGGCCGAAGCGGGGGACAGATGCATATCACCTTAGAGGACCGTCAGTAAAAAACGACCGATTTTTCGCTGTCACAGCCTGGTCTTCTTGCATCTCGTGTTAATCTGAAATGGAAGCGGTCTGAATTTCAATGGCATTGGCTCAAACTCCTAAAAACGACGAAAAACCCACCATACGCGAGCGCCTCGAAGCTCTGCACTACCTGCTCCCCCTGCTCAAGATGGTGTGGGAAACGCATCGGGGCTACACGCTCAGCATGGCGATCCTGCGTTTGTCCAGATCGGCTATTCCGGTAGCAACACTCTGGGTGGGCAAACTGATTCTGGATGCCATTGTGGCCATGCGGAATGGCACTTCTAACTTGCCGCTGCTTTGGAAGCTGGTTGCTATTGAGGTCACAATCGTTCTGGTAGGGGAGGTGTTGGCTCGCGCCTCGTCGCTGGTGGAAAGCCTGCTGGGTGACTTGTTTTCCAATCACACCAGTGTCCGGCTGATGGAGCACGCCGCCACGCTGGATCTCTACCATTTCGAAGATCCTGCTTTTTACGACCAACTGGAACGAGCTCGCCGCCAAACCACCAGCCGCATCGGCCTGCTGGCACAATTGCTGGGCATAGGGCAGGATGCCCTCACGCTGATCTCATTCGGCGCCGCTTTGCTGGTTTACAGTCCCTGGTTGCTCTTCCTGCTGGCCGTGGCGGTCCTTCCTAGTTTTCTAGGTGAAACCCATTTCGCAACTCTGGAATATTCGCTGCTCTACCGTTACACACCCGAACGAAGACGGCTGGACTACCTGCGCTACCTTGGCGCCAGTGATGAAACCGCTAAGGAAGTCCAGATGTTCGGCCTCGCACCGTGGTTGATCCAGCGTTTTAAAGTCATCTCGCAACGGTTCTATGAAGAGAACAAACAGCTCTCCGTCCGGCGAAGTCTCGTGAGCACCGGTCTGTCAATCGTTGGAACCGCTGGTTATTACAGCGCCTACGTCATCATTCTGTTGCGGGCCGTCCACGGTGCCATCAGCCTTGGCTCGCTGATCTTCCTCGCTGGATCCTTTGCGCGCAGTCGCGATCTTATTCAACGCCTGTTGCTGGAAGCCAGCGGGATTTACCAGCAGTGCCTCTATCTTAAAGATCTGTTTGATTTCTTTGAGATGAAGCCGTCGATTGTGAATCCGCCGGCCGGGCGTTCCGTCCCGCCGCTGATCCGGGAAGGATTCGTTTTTGAAGACGTTGGCTTCCGTTACCCGGGAAGGGAGAACTGGGCGGTCCGGAATGTGAACTTTCATCTTCGTCCCGGTGAGCGCATCGCCTTTGTCGGTGAGAACGGCGCAGGCAAAACAACCCTCACCAAGCTGCTGGCCCGATTGTACGATCCCGCTGAAGGCCGCATTCTCCTGGATGGTGTAGATCTGCGTCATTACGACCTGGCCTCTGTGCGACGGGCAATCAGTGTTATCTTTCAGGATTTCGTACGTTACGATCTCCGCTTTGACGAAAACATCGGAGTCGGCGAAATCGAGCTGGTCCAATCGTATCTCGACAAAGACAAGCTGAAACCCGGCCCGTTGGAGGCGGATTCATCTCACCCTGCGGCTTCCGGCGATGGCCACGTCCCTTCCGCCATTGTGGCTGCGGCGGAGAAATCGCTGGCCGCTTCGCTGTTGTCCCGCTTCAAGGAAGGTTATCAGCAAATGTTGGGGCGCCGTTTCGATAATGGCGTGGATCTGTCCGGCGGTGAGTGGCAGAAGGTGGCGCTGGCACGAGCCTACATGCGGGAAGCTCAAGTTCTGATTCTCGACGAACCCACTGCGTCCTTGGACGCCCGGGCCGAGTATCAAGTGTTTCTGCGCTTCTCGGAGCTGGTCTCGGGAAGAATGGCCGTGATTATCTCCCACCGCTTTTCCACCGTGCGCATGGCTGACCGAATCATTGTCCTGCGACAGGGCAAGGTTATTGAAGATGGGTCTCATGCCGAGTTGCTGGCTCAACGCGGCGTTTACGCCGAGCTGTTTTTGTTGCAGGCCGAAGGCTACCGGTGATTGCCAGAAGAGTTCCGGGAATTCGATAAGCGGGGAGTACCGATGAGCGGGCTGCAGACAGGTGGGAGACGCTGATGACAGTAGCCCGACCGTCAGGGAGGGCATTGCCTCAGGTGGCGACGGGCAGACGTGATCCAGTGGAGCCCTTGCTGACGCAGCGGGCTACCGAATAAATCAAGCTACAATCCACGATCGACAACTGACTGAGCCTGTCTATAGTCCTGCTGAAAATAGAAACGAATGCTCAGGATCAACAGCACGCCAGCCGCTAAGCAAGCCAGGGCAGCATAGCTCATCATATTTTGAATCCCTACACTTGCTTTCCATCGTCCTTCTAATAAAGAAGCAAAACCAGAGATCAGCGATCCCGTCAAATTGAGACAGCCATAAGCCGAGGCGTGCATCTCGGGAGGGACCACATCGAATGCGGAAATCGCCAGATTGGCGACAAACAAACTTCCACACAGGCCGAAGGCGACGGCTGCCGCCTTTGTGACAAGGAGAGAGTCGCAATTTCCGATCAGATACAGGCAGGGTGCGGCGAGAAAGAATCCTGTGCAAGAGACCCAGAGACGGGAGGCTTTCGTCCGACTGTAAAGCCAATCTGCCAGGGCTGCGCCCGATAGGGATCCCACCAGGTTGGCGCTCTGCAGGTAGACCGTCGCCGTAAAGCCTGCCTCGGCCAGGCTCAATGAAAATTTTTCATACAGGAAGGTTGGCAGCCACGTGTACTGCAACCAGACCACGCAAACACAGATAGGAAAGGTGGCACAGAGGAAGCGATAGGTGGGGATCTTTGCCAAGACGGTTATAGACAAGCGTCCCTTTGTTTTTCCTGGTTGGACGGGTGCTTCTCTCCCAGCACGGTGGATCACCGCACTATAGGGAATGGCGTAAAGAATTCCAAAAATTCCCAGCGAAAAAAAAACCAACCTCCAATGAAATTCTTGAGCCATGTAACCGCCATACCATCCGCCCATAGCCACTCCTGCATATTCCCCAGAGCCAAAGACGTTGGCAGCCAGCGAAAGCGTTCGCGGGCTATGGACACCTGCCAGCAAGGCCATAGCGTTCGGCATGAAGAGCGATTCGGTAACTCCAAGCAGTGCACGAAAAGCCAGCAACATGGCGGGTGAGGTGGAAAGGCCCGTGAGCGCAGTCACACCGCTCCACAGGATCAAGCTAACCACTACCAGCTTCCGCTTGGAAAATCGATCTCCGATCTGGCCTGAGATGGGATTGCAAAGCGCATAGACCCACAGGAAGAGCGAACCGGTGAGACCCAGTTGGGTATCAGTAAACTTCAACTCGGATTTCAAGATGGGGAAAATGGAAAAGACGGCATGACGATCACTGTTGTTAAGAAAAAGGGCAACCCCCAGAGAACCCACCAGCAGCCAGGAGCGCCTGGGTGTTATAATCGCCGTCCCGTTTTGAATCAGCGAACTCAAATCGAGCCTCCGGACCCAGTCAACCCAATAAATTCGGTAGTGTCCTGGACACTACCATAAATTCTTGACTCAAGCGCCGGCGTGCTTTATGTTCCACACGACGGAACCCTATTGTGACACGGAACGAGTTTTTATGGCACTCTCAGGAAACAATGTGGGAGGCGCGCTCCGCGCGGCGACCAGAGCCGGTTTAGCAGGAACATGGACCGTAAACCACAAATGACAAATAGTCAGCAGACTTCCTTCTCCCACTCGGCCTTTACCGGCTGGATAGGTGTGGGGCGGGAGGATATCACACCTCCCGTTGGCATCTACGCCCGCAATTGGGGTGCTGCCACAAAGGACCAGGCCGAAGGAGTCCATCGGCCCTTCACTCTCACTGCGCTTACCATTCAGGACAGCCTCAACCAAGACCCCTGTGTGTTGATTGCTATGGACGGGACCTGGTGGAAGACTCACGAAGACGAATGGGTAGTGCGAGGCGGACTGCTCGACGCTCTCTCCTTGCATCGTTCCCGCGCCATGATCAACCTTTCTCATACCCATGCCGGACCATCCCTCTCACACCGGGACACGGACAAACCTGGAGGACATCTGATCCCAGCCTATCTTGAAAAGATACGAGACGCAGCCATCAAGGCCACCCAGCAGGCGCTTCGGTTGCGAGCGGCTGCGACCTTAAGCTGGAGCGAAGGGAAGTGCGCACTGGCTCACAATCGGGGTTTTCCAGATCCAGAGAGGAAACGCATCCTTTGCGGGTTTAATCCTCAAGGCCAGACCGATCAAACGCTGGTGGTCGGCAGAGTCACCGACACGAAAGGGAAGATCATGGCCACGCTGGTCAATTACGCCTGCCATCCTACCACGCTGGCCTGGGAGAACCAGTTCCTTTCCCCGGATTTCGTGGGCGCTATGCGCGAGGTGGTAGAAGACCATTCTTCGAAAGCCCCGTGTCTCTTCCTGCAAGGTGCTTCGGGTGATCTGGCCCCTTGTGAACAGTACGCGGGCGCGGTGGAAATAGCCGAGTGCCATGGAAGACAACTGGGATATGCAACGCTCTCCGTTTTGGAGTCCATGTTGCCATCATTGACCCGGCTGCAGTACTCGGGAGCCGTAGAATCGGGAGCATCCCTGGCGACGTGGAAACGGGCGCCTCAGCCACCTTCTTCAGTCCTGGCGGCAGTCTGCCAGGATGTCGAGTTCTCCCTGAAGCCAATGCCTACTCTTGAGGAAATAGAAGCAGAGCTGGAAACTTGCCAGGACCGCGTCATCGCGGAACGTTTACGGAGAAAGCGAGAAGTGCGATGGGTTGTCGGCAATCATCGAACTGCGCGCATCCCACTGTGGGTGTGGCGCGTTGGAGACGCCTTCCTGCTGGGCCAGCCCAATGAGAGTTTTTCTTGGTTGCAGGTGGAACTGCGGCGCTGCTTTGCTCACCACACCCTCGTGATCATGAATCTTGTCAATGGCGGGGAAGCCGGGTATCTCCCGCCGTGCGATCTTTACGACCTGGACAGGTACGAAGTGAACCAAACCCCTTTGGATCGCGGCAGTCTCGAGCGGCTTCTGGAATCCGCCTCCAAAGCCATTCAAGCGCTGATGTGAAGATCGGTGCCAGCTAACGCCGGTCCCGATGACGTCGGAATTGGGCGGGCAACTACCGACGACTCTTCTGACCACACGATGGTTTGAAGGCATCGGGCGTCGAGACACGCCGGGAGGGCGAGGCTCCCGCCGAGCCGCGTTTCCCCAACGCCGTTGTCTTTGAGGCTCGGTCCCGCTCACGATCAATCGCCTCA
>QHZQ01000740.1:3992-5326 GCA_003224725.1 Acidobacteriota bacterium | reverse complement strand
ACAGTCCCAGACCGGAGGCCTTGGATTTTGCAGAGCTGAGGACACGCGTCTGGGCTGAGGGTGGAGATGCTGGACTTACCTGCTCATGAGATATTTCTTTCTTAGGATCGAGCAGGTTTAATATGAGATGCAGAGTCCCTTTGGCCAGAATATAGGCTCCACCCGTTGCGGCAAAGAGAAGCGCCCCCTTGCCCATCCGTTTTAAGAATCTCTTCCGTTTTTCCGTCATATCGCGAAGCTCTTATCTTGAGTGAGAAGGGTTAATCAGCTCTCACTTACTATCTTGCAGTCGGAATTTGCCCCTCATCGTCCTTTTAATTTGTTCTGGGGACATATCCGAAATTTTGCACCAGAACGGGAACATGGCCTCATCGTGCAGGATCCAATTTCTGGCTGGATCCTGTCGAGAGGGGAACTTTGACAGGGAATCTTTTATGGCTGTCAGCACCACAGCCGCTGCCAATTTCCGGACGCCCAAGTCATCTAACATATCGCTCCTCCTCCAATATATAGTATGCCGAGACTCTAGCACCGCAATATAATGTAATGCAAGCAAAATTTTTGATGACCTGGCCCCATCCGTAGGGTGCGCTGCTCTCAAGCGCACCTAACCCGTTATTGGCAGTAGGGTGTGCTGCTCTCAAGCGCACGTAACCCGTTATTGGCAGATGGGTGCGCCGCAATGAGGCGCACCCTACGGGTCTAGGTGCCCTCGTCAGGGATTTCTATTACAATCACACGGAAATGGCGCATTGTATTCCTGCGATGTCTGATGGGCCAACTCACCTGCGGTTATCCAAATATAAGTTCACTCACAGTGAGAGGAGAGATTGAATTAGGTGTGCCTGGGATCCAAAAAATAGAGACCGCAGCCGCGGTCTCTATTTCCGTCGTGGTTCCTAAAGCAACTGCGGATCACTTGTTGCGAGTGGCCAGGTCATACAGCAGTCCCGCGACGCCTCCGGAGGCACCTCCAATGGCAGCACCTTTCTTTCCTCCAGCAATTGCTCCGATACCCGCGCCGGCACCCGCTCCCCCGCCTATGATCAGCGCTTCTTTTTCCCAGGATCGTTTGTTCTTGTGCTGAGGTTCGGCTCGCCGCTCCACGACGGTTGGATTGGAGCGAACAAATTGATCGCGACTGACATTACGGTCTTGGAGCGCAACCGGATGCATTCCCTCCTGATCTCGCACATAAACGGGGTGGCTGTCGCGTTTCTGGGGGATGATCAACTGGGCTTTCTGGCCATCTGGCAAAGTTACCGGCACAACGGTAGCTTGCATCGCACCTTCGGAAGTTGAAATTCTTTCAGTCGATGCATCGCTCAGGCCAT
>QHZQ01000740.1:1680-3949 GCA_003224725.1 Acidobacteriota bacterium | reverse complement strand
CCGTTAGGGCCAGCACTGCAGTCAGAAGCGAGTATCCTAAACGTTTGCGGTTCATTTTCTTAGTCTCCTTTAGTTTGATTCTTGATCCATGATCTACTGCCAGCTCATTCGAACATTCCAAACCTGCCTTTACCAATTTCTGGACGCGTGGGGACACTGCTATTTCAGGCCAGCAGAAGCCGCTCGGACCGTGCGCGCTGCAGGCACGCGGCAAACCGGTACTGCTTGATTTTGCCTTCGTAAAAGAAGATGCCATTCTTTTCGGATAAGCGATGATGTGTCCCTTTTCTATCGACGCAATGAATCTCTTCTGGGAATGGGAAGCTTAAAACTTTTTCTCTTGTCTTTCGGGGCTGGATTAGTTCTAGCATCATCTTCCTCCTTGCTTGCGCTGATGACATGGCAAGAAAGATGCCAGTCGGTTGGTATCAAATAAGTGTAAAATAACCCGGCGATTAGATTCAGAAGTAGTTCTTTGGTAGGAGAGACCAAAGGTGTAAGATCTACACATCAATTGGGAGGAAACTGCTTAGCCGGTCGGTACAGATTCGTGTGGTTAAGATTTGGTCTCGGACTTTGGTGGAGGTAATCAAGCATTTGAAAGGCCGGCAAATTTTCGCTGGGAGTCTCTTAACCTATCTTACCTGAAGATTGATTAGGGATAGATTTGGCTGGTCCGACCTGGGGCGAATTGTGCTCTTCAGAATTGTCCACTTTTCTTTGAATATTGACACTTCCTTTGAAACAGGCGCCGTCTTCAGTCGAAATTCGCGCAGAGTTAATATCTCCCACTACAGAGCCTGGTGATCTAATTTCCACCATTCTGCTCGCACGAATGTTGCCGACGACTCTTCCCATAACGATCACATTTTTTGCATTGACTTGAGCGTTGATTTTCCCATTGGGACCGATCACGAGATTGTGATCCTTGAGTGCGATCTTTCCTTCCATTCGCCCCTCAAAGATAAGGTCTTCGTCACCCCCCAGCTCTCCTTTGACGAAGATAGACTTACCAATGTTAGTTACTTCCCCACTTGCCTCTCGGGTGCTGCTGTGTCGCAAAAAGAACTCTCGAATCCGTAGAGCGACATTCTCGGCTCGGCCCTGAAACTGCCTCAATGGTTTGGAGAGGAATTGTTGTTCCGTTACTCGGGTAATGCGCGACCGAATGGTTTCAAACCAAGTCATAAGATGGCTAACAGAATTCTGCATACTTAGCGCGGCCTGGAATTGGATCCAGCGGTTTTAGTTTCGCCTGATCTTAGTTCGTTAGTATTCCTCCTGAGATGGGAGAATGTCAAGATGTATGGTCGGGTTGATGTTTTGGAAGTTTCGGCCGCTACCTTGTGTCAACAGATTTGATGACGGGCTCCGGCGCCATCTTGTCCTTTAAGGAATACATGCTTCAAAAACCTGGAGGATCTCACTTGATCCCATTTCCTAAATAGTGAAATAACTACAAGTTTGCGACTTGCTGCGTGCTCATTCGCTTTTTGCTCCATCTTTTTCCACAAATGCTCATCAGGGATTCCCTTATGGTATTGTCAGGACTTCCCTGATGAAAAAAACGGGGCTTCCCCGATTGAAAATCAGTTTGGAACTCTTTATGATCCCCGCGTCATCAATTTGGGAGAGGAAAAGACGACGATCAAGAGGGACCCAATCCCATTGAAGTCGCAGTTTTGCTAGCTACGTAGACATCTGCCCAGGCCCCAAAGGGTCAGCCATAGCACGCAGAGGCCCAGTTATAGCGCGGCGGGCCAGTGCATGCTGAAGAAACCCTCCGTTATTCAGATACGTTTAAGGATATAAATTTTCCTCTCTCTCCCAGAAATTCAACCAGACCGTGACTGTTCAACCTGGTGGCTACATCACCTTAGCGCGAGGTTGGCGACCTCGAAGGCGAAGGCGAGCAAAGCCAGAACTGGCTCACAGGCTTGAGAAATCCTGCGCCAAAATTGGGCAACACCTTTCAGGAGCTGAAGTGGCAATGAAGTAACCATATAAAACAAATTTGAGATTGGGAGGATATCATGAGCAAAAAGATGTGGCAGTGTTGTAACTTGGTCTCCCTTAGATTGTTCTTGGTCGGTCTGTTGATCTGGCCTGGCGGAGGGAATCCGCTGGCCTCTCCCGGCAGCTCAGTCGGCAGTTTCGAGATCGACGGCAACCTCGTGGACAACTCGGGACCAGGTGAGCCAATCGACTGGGAGACGCCACCGCCCAACCTGACCACCTTCACGGATGCTACAGGGCAGGGTGACGATAC
>QHZQ01000740.1:0-1651 GCA_003224725.1 Acidobacteriota bacterium | reverse complement strand
GTCAAGGGCGCTGTCGCGATCCGTGCCCTCGGAACCAAGCGGCTCATGTACATCAACTTTCAACGCGCCGGAGTCAATGGCGACGCTCACATGGACTGGGAGCTCAACCAGTCAGCCGAACCGAGCCCAGCCTGCGTTGGTCTCCCACGGCGGACTTCAGGAGACATCGTGATCACCTTCGACACTGACAATGGCGGAAAGACCATTACCGTCAGGGCGTTCGTGTGGCAGGGCACCGCCGAGGCCGGCACCTTCGTTGAACTCCCCTTGGGGAGCCAGGGCGTGATCTGGGATGCCGCGGTCAACATCCCCAGCACCATTCCGGGAGTTGAGGCGGGGGCATTCGGCGAGGCGGCCATCAACCTCACCGACTCCCCCATCCAAATCCTCTGCCCTCAGTCGGCCCACATGAAGACCCGATCTTCGACCTCCATCACCTCCGAGCTTAAGGACCGCACCGCTGTGCAGCGGATTAAATTCAGCGACCGCCCGGACCTCGCAAACGCCCACGACAGCGCATTCGGGGCTCAGATTAAGGATGCAATGCTAGGAATCAACCAGACCCTGGTCCCGGTCTCCAGCAGCCAGGCCGGCGTCGGTTCCACCAGCAAGAGCAACCAGATGCTGAGCGTCAACGTTCCCCAGCCCAATGGAGAGGATCTGCGAGCCGAGGTTATTCGGACCTCAAGCACAAGCACGGTTGCGGAATCACCGGCCCAGGCGAAGCATACCAGCGTTGCCGAGGCAGTCAATGTGAACATCCTGAACGGACTCGTTACGGCGAGCCTGGTGCGCGGAGTCGCCACAACGACGGCCAGCGGCTCTGCCTCTTCGGTGAGCTCCACCGGGTCAGCCTTCAAGGACCTGTTCGTGAACGGGGTGGGCATCAACAATGTGACGCCGAACACGCGGATCGACCTGCCGGCCGCCCTCTTCGGACCCGGGAGTTTTGTTATCCTCTATGAGCAGGTAGGATCGACGTCAACCCCCGCTGCCGGGCAGATTCAGGGTGGCACCTTTGCCGCAGACCTGAAAGTAAACATGATCAACGTCCACATCACAGACAAGCTGCCGCTCGTGGCGGGGAACCAGGCGATCGATGTTATCGTCTCGAATGCGGTCGCGCACTCCGATTTCCCGCAGCGAGAGCTCTGTAGCATACCGCCTGGGCAAAGAGTCAGCGGGCATGCCTACGTTGCCAGCGCCGCGACTGACCCCTCTCTGGTACCTGCAACGGTAGGGTTCGTCAGCATCCCGGCAAACGGTGGGCTTGACCACCAAGACCTCGATCAAGCCCAGATCCCGTCCGATGGCTCGACAGCCGGCGCCGGAGCCTCCGTGAGTGAGAGCAGCGGAGCGCTCAGTGCTACCGCAAGCACGGCTTCCAGTTATGCTCAAGCGGCTAATGTTTGTGTCCTGCGGATGGGCACTAGCTGCACGATCAGCGCCACCGCGGTCAAGTCCCGGTCCAATAGCAGTGCGGATGGGGCGAGCGCGTCCTCCAATGCCAACGGAACGCAACTGGTCGGGCTCGTCGTAGGGTCGCAGACCTTCAGCAGCACCCCGCCACCCAACACTGTGATCAACTTGCCTGGCATCGGCTTCGTGATCCTCAACGAACAGTTCTCTGATGGGCCGGAAACGGGTCACA
>QHZQ01000212.1:8519-10162 GCA_003224725.1 Acidobacteriota bacterium | reverse complement strand
TTGCTTTCAATATGGCGATGTTATGCGAGCGTAAAGGGCTGCACATTACCTTTAGCTATTTCGAGCCGGTTATAAGATTCATTCCGCCTTTGATTGTTTCTGCCCAGGAAATAGATATTACCGTTGGCATTATCGATGATGTGTTGAGTTCTTTACAGAAAGGATCTGAAAACTTTTCAAGATTTGCACCGCAAAACAGAAGAAGTGGCCCGTTCATAGAGGAAATGAATAATGATTTCTCGCTTGTGAAATTATGGCGAAGGATTTATGAAACCTCACCAAAACAGTGGATAAGGAAATTAAAGACGACACTCTAGAACATATCCAAGGCCCATATCGATCGCAGCATCGCCGTCATTGGCATCGAACAGAGTACCAGCAATACCGGCTAAATGTGTTATGAAGAGAGTCTTGATGATTGCCTTTCATTATCCTCCCTTCGCCGGCGGCAGTGGCATACAGCGCGCGCTTAAGTTCTCTCGGTACCTGCCCGATCATGGTTGGCAACCTGTCATTTTGACTGCCACTCCAAGGGCTTATCCACAGGTCGACAATGGCCAGATTCACAGTGCTCCGGTGAATGTCCCGATCCGCAGGGCTTTCGCACTGGATACCGCCCGTCATTTGTCTATTGGTAACTCCTATCTCAGGTGGATGGCGCTACCGGATCGCTGGGTCAGTTGGTGGCCGGGTGCGGTTTTTGCCGGTCTGCACGTCATCAGAAAATATCGACCTCAAGTGATCTGGTCAACATATCCCATCGCCACAGCTCATCTAATTGGTTTGACCCTGCACCGCTTGACTGGCATTCGCTGGATTGTTGACTTCAGGGATCCGATGACGGATACAGATCCTCTGACGGGTGTGGAGTATCCCCTTGATCCTGCCATTCGGAGAGTGAATGGATGGATCGAACGTCTTACCGTGAAGCGCTGCATTCGGGCGACATTCACCACCGCCGGCACCCTCTCTATGTATGCCGACCGTTACCCAGAGATACCACAATCACGCTGGGCGATGATCGAGAACGGCTACGATGAAGAGGAGTTTATTGCTGCGGAGGGTGTGCTGGTACACAGTGGGTTGCTTTATCCTGATGCACGTGATCCCATTGCTTTCTTCACGGCACTGGCCGAACTGCGGCGAGCGGGCCGGATTTCTCCTATCAATCTGAAAATCATACTGCGTGCGAGTGGTAATGAAGACTATTACGGTCAACGGATTCGTGAAAATGGTATTAATGACATTGTTTTTCTTGAGACGTCCCTCCCCTATCGCGACGCCCTGGTAGAAATGATGAATGCTGACGGTTTATTGATTTTTCAGGCGGCCAACTGCAATTCGCAAATTCCTGCAAAACTGTATGAATACCTTCGTGCGCATCGTCCTATCTTTGCTCTGACTGATCGGAGCGGAGATACTGCTTGCGTACTGAGAGCACAAGGGATAGACACGATGGCGCCTCTGGATTCAGAAGAGCAGATTGCACAGGGATTGCTCAGTTTTCTACTTCGTGTGCGTGAAGGTCGGGCTCCTATCGCCAGCTATGAGCAAGTTAGAAACTATTCCAGGAACTCCAGGACGCAAGATTTAGCCAGATTGCTCGATTCATCCGTAAGTGAGTAAGATCCATCAGGTTTAAG
>QHZQ01000212.1:0-8490 GCA_003224725.1 Acidobacteriota bacterium | reverse complement strand
CTGTTCCTTGGCACGCATAAATTAGACGGTGGTTACCCTTTCATGACAGGAGATTAAGAATGAGGAAAGAAGAAACTAAGCAAGCAGAGATCAAGACTGAGCGCCGATCAGAGAAGCCCATTAGTTCCGACCAGAGCGAAGCAGAGAGGAACAGATTCATATTCCAAACTGCCAACAATGCCGTTGGGCAACCAGAGGTTGGGATGACCATGACGGAAGGTCCACAGTTTCCCTCTGTCGACCGGCGCAGTGGACTCTCACTGCAGGAGTTTCGATGGAAGTACTTATACCCCGGAAAGCCGGTAGTAATCACAGATGCCATGGAAGAATGGAAGGCGCGTTCCTCCTGGACGTTCGATTATCTTCGATCCCGGTATGGCGCGACTCCGGTAGTGGTGCATCGATACCACAGGGAAGATGAATATACGCCGGAAGCCGTTGAGCACATGACACTGGCCGAGTACATTGACCGTATAACGACCAACGATTGGGACTCTTACCCGTGCTACCTCCGGGATAATTGGAAGTTGTTTCTCATGCACAAGGACCTGATGAGCGATCACAAGGTGCCCAAATACTTTTTTGACTGGTTCAAGTTACTCCCAACCTTTATGCGTTTGCCTTATCCGCGCATTTTTATGGGCCCCAAGGGTGCCATTACTCCCTTACATGTTGACATTTGGAGTACGCACGCATGGCTGTCTCAGTTAGTGGGGCGAAAACGATGGATCTTGTTTTCGCCAGACCAGCGGCAGTTCCTACACAATTACAAAGTTCGCGTCGAGCAACCCGATCTGGAACGATTCCCGCTGTTTCGACAAGCCAAAGCAGTCGAGTGCACTATTGGTCCAGGCGACACGATCTTTGTGCCGAGTCGCTGGGCTCATTGGGTAATCTCGCTCGAGGCCGGCATTTCCCTTACCTATAATTACATGGGCCCGGGGTGCTTTGGATCATGCCTGGCGAATGCGGTGCAGCCGCTTTCGCTTAAGAGGTTCAAGACTGGTTCACTGCGATGGGTGGCAAAACTCAATCCTTGGGCGTAAGGTAATTCCCCAAGTCGCAATCCGAGCGAAAAGCTGGCCACTGAGCATGTCTCAACGCCTGGCCTTTATGATGATTTCCCCCTCGTCCAGCTGACTGCGTCGGTACAACTATGTCTCGTCTCTCGAATGCCGAGAGCGCGAAGTTGAAGTCCGGAGTTTAATGCTTTCACAGCAAGATAGAATGGAGGATTGATCTTATGGATGATATTACGGCGGCAGCCGCAACCCCCGTCTCTGAACAATCGAGTTATCGCGGCAGCAATCTCATTTCCTGGTCAGAAGCCCAATCAGCCGATTTTGGCTTGCGGCCGGTACTGGCCAGACATCGGCTGCATCAACTTGATCTTTTCACTGATTCTGCGTTGCTTGATCTTCTCGAAAATTATCCACGAGACCGGCTACAGGCTTTCACGATGGGGACCGACGTACTAAACCGAAAAGATTGGCAGCCGGTCGACACAGCAGGAGTCTCGGGCAGGGATTTGTTAACGGCGGTGGGAAACGGACGGCTATGGTTCAATATACTCCAGGTCCACCTCGTTGACCGAAGATACCGCGACCTGATTGACGAACTGTATGCTGAGCTATCGGAGCAGTGTCCCACCTTTGGGCCCTTGAAGAAGAATGGAACGTTGATCATCTCCTCGCCCACTGCGCTCGTCTATTATCATGCCGATGCGCAGCCCAATTTGCTCTGGCAGGTCCGAGGTTCCAAGCGCGTCTGGGTCTACCCTCCCGGCGACAAGGCTCTCGTCTCGCAGGATCTTATGGAAGATATCTTCGCCTCTTTTGCAGACGAGGAGGCTCCCTATGAGTTCGAGTTTGACCGGAAGGCTACGACTTTCGACCTGATGCCCGGGGACGTTCTTTCGTGGTCGCAAAATGCTCCACACAGGGTCACCAATCTCCAAGGGGTAAACGTTTCACTCAGTACCGTGCATGAAACCAAGGACAGCGATCGGCGTAAGCTGGTCTACTGCGCAAATCGGCTGTTCCGGCGCAGTTACCGTATCCCAAGCCGGTCAACTAAAGAAACCGGGGCCCTTTCTTATGTGAAGCGATTAGCCTATCGGGCATGCCGTCGTGCGGGCTTAGTTGAAACCCCGGCGAGACGTGCTTACATCACAAATCTGCGAATCGATCCCAACGCGTCAAATGGCTTCAGATTACTGGGCGGTGGCTTGGTGCTGACAGAATTCTCCAAGAAAGATTTTACGCTCAAAGTGAATGCCTCGGGCCAAGTATCCGTTGTACAGATAAATCATGCCTCCTGAAGAGATCTGAACCAGAAAGAACCGTGTTTAGGTCGGCGCCAGATCATCAAGTGATGTAGCGTGCCCGTCCCTCAGAAGGTCCTCTTTTCCGGATCTGGAAAGATTGACCTTACGGGCATTGGATGAAATTCACGTGAAATCCTTGTTGGAGTCGATGCAATCGGCAGCCGACTCGGCGTGCCAGCCAAACTGGGCAGAGGGCTTTGTTTTTTGTCGCAGGTCTCTCGGGGTCGAGTCTTATAGCCGCTGGAAGGAAATTGAGTGCTACCGGTAATCGTTTGGGACGGAAACTTGGTTGTGTGACGAGGGAGTCTTAGAGCTTACAACATGCGCGATTATGTAGTTGTCGGGGTCATCCTCCTGAGCCTTCCCTTTTGTATTATTAGACCCTACATAGGAGTCTTGATGTGGTGCTGGGTAAGCTATATGAACCCTCACAGGCTCACCTGGTCGTTTGCTTATCATTTTCCCGCAGCGCAATGTGTGGCTATTGCAACGATCCTGGGACTTATTGGCACTAAGGAGCGGCAGAGGGTTCCTATCGAACGCGAAACAATTCTGCTCCTTTCCCTTTGGTTGCTGTTTACTCTAAATTGTTTTCTATCAATTTATCCGGACATTGCATGGGCTCAGTGGCTCCTAGTAACAAAGATTCTGTTGATGACTTTTATCACGATGTTTCTGGTGACAGACAGGAAGAAATTTCACTACCTCCTTTTGACTATTGCCTTGTCCCTTGGCTTTTATGGCCTGAAAGGTGGGATTTTCAGCGTTGTAACAGGCGGAACTTATCTCACGTTGGGTCCGCCGGGTTCATTTATCGCGGATAATAATGACCTGGCCCTAGCGTTGCTAATGGTTCTTCCTCTGCTTTTTTACCTTGCCCAAGCCGAAACCAGCCGAAAGCTGAAGTTCGGTTTAATGGGAATCTTCTTCTTCTCCATTCTCACGATAATATTCAGCTATTCAAGAGGAGGACTGTTAGGACTAGCAGCGGTGATGACAATGTTTGTTTTGAAATTTAAGAAAAAATTCTGGGCGGCCATTATTGTTGTCTTCGTTATCTTTTTTGTCCTTACTTATGCTCCAGAAGCATGGTTTGGTCGAATGCAAACGCTTCAAGACTACTTTCAAGGTAAGCAGCTCGATCCGTCGGCTACAGGTCGCATAAACGCTTGGCATTTTGCCTGGAATCTTGCCTCAGCCAGGCCCCTCACAGGGGGCGGATTTGGGGCTTTCTCGCAGGACCTGTTTGCTCTTTATGCGCCTGATCCTAATGACGTCCATGCTGCGCACAGTATTTATTTTGAAATTTTGGGCGAGCAAGGGTTTATTGCTCTCGGATTGTTCCTTGTTCTTCTGGCTTCTTCTTTTTGGAGCCTCAGAAGACTGAAAAGGGCGGTCACACCCTTCCCTAATCTCCACTGGATGGTTGGATACAGCGACATGCTTCAACTGAGCCTCACCGCCTATATTGTTAGCGGGGCCTTCTTAGGCCGCGCCTATTTTGATCTCTTCTATCACCTGATCGCAGCCATTATTCTCTTGAGGGCCTTTTCCAGGAAGGAGATCGAGTTGTCTTGCCAAAGAGAATTTAGCTTGCCAGTAGAGAGCGTGACGGTCGGAACCGTACCCACGAAATGAAGGGTTGATCCCAAAATTGAAATTGAGAGGAGTTTCCCATGCCACCGGAGGCACCACAGCAGGGCATGAAAATGGGGCTGCATTACGAAGGATGACAATGATTGCCCCCGCTGGAGGGGTGTAGAGGTGGGTTGTTCCGGACAGGAAGGACCCACGCCTGAAGGCTGAAGCCGTCTTTTCCCTTCCCCTCCCGAGAGGGGATTTTCACGGAGAATCTGGGAACTATTCAACGTGAAAATTAGCGGGAGACGGAAGACGGGTAGAGCTCGGGGGAATTGTCGAACTAGCAGGATTATGTTGATACCTGATCACAAAATTACACGAGCTTCCGCAAGAAAGACCTGAAAGGGTCATGCTTTGGATGGAACCAGGAGAAGCCGGGAGCGGTTCATTAGGCACATTGTTGGCAGCCCAAAATGCAGTGTATTGGCTTGGGTTGTACTGAAACGCCTTAGTATTCTTATTATAATTGAGATTAGGTACGATAGGCCTGCTGGCAAACTTAACCTGATATTTACTGGCTCCGGAAGGTGCTGTCCAAGATAATGTGTAAGAACCACTACCATTGTTCGTCACGTTTAGCGGAAGGAATCCGACATGCGTTTGCGATTGATTTTGGATGTCATACAGCAGCCTTAAATTGCCAATCTCGGAGTTCGAAACGAAGGCCTGGTCTTTGTCTACATTAACCGCTAATTTTGCTCCGAGCGTGAGGAACTGGGTATCCCCAGAAAGTTCAAACGCCATCGCTGCCCCCATTCCGGTGTCGTAAACTCTTCCACTTCCAGGATCCACATAATTTAAGGTATCGTATAGATACTGAATGTAGGGCTTGCCGGATTGAGGATAAACATACGCTTCCTTCATGTAGAAATAAGCAAGGCCTTCAAGGGCATCAGCCAGGTCTTCTTTGGTAAAACTAAGTCCTGGGTATAAAGGACTGGTAAAGACATGATTTGGGGGTGTATGTCGTAGAATATCTACTATGGCTCCGGGATAGTAAGTGGTTGTAAATAGCGAGGAAACTAACTGAGTAGATCCGGTTGGAGAAGGGACAATATAGCCGCGGGTGTTACTTCTGCCAACATTCGGTGTCCCAGGATATTGATCTATTTGGTTCAAAAACGTAATGACGTAGCGATTGAGTCTGTCTAAGTACGGCTGATTATTATCAAACATATAGGATAAGGTCGCCATACGGGCTGCGGAGATACCCAGGCGACTAAAAATATTGACGTCCCCTCCAGGGGTGAGGTATTGACTGTAGGCTGAATCAGCAAGATCTAATGCGCCATGCTTGTAGCGTTCATCACCTGTAAAGTAGTAGGAAGTGTAAAGACCATAAACCCATATATGTTCATAATCACTCTCTTGTTTATTGAAAGCGCCGTTAAAAGGCTTACCAGTTTTTCCAGCATTCTGAAAGTAGGAAATGGACTTTTCGGCGAAATTAAAATCATCAGAGCGCCAAGCGAATTGGTCAGCCACGAACATGGCTCTTTGTAAGGAATTTAGCATCTGTCCCCCATGTCCTATCCGTACATAATCCAATTGATTGGCTAGCATCCAGTCCCTCTGGTTATCTGTCCCTCCTTGACTCGAATCCCAGACCCGAATAACTTGCCTTGCTTGATTGGGAATTGTAAAACCACTCTTGCCATTATCTTGATAAATTGTTTGCTGCTCTTGATAAGAGGCGATTCTCGTCTCGCCCAGGAAAGCTCCAGAATCGCGATATTGTTGAAATGGTGCGCGGCCAAAGAGTGGGGTCTGTAATCTAGCGTTGATTAAGTCATCATTGGCCGTGGTCGTGTGGAAGTCGAGTAAGAGATCTCTCGATTCATGAGTAGCCCAATCAAACACGATTGGGAGTTTGGTATTCCTTTTCGAGAAAAGGCCAACAGTTGCAGTCCCGTCGCCCGCAAACTCAATGGCTGAAGGAAAATTAGCATCCATATCCTGGTAAGCAATAGAGATCCCCGCATTTGTGGAGTCTTTCAATTCACCCCAGCCCAGAGCATAATCATTGTCTTGGTCACCGCTGAAGTCTTTTAGAATGGTTGAATTTTTGACCATTCGAACACCCAAATTAAGCTTATCTGTTGGAGCCTCCATGATAGTGTTTGACCATTGCCAGAAGTCTCCGCCACTTTTGTGCTTGGTATAACCCTGGTAAATGTAGGCTTGTTCCGTCGCACTGAGGCTTCCACCCTGATTTCCAGTTTTAGCAGCAAAAGTAAAACTTTTGCCGGAACCAAGAGCGGTCGGCAAAACCAGTTCAAACGCTTTGAACGCCGCCCTGGAATAAACGGCGTCATAGGCGTTTCTTAGAGTCAGGCCAGTTTTCACGCTGGCCATGTTCTTGTAGAAAGTCAAAAAAACTGTATATCCCATAGGGGCATTGCTGCCTGACGAAGTCTTGAATCGACCTTCCACTTTAATGACTGCTTTTACCGGTCCATTTTCGCTTATAGCAACATTCGGATTATCATAACGTGAATAGTAATTAGTACCGACATCATCAATCCACACCAGTCCCCCACTATGGCCCGGTGAAACCAGAGTCTTGCCGTTAGTCACCACTTGATCGAGAAGGTTAAATCCTGACTTTCTGATGACAAATTGCGAAAGTCCAGTATTGATGGTGATCGTACTTCCGCTGTCAGACGCAAGATTCGAGCCCCCAGAATTTCCTACTCCGTTGGTCAAGGTCATATTCATTTTATCCGCGGCATTGACGCTACCCAGAGTGTCAATCAACACCCACTGGAGATTGCCACTGGGATGATAACTCAGCGGCTTAAACTGAAATGAAGAGGCACCGGAAAGTCCAAGTTGGGTAATGGATTGGATGTTATCAGAGTCCTTAAGAGGGATGCCAAAACTGGCGGGTTCGTTGGTCCTGTTTACACCGGCGACTCCTGCGGGCAAGAGCTCGTGTAAGGTAATAGGAATAGATAGAGGACCGGTAGACCTCGTCTGCTGTGCAAGTGGCTGCCAGTGAAATGGCGTTAACCGATGTAGATTGAGAGGAAATATTACCCGCTGCATCGTAAGAGGAAACGGAATAAGAATAAGAGGTTGCAGAAGAAAGATTGGTATCTGAATAATCTGTTTGGGTGGCGGTCTTGATTTGCACACCATTGCGATAAATCACATACCCTGCGACTCCGACATTGTCGGTCGAAGCAGACCACGAGAGATCAATTTGAGAAGAAGAAACTACATTTACACCAAGATTGGTTGGGGCTGTAGGCGCAGTGCTGTCAGTAGAAGTTTCCCCGGCAGGTGCATAGCGGTAAGCCCACGTTTTCCATCCAGTGGAGGGTTGGCCCGTAATGAACAAGAAAATATTATCTACCGGGTCATAAGCCAAAGCATGAAAGGCAAGAGTTCCCACTGAACTGGTCTGAGCCTGCATGACCTTGCTCGCCCAGGTTTTGTTTAACGGGTTATAAGCGTAAAAAACGCCATTCTTGATACCTCCACCAATAATCTGATTGACAGAGTCATAGGCAAAACTAGACTCTTGAGAACTGGGAATGTTCCCCGTTATGCCCGTGACTTCCTTAACACTGGAAGAAGCCCAGCTAGTCCGATTCAACGTCACTTCCCAGACTCGTGTCGGCGTTCCCCTGGCAATGTAGTACATTTTCTGATTGGGTGGATAATAGATGAGATTGTTGGCATAACCCATGTCTTTTTGGTTTATGGTCAACCTTAATGTTTTGACCTGGGATACCGGGTCATAGGTCCAAAGGGAATCGCTGTCGAGAACGATAACCATGCCCGACAACGGATCATATTCCGAACTAGCATAATTCGGCCAGCCACCGGTCGCGGCACGGCTAAAAGACCATTTCTTGCCAATGGGATCATAGTGAGAGATGCTAATGTCTCTCATGCCAGTCATCTTCTCCGAACAATCACCGACGTCAGAAAAACCATTCAATACAATCAACTCTTTTGTATTCTCGGTCACGACAAGCATATCGTAGCTATGGCGTGAGATAGGGTGGGTTGTAGACTTCCACGTGCCATTGGTAAGGTCTCTATTGTCCGGGTCAGTCCCACCACTGGTTACGCCGACTGTCATTTGCGAACAAGGAGTGGGAGTGTAAGCCGGATTCCACTTCAGAGAATCAAAATTGAATACATCGACATCGTCTCGGAAGGATGCCGCATGCCCACCACCGAACATTAACATCTGATGATTGTTTTTGTCGTAGACGAATCCGCTGTAGTCGGTGATGCTACCACAAGGGATCGAGCCACCGGCTGGTCCTTTGCAAGTGTAGGTTCCTAAGTCGAGGGCTGTGTTCGCGGGGAGATTGAATAACGTGGGGTTCAGCGACCAGGCTAGCCCCGTTTCTGGCAAACAAAGCACGATTAGGAACATAAATGCAACTAGTCTGTACATTCTGTACATGATTATGATTTCTCCTCATCGGCAGAGACCTGCCTTTGTTTGTTCCCCCAGGCGATACGCTTGCTAAGAATCTGCCAAGACCCATCTGCTTGCCCAG
>QHZQ01000735.1:1618-2373 GCA_003224725.1 Acidobacteriota bacterium | reverse complement strand
CTCCGGCAAAGCCGAAGGCTTGATTCGTGAGCCGGTCAAAGCGGTCATGACTGGATGGCACTCAAACCCCAGCAAAGCCGGAGGTTTATCTAAGAACGAAGTAAGACGGCGTTTCTTCAGGAAAAGTACTTCGCCGCCATTTGTTGCCACCAGGGCCAATCATGTCCCGTTCCATCACGCCACACATCCAGCCAGTGCGGGATATGCTTCGCTTCCATCAGGCGCGAAAGCCTGATGTTTTCATCGAGGCAGATGTCCTGCTCTCCCGTTGCCAAAACCAGCTTAAGGCCGTTTCGGTAATGGTGCAGATACCACTCATCATTCAAGTTAGGCAGGAAGTCGGGCGGACAGTTGAAATAACAATTGTTGTCGTAGTATCCGTTCAAGAACTGGTGGATATCAAAGGCGCCCCCCATGCTTACACAGTGGGTCAAAAGCTCAGGGTGTTTTAATGAAAAATTGACGGCATGATACCCACCGAAGCTGCATCCGGTCACGGTCAGCTCTCCAGAAGCATTCTTCGAACGGATGAAAGGCAGGACCTCGTGGATCAGGTAACGCTCGTATTGGAGATACCGAACGACTCGCTCGCGGGGTGGGACGCTCCCGTTGTACCAGCTTTCGGCGTCAACGCTATCCACACAAAACGCTTGCAAGCCGCCTGTTTGATATTTGTGTGCGACGGCAGCAATCATGCCGCGATCTTCGTAATCGAAGAATCGTCCCATCGATGTCGGAAAGACCAGTATGGGATT
>QHZQ01000735.1:0-1584 GCA_003224725.1 Acidobacteriota bacterium | reverse complement strand
TGTGATATTCGCGATTCATCAGCTTTGGGCTTCAACCTCGAAGCTGCGAAAATCATACACGCACACCGCACTCAAGTAAACTGGCCGGCGGTGTGCGACAACCTCTGGAGTTTCGACATTTAGGGTAGAGACAGACATCCTTGACTATCTCTGGCTGTTTTGGAACACGAATCGGCAGTCAGGGATGCCGTCTCTACAGCGTTCCGCTCAGGAGGTGGCAAAGGTCCAAACTCCCCCAGCGGGGCTGAGAGACCTTTTTGACCATGGATCCGTATAACGATGTCACCTGTATGATGCTGAGCTGAGCAGACCCGAATCGAGTGAGGCGCCTTTCAACAGCAGTTCCTTAGTTGCTGACCACCTACAAACTTCTCAGCTTCTCATTCACAAGCTGACAACCTACTTCCACATCCCGATTCAATAAAGGAAACACAATACCACTAAACACAAAGTTTTTTCACTTTCGCCTTGGTTCCCTTGATCAAACAGAGTCCCCGCTGGCTTCGATGGTCTAAGTGTATGATTAGTTGATCAAATCTCCTGGACATTCATTCATCGAAGCTGAGCGAAATTGGCAACCGATCTGCTAATCAGGCATACCGAGGAGAATCTCCTTTCCACTTTCCGATTTTCTCAAAGTCTAGGTCTCATTCCCATGCAATTGGGTAAAGCAAGTTGCAAAAATCAATTTTCAACCAAAAACTGGGAGCGATCCGCCCCTGATTTCATGGAAGGAAATATGCAAACCAAGATGCGTTATTGCCCCAAGTGCGGTTACATTACCCCGCATTGCGTTGTCAATAAGGCCGGCATTGACACCCTACTCTGCCAAAACTGCATACCACAATGGGCGAGTGAGCGAGAGGTTAAGCAGAAAAACGAAGAGGAAGTAAGAGCGAATCAGCAAACGTGATTTGCAAGGAGGATTTTATGCAGCCTCAGGTTGTCTACCAGAAACCCAAACCGAAGATTGCCTACTATGAAATCTGCTGTAAGGCCTGCCGGCTTTTGCAGATCTACCACGGCAAAACGCATACTAAGTGCGTTCACTGTCGAACTCCGCTGGACCTAGCGGACCTCAAGACCAGGTACCAGTGAGGCAATGGCTCAATCTAACTAGGCAAGGGCTGTGCCCCTTGATACCCCGCAAAGGTGGAACGCGCGCTCCGTCGCGCGTTCAACAAGCGTGCGCAGGAGCGCCCGCTCCACCTGGAGCGTTTCGCGACAGAGCCTAACTGGCGCTCTCATGCAGCAACGAGAACAAAACTCTCATTTAACCCAACATAACGGACTAGGTTTTACGGCATGAAGGGATTGCGCCAATTTGACCGTCTGGGCTTAGAGAGGGCCCGCGACGCGGTTTCCTGGTTCCATATATTTCCAGGGATTAGAAGATCGTTGTCCTCGTTGGATCTCGTATGGAGGCGGATTTCCTCACCCAAAGCTCGATAATCCCCTCAAGTCGTGAAGGTGTGAAAAAATTCAAAACCGACTGAGATCGGGAGGGCGAGGCTCCCGCCGAGCCTCATGGGACAAGGACTTGCTGGGGCGACGGCTCGCCAGGAGGCTCGCCCTGCCAATTTT
>QHZQ01000211.1:2376-17469 GCA_003224725.1 Acidobacteriota bacterium | reverse complement strand
AACGAACAGTTTTACTCTTCCCTCGCCTTTATTGAAAGAGAAGGGACCGGAGAGAGGGTGATTTTTTTCACTCCTCAGCCTGACCTCGCTTCCGTCGCAATCGTTGGCCAATTCCGACGAGGCACAAACCGAGGAATGCGAGAACTCCCATCCCCAGAATTTCTAGCCATTCGCCAAAAGCGTACCAGCCGATATCGTAGACCTGTGGTGGGTAGAGTCGGATTTCAGAATGGGTCCCCACAAATCGCGAGCAATGTCTGGCCTGTACGTTTCATTGGAAGTCATTCCAGGTAATGCCGCTCCAACATGTCCCTGAGTTGGCTGGCCGCCTGTTCTGGTGTGATGTCGCGTTGGGGCTCAGCGGTCATTTCATATCCCACGGCAAATTTCTTGATGGTTGCCGAGCGCAACAGTGGAGGAAAATAGACGGCGTGAAGCCGCCAGTAGGGATGATCGGCTCCATCGGAAGGCTTGGCGTGCCAGCCCATAGAATAGGGGAAGGGAGTGCGGAAGAGGTTGTCGTAGCGCGTGGTCAGACGTTTTAGAATGTCTGCCAGCGCATCTCGTTCCTCCGGCACGAGCGACGGCAAATCGCCGACCAATCTGCGGGGAATCAGCATCGTTTCGTAAGGCCAAACAGCCCAGAATGGGACCAGGGCCACCCAGTGCTCGTTATCGCAAACCTGACGCTCCCCTTTGCGCAGCTCAAGATTCAAGTAGTCGCCGAGGAGATCGGTTTTGTGAAAACGAAAATAGGCTTCTTGACTGACCATTTTCCGGGCAGGAATACTTGGCACGTGACGCGCGCCCCAAACCTGGCAATGCGGGTGAGGGTTACCGCATCCCATCATGGCGCCTTTATTCTCGAAGACCTGCACATAACCAATAGAATCGTGGCTGGCGAGATTTTCGGTCTCTTCCGCCCAGGCGTTAACCACGTCTCTGATGGCAGACCGGTCCATCTGAGGAATCGACAGGTCGTGGCGCGGAGAGAAGCAGATCACCCGACAAGTTCCGGCCTCTGCGTGAGCAACAATCAAACCATCTTCGTTAACTTCCCAAGGATCCACTTCAGGCGTGAGCGCAGCGAAGTCGTTGGTAAAAACAAAAGTGGACCTGTAAGCAGGATTGCACGCGCTCCCCGCCCTCGCATTTCCGGGACAGAGATAGCACTTCGGATCATACGCGGGCAGGTTTTCTGGCGCCGGCGCCTCGACTTGCCCTTGCCACGGCCTTTGAGTGCGCTGAGGGGAACAGAGTACCCACTCCTCTGTGAGCGGGTTATAGCGCCGGTGGGGTCGTTTACTGTAAGGGGCCAAGGGAACCTCCTGAGCGATTAGATTCAGCTGCTGGGTCCGACGAGTCGTTTCAACGTTGCGGCGACTTCTTGAGGCTTGAATCCAAAAGGACCGGCTGGGCTTTTGTAGGCAACGAACCCCCTGGCGATCGATTACGTAAAAACGATCGAGCCAAGCCGTGTAGGCTCTCTCCGTTGAGTTCTGAAAATCATCGATGACGGAAGGAAATTCAATTTTTAGATTTCTGACGCAATAGTGAGCTACGGCACTGCGATCTTCTAAGTTTTTTGGGCTGGCAAAGAGAATATTGTCTTTGATATTGGATTGCGTTTGCCAGACATCGCTGGCATGGGCTTCCTGGATATAGACTGCATTAAATGCCGCTTGGCCTTGATACTGCTGGTACAGCTTGTTGAGCTCGGGAACCTCCCGGCGGAAGGACGGTCAAGTGTAACTGCCAAATACCAGCACCACGGGCTTGTCTCCACGGAATGAAGAAAGCTGGACATACGAGGTCTTATCGAGCGCTGGCAGGCGGAAGTCCGGAGCCATCTTACCCACTTCCAAACGCCCGCTTCTTGCAAAGAGCCAAAGCGGTTCCAAAAGCAGGATTCCGAATAACGGTTCCGGCAGGTGCGCGGCTACTCTGGCAAACCGGGTGGGCGGTTGATACATCAGCGCCAGGAATCCCCCCAATATCACCAAGTACAGACACAAAGGGCGCCCATCGCTTTCAAAACGAATCGCATCTTGGACCTCTGTTATCACAGCGTCTGGCAACGAGGATTATAGGGGCCGGTGCTGATGGCGTCAAGTTACTGTTGTCGCTACCGGGCCGATTGTTTGCGAAAACATGATCTTGCTCTTAACTCGATTATTCGGTGGACAGCCGAGCCAGAGCACGAGCAACAGTACGAGCACGAATGGAAACAAAACACATCATCGTATTCCTGAAATGCGCGAGTAAGTACTCCGTTTCATTAAGCTCGCTAAGGCAATTGCAGGTCAGAGGTGGGTACAGGCATCCTTGCCTGTACCCGGCCGTAAGGCCAATGGAAATGCTCGATCGAGCGATCGACAGGCAAGAATGCCTGTCGCTACCTCTGCAATATGGGTTAGTGAACTTATGAAACGGAATACCACGGCTCAAGGGCCTTCAAACTTATGGCAGACTTCGTCTGTGTTGATCAGATGCACTCCGCTCTGCCTCCATTGGTCGATCAGTAACTCTCCCCGAGCCCGGTCAATGGCCTCCGCCGCGTCCCGAACCAGAAACAGGTTCGGACGAGCCATTCGCAGCAGTCCTTCAATGGCACAGGCATCGCAAACATCCAAGGCCACTCCGTAAATGTAGATTTCCTCTGGATTGAGCCACTGGACGATGGCCTCGGTATTGGGATTGGAAAAGACATCAAACGTTTTTTTTAAAACGACGATTTCACCGCGATGGTTTTTCAAGTGACGCTGAAGTGTCCCTGAGCCCAGCTTCGCCTGAGAAACTTCCCAGGGATTTCTGGGCTCAGTAGACATCACTTTCATTTGCCCGACACTGCCACGCAGACAGTGGGGCGGAAAGGTGTCACGAAAATCCGGATGGGCAGAGATTTCCTGGTCGGTTTCTTCATGATCACACATCGAGGCAATGATTTGGATTTGGCCAGCCTGCTTTCGTGCTGTTTGTGTGAGACGAGCCAGATTGGGCAGCAAAGCAAGTGCTCCTGGAATACATAGCTTGCCGTCTGGCATGATGAAATCGTATTGGGTGTCAACGTCCCAAAAAAGCACCTTGGACATGGAAACCCCTCCGTGAGGCGTAATGCGCGATGGTGAAAAGAAAGTATTCTCCTATTCTTTCTGGAGTCGCGCCTGCTTCAATCTCAATTTCCCGTGCTCTGGTAATTCTTCACGCCTCGATTCCAAACCAGCAGAGCCATTGTTCCCGAGGCAGCGGCGACCAATGGCACCAGATAAAAATAAGGCTGAAACTCACGGCGATCAAGGAATAAGGTGGTGGGATAGAAAGAGGCGAAGGCAAAAGGAATGATCCAGCTCAGCAGGAATTGAAGGAAAACGTTGTAGATGGTCGTGGGATAACGACCGAAGGGGATCATGTTATAGACTGGCGGAATGATTCCGATGCGGTCTTCGAACCAGAAGCTGACGCTGGTCAGAATGATGAAGATGCTGAGGTAAATGGCGACGCCGCAAGCCACCATGAATGGAAACAAGAAAACTTCGATGGCCGTTGGCTGCAATCTTAGTTTCCAACTGGCATAACTGAGCGCAGCCAATCCGGTCAATACCTCTTGAAGAGATTCAATGCGAAACGCTTCAAACAAAATCTGAAACAGCGAATGTAAAGGGCGCAGAAGCACTTGGTCAAACCTTCCTTCCATGATGTAGCGTTCCCCAAACTCATAAAGATTGAGGCTCAGAACATTGAAAAATCCCAGGCAGGTCAGGGAAAAACCGTAAATGAAAATCAGCTCCTCAAACTTCCATCCCTGCAGAGAACTGACCCGATGAAATAAAATGTAAAGGAAGCCAAAACTGGCGACGGTGGCCGAAAAGCTGGTGAACACGGCAATCAAGAAGTCGCCTTTGTAAGCTAGCCGAGCTTTAAGGTATTGGGAGAAGTAATGGATGAGAATCGAAAGATGCCGCATTAGGAGTTGAGAACATGGAAGGATGGAATGTTGGAAGAATGGAATGATGGAATACCATCTGCTTCCAAGCAATCCTCCCATTCCCCTGCATGTGTTTTCTTTGAAGCGAATATGGGAATGGAAGGGTGGAATATTGGAATAATGGAATAACGATCTATCTACTGATCGGCTTCAAAGTGATCCTCCCATTCCTCTTGCTTGTGTTTTCTTTGAAGCGATTTAATGAGTTTCAGTAATTCATTCTCAAGCTCGTGGGGAATGGAAGGATGGAATGTTGGAACAATGGAATAATGATCGGTCTATTCATCGGCTTCAAAGCGATCCTCCCAACCCCCTCCGGTGTGCTTTCTTTGCAGCGATTTAATGAGTTTTAGCAATTCATTCTCAAGTTTATAATGGAGCGCGTCTAATTTCTCGTAAGTCTCTTCATTTATTTGACCCGCCTTTCGAAAGCTTTCATAACAAGAGTGAAACTCCCCACCAAGAACCGAGCGCAATATTTAGATGGTTCAAATATTCCTTGAGACTGCGGCGACAATAGCCTTCTGCAATATTTCGACTGATGCTGTGAGCTGCGTCAATAGCATTTGAAGCTACTTTCTTGTGCTCAAAGGGAAATTTCGAAAACATATCGCAGGCCAACACGTAGAGCACAACAGCATCTTGCCATACACGAAGCTGTCTAAAACCCCGGTTGACATTCTTCCGCTCCATGATTAGTCAGGCCTCTTTCTTACGAGACGCACATTCCTTCCATCCTTCCATCCTTCCATCCTTCCATCCTTCCATCCTTCCATTCTTCCATTCTTCCAGCATTCGTTCCCGGCATTTCGCAGATTTTTAGGCGCGAGCCTAATCTCATTTGCGTCCCCTTCCGAAATACCTCCATAGGAGAATTATGGAAAAACAGAAAGCGGCTTTATTCTTTTTTGTAGCGTTTATGTTATTTGCCCTCGATATTGGGTGCACCTATACCACCTTTGCCATTAAAGGCGTGCCTATTGCCTACGAAGTGAACACGGTCTTTAGAGATTGGGTGATCCGAGACGGCTGGGCCATTTCTGTGATGAAGTTTGTACTCCTCAAAACGGTCTTATTTGGCCTGTGCGGCTGGCTGATTTTCAAAACACAAAGTAAGGTCATGGCTTTTATTTTTGCTCAATGCGCCATCAGTAATCATTTAGTAGCCATTTCCTCTCATCCCACTCTTTGGTGGATGGATAATTTGCAATTGCGTATTATTCTGCTCTGGATGATCGGACTCCTTTCTTTATTACTTACTTACTTTGGGATCCGCTACCTTCGGATTCCAAAGGGTAAGGCGCTGGCCCGGCAAGCCGTGCCGGTTACTGAACTCGCCATGTTAGAAGGAACAGCCGGACGTGGCGACCCTCGCCCTATAAGCTGGGCCTGACCGTTTTCTGCCTGCTATTCTCAAGATCTCTGAGTCCCGGTTTCCAGCCGGGATGTCCCTCCCGCTTTCACCTATTTCGAGCAGGCATGGTGACGAATCCTTTTTTGGCAAGACTTGAGAACAGAATTCGCGTTTCGATCCACATAATGGGCTAAGAGTTGAACGGAGTAAGAGTACGAGCCAAAAGCACGATAAATAAGAATGCCGGCAAAATCAAGGGCCTTCGCCTACAAATACTTCTTCACCTGCCTCAGCCAAGGGAAGGCAGGAATGCATCCGGCTTTGGTTGTGGTGAAAGCACCGACCACATTGGCAAAGCGAGCCATTTCCGTCAGCTCCGCCTTCTCGAAACGGAGTGGGGCCCGATTCCTCTTTAGCGATTGGTAAAGCAAACCTGCCATAAATCCGTCGCCGGCTCCAGTGGTATCTACCACCTTGACCTGGGGGCCGTTCATTCTTGTCCATTGGTTGTGGCTGCCAATTATCGATCCCTGGGCTCCCAGGGTAACTGCTGAGAGACTGATGCCCTTTCTTTCAAGCATCGATAGACTATCCTCGAACTTGCGACCGGGAAACAAAAACTCCCACTCGGACTGGTTCATCTTGAGAATGTGGCAATGGCTCAGAGTTCTTAAGATCTCCTGACGTGCTTGCTTCAAACTGGGCCAGAGCGCGGGGCGCAAATTGGGATCGAAGGAAACGATCAGTCCATGTTTGTGCGCATAATCAAGGGCCGTCAAGGTGGCAGACCGAGAGGGCTCCTGAATTAAAGAAATGGAACCGAAGTGAAAAATCCGAGCCCCGCGAAAATAGTTTTCTTGAACCTCGTCGGGTCGCAACAGGACATCAGCACCGGGGTTTCCATAGAAAAGGAAGCGCTGCCGCTCGTTAGAATCATTGGTAACAAAAGCCAGCCGGGTTAATGCTTCCGAACTCAATGTAAAGAGACCGAGATTGAGTCCTTCCTGCTTCAAAACGTCTCTCAAATAACGGCCAAAAGGATCATCCCCCACTTTCCCAATAAACCCGCAAGACATACCTAATCGTCGCGAGGCGACAGCCACATTGGCGGGAGCTCCCCCCGGAGCAAGCCGGAACAATCTCGTCCGGGAAAGAGGAGAAAGGGATGGCGTGGGGACAAAGTCAATGAGTAGTTCTCCCAGACAAATGACATCTAAGGGTGGAGACATAATTAATCCGCTCACAACAGATATCCATTTCAACCCGTCGAGAATCGAGGATGGAGGATCGAAGATCGCCCGATCGAAGACTGAAGGTTCTGTGAAAGCTTCCATCGCCATTCACAGGGAACTGGGGCCGGACTTGCTGGAAAGGGTTTGTGCAATTGTCCTCGATCATGAACGGAATCGGCAGTTGAGCAGAAGGCAAACCGGCGGGTGTTAACCGTACTTTTCACGCTTGTCTTAAATGAGATCTTTCAGTCTCTCGATGGAGAACTCCTTGGACTGGCAAAGATCGATAATTTTCCTCTCTTTGTCTTCGATTTTCTTCACAGCCTCAGGCAGTTCGCGAACTATTTCTTTAGGAACCATCAAAACTCCATGCTTGTCTGCATGAATCAAGTCCCCTGGATGGACCACCTCCAAAGTCCACCAGATGAACATAAGCATGCGAGACGATCACCTGTGAAGCAAAAAAATGAAACCCCATGGAATGGACTTCATCCAGATCTCGCACTCCGCCATTGGTGACCGTTCCCACGCATCCCAGGGCCCGATGAATGTTTCCGTTAACCTCGCCCCAGAAGGAACCGATAGCGGTTGGCTGGTCCAGGTCTTGAATGACAGCAATGCGCGGAGCCGCAACCCGTAAAACGCCTTTCCAATAGTCGTATCGGGAGGTCCGGCGGCCACCGTTCTCGGGCTGTTCCGCCATAATGGTGGCAGTAGAGGCATAGCCGACCATGACCCCAAAGTCGGGGAAGATACAACGAATGTCGGGTGACATGAACCCGGTATTCCGGGGACGAAGGTTGAACAGCTCGATAGCATTTGAAAGTGTAGGGGTGCTGTAACGTTTTAGAGATTCAACTTCCTGGGGTAAAAGTGAATGTTCCATAGAGGGCTCTCCTCAAACGTGAAACGTGATGCGTGCTACGTGATGTGTGATACGTGGGACGTGAACGCGCAGTCTTCATCGCGCATCAGCGCATATCATGTGTCACATTTCACGCATCACGTTTCACGCATCACGTTTCACGTATCACGTGTCAGGTATCACGTAGTCCACAATCCATGTCCAAAGCTTGAAATCATCAATCGATAAGTGGCAATCTTCAATTGACTCAGTCCATCAACAGACCACCGTTCACTTCAATCGTTTCTCCCGTGAGATAACGGGCCTCAGGAGAGGCAAGAAAGGCGATGACTGCGGCTGTCTCTTCCGGTCTGCCGGCATATTTGAGTGGAATCATATCGACCATTCGTTTCATTTGCTCTGGGCTGGTGAAGCGTTCGTGGAATGGGGTAAGAATCACGCCGGGAGCCACTCCATTGACGCGGATGCCATAGGGCGCAAGCTCTTTGGCAAGTCCTTTGGTGAAAGTCAAGACGGCACCTTTGGCGGCTGCGTAGGCAATAGCGCCAGGACCTCCTCCGTTTCGAGCCGCTATTGACGAAACGTTGATGACCACACCCGCTTTTTGCCTGATCATATTTCGGGCCACCGCCTGAGTGCAGTAAAACACGCTGTTGACGTTGAGTGTGAAAACCTCGTTCCAGTACTCCTGGGTCATCTCCAATAGCGGAACCCGTGTCACGAGAGAACCCGCATTATTGACTAACACATCGATCGTTCCAAATTCCTTCAGAACGGCCTCCACCATCTTCTCGACTTCCCCTTGGTCGCGTACATCCGCTTTAACGCCGACAGCTTCTCCCCCAGTTTCACGAATGTGTCTTAAAGTCTCCTGAGCGCCTTTTTCGTTGTGGAAGTAATGTACTGCCACGGTATAACCTCGTCTGCCCAAGGCCACTGCCGTGGCTTGTCCAATCCCGCTGCTGGCGCCGGTTACCAAGGCTTTGGGGTCGTTTCTTTCCGAATTCATAAACAAACTCCTTAGGGCACTTCGGCTGAAAACTATAGCTGATCCGCTGGTAGCACCACAATCTTAAAGATACATCTTACAAAAGGGATTGGAGTCAAATAAAATGATTGTTGTGAGGGTCCGTGGTCATTGGTTAGTTGTCGAAGATTTAGAACTGGAACACTCACTCTTCGAAAATAGAAAGGGTCCAAGCTTAATGAGCGGTTATACAGAAGATCATGCCAAGTCCGGAATTGATGCCGAGCTCCCCAAACTGGAGGTCTGGCCCAACCAATTTAGTGGATATGAAATCACCATCCAAATTCCCGAGTTCACTTCTATCTGCCCTAAAACACAACTTCCCGATTTTGGGATGGTCACGATTCAATACATGCCCGATAAGGTCTGTCTCGAACTCAAAGCGCTTAAATATTACATACTGGGATATCGAAATCTCGGAATATTTTATGAAAATGCGGTCAACCGTATGCTTCAAGATATCGTTGAAGCCTGTAATCCAGTCTGGGCCATAGTGCGTGGAGAGTTCAATGTGAGGGGCGGGATGAAGAGTATTATTGAGGCTCGCCATCCTCAACCGGCAAGACAGAAATAAGACAATCCCCTCTCGAGAGGGGCAGAGGGAGGGCGAGGCTCCCGCCGAGCCTCATGGGGCAAGAACTTGCTGGGGTGATGGCTCGCCAGGAGGCTCGCCCTCCCAATTTCTTCACACCTTCCCTCCCGTGGAGGGGACTAATTTTTTTGAAAGAAAACGAGTGCCGCCGCTCCAAGGAGACCTGCATCAGGCCCGACCCTGGCCGAAATTATTCTAATACCACGGGCAAACGGAGGAGAAACCATACGGAAAAAATTGTCACGCACTGGATTCAAGAGTTGATCGCCAGCGCCGGCAGCAATTCCACCCCCTAACCCGATGACCTCAGGCTCAAAGATTACACACAAGCTCGCCAGACCCATCGCCAGCCATTTGGCCACACCGGCCACAATTTCCCCGGCGGCCCCATCTCCACATGAGGCTGCCGCGAAAACATCCTGAGCAGATATTGTTCCTTGCGACGCATAAGCCTTCTCCAGCTCGGTCTGTCTACCTGATTTAACAAGCTGTTCAGCGACTCGCGTGATTGCCCAGCCCGAAGCGACCGCTTCTAAACAACCTTTGCCGCCACAGGTACACAGACTCCCGTCTGGATCAACTACGATATGACCCGGATCACCCAGGCAATTGCGTGTGGTTCTTGCCAGTTTGCCATCAATGACGGCACCAACCCCCACACCCGTTCCGAGGGTCAAGAACAGAAAGCGCTTGACCTTGCTGTGTCCTCCGTAATGAAACTCGCCGAGAGTCCCGCAACTCACGTCAGTATCACAAACGACTGGTATCCGAAACTCTTCCTGAAAACAAATCCCCAAATTGACTCCATTAAGTGCCGGAACATTGCAGAGGTCTCGGAGTCGTCCATCTAAATCGTAAAACCCAGGGTGGCCGATCCCGACGCCGGCCAGAGGGATTCCGCGGTCGTGGGCAATATCCCTCAATTGACGAGTTCCTTGAACGAAAGCGTCAAGAATGGGCTTGGCCGACTTTGTCTTCGGCGTTGCAATCGAGGTCTTCCCAAGAAGCCGTCCTTCCTCCGAAGCAATAGCTAACTTGGCTGAGCTTCCCCCAATATCAATGGCTATGCAATGGCGCATTAAACGAGCTGACATGCAGATTTGAAATACGCTTCATGGCGTATTTCCCCCAAGGAGTTGGTAATCCCAGCAAAAGGCGTTAAATTAAAATTAGGCGTGGATTTCTTTTGTCGAGACATTTTGATAACATCGAGATGTCCGACGCTGGTAGATGTGCCGGACGAAGAAAAATTTTTGACGCGCGAGAGTTGATTGCATTTTGAACTCATGTTAGCATCTGCCTTTTGTACGGCTTGTACGGCAGATTAATTCAATTGACAAAGCGTGAAGTTAGCCCGACTTTTTCTTGAATCCGGAACTGGTTTGTCTCCCATATTGAAGAATCCAGTGTACTATTGAGGAGGAGCTTGATATGGCTTACATTATTACCGAGCCTTGCATTGGTACCAAAGACACTGCCTGTGTGGATGTCTGCCCGGTGGACTGCATTCATCCCAAAAAGGATGAAGCGGAGTTTGAAAGCGTTGAGCAGCTCTACATCGATCCGGACGAGTGCATCGACTGCGGCGCCTGCGTACCGGCTTGCCCGGTATCGGCGATCTTCGCTCTGGAAGATTTGCCGGAGAAATGGGCAAGCTACACCGAGAAAAATGCCCAATGGTATAAGAAGTAGCAATTGCCAACTCTCCACCCCAAGGTGTGAGTCCCCCCGCTGATTATCTCCCCTGCACTCAAACCTTCCTTTTCCCATGATTTTGTTGCGAAAAGGAAGGTTTGCCTTCATTTGAACTGTCCTAGCGACCTAAGCGACCTAATCTTGTGATATTCCTATACGCAGCGTCGTTAGTTTTGTCACTCCCTCACCCGGCCTTCGGCCACCCTCTCCCAAGGGGAGAGGGGCTGGGGGTGAGGGGGCAGGCGCAGAGGGCCGCACCCATGCGAAATTAATTATGTCGTCATGTATAACTGGAAATCGATAGAAGAGATAGGGCTTTTTTCGTGTTATCAAAACGTCTTCGTGCTGCCATCTGAGTGCGAGGCCATCGGAAACCCAGTGTCGCCGCCTAAAATTTCCGTCTCAGTGGAATGTGACTCATTGGCTAGTTTCCGAACTCGCAAACCAAGATCAAAAAAATTTGAAGTGGCAAGAAACTAATTTCAAAGAAATACAATCTTACTTGAGTAGTGTGGTGGGACTCGTTAAGGATCAGGCGGTGCCCATGAAGATGCAAAATTTTCCAGCAAGAGAAAATACAATCCGGCTTAACCCGGAACTGAGTAACGCCCAGGTGGTAGAATTCGAGAACCGTTTACGGCAAAAAGTGGTTGGACAGGAACGTGCGGTTCATAAAATTTCACAGGTTTATCAAGTCTATCTGGCCAGCCTGGCTAGTCCCACCAAGCCGTTAGGAAATCTGCTTTTTCTGGGTCCGACGGGATCGGGCAAAACGCACCTCGTGGAGGCGGCCGCAGAGATCCTTTTTGAAAACCCGCAGGCCTTTCTCAAGGTGGATTGCGCTGAGTTCCAGCACACGCACGAGATTTCCAAACTGATTGGTTCACCGCCTGGTTATCTCGGTCATCGGGAGACTCCGCCTGCCCTCAGTCAGGAAAACCTCAATCGTTATCGTACCAAGCAAAACGACTTCAGCCTAGTATTGTTTGACGAAATCGAGAAGGCATCGGATTCCCTGTGGCAGCTTCTCCTCGGCATCCTGGATAAAGCCACTCTAACTTTGGGAGACAATCGCAGGGTTGATTTTTCGAGGACTATTATCTTTCTGACCTCCAACTTGGGGGCCCGGGAAATGAGTCATCTTGTTCAAGGTACGGTGGGCTTCGCTCCACCGCCAACTCGCAATACTGATAATAATGATAATAAAGAGAAGGGCGAGCTTGATCAAAAGATTTATCGAACCGCGCTGGAAGCCACTAGGAGAAAGTTTTCGCCGGAATTTATGAACCGAATCGATAGTGTGTTGGTCTTTCACAGCCTGAGTGAAACCCATTACCAGAAGATCCTGGAGCTGGAATTGAACTCGATTCAAGAGCGTATCTTTCAGAGTTCTTCTCAAAAATTCTTCTTCCGCTGCACCGACGAAGCCAAAGATATTTTTTTGCGTGAAGGAATCCACCCGACTTACGGCGCTCGTAGTTTAAAACGAGTGTTAGAACAAAAATTGGTTGTTCCGATTGCAAACCTGTTGGCCACAGGACAGGTTAATACCGGCGATTTTCTGACGGTGGGTTACGACCGGACGCAGCAAAAACTGGTTTTTTCCAAACATGAAAGAGCTATAGAGTCCATAGGCCTCAGTGAAAGTGGCTCGCGACCCTGGATAAGCAATGCGGTCCTTGCACCATCTCACGATACAGCAGTAGCAGCCTGAAGCCGGCCAGCTCTTGGGCCGGCCTCTCAACCGGCTTCTTGGAGGTCAACCAACCCTTTACTGCTCTTTCACTGGAAGAATAAAGGCCTCTCACCGGAAAAGGAATGGCGGAGTTGATGTTGATCTCAATAGTGATTATGGTTCTGGTACTGGTACTGGAAATCGGTTTTGGATTGTTGATCTTGGTAACTGATTTTCTCTCCTTTGAAAGCAGACAGAGGAACAATTAATAGAAGCCTGTGTTCAATAACGGCGACATGAGATTATTGGCTGTGATCGGGACCTAGTCTGAGAATGTATTCGATGTTTGCGACAGTGGCCCACGGCTAAGGAATTGGTATTCCCTTCAGCGGTCTGCGCGTCAAAGGTCAGCTATCCTAACACGCCGGCGCTGCAGCAAAAAGGATCAGAAAGAAAGAATCTCTTTGAGTCTGAAAAGCGCCGGCGATTTGATCCAACGGCTTGGGGGCGCATAAACCCAAAAACGGCAGTTAGCCACAGAGGCACCGAGACCACAGAGGCGGCAGATAAGCAGCTACATCTCCCTAAGCCCCTGCGAAAATCATTACCCTCAGGGTGAGGATAACACCTGAAAAGCCGAACTCTTCTCCACTGGCTCTGTGCTCTCCGTGACTCCGTGGCCATTTCAACTGCCGGATTTAGGATAAAGCGCGGCACCTTTCTTTTTCATTCGTCCCTAATTCCATTTCGCCCGGCTGCAGGTGTTCCTCGGTGTCGCAAGGGTAATTGAAAGTCTTGCCTACCGGGCGACTGCATCGATCGCAACGAAGCGCTTAATCATTTGCCTGAGTCTCGCAAATTTCCGGCACGTCACGACCTTCCCCACGGCTGCGTCAAAGTCTTCTCAGTGCTGCAACAACCCCGCGCTTTAGCCCATGCTACGTGGCACGGGCGTCTCGCCCGTGTTGGGCCAGACCTCCGGTCTGGCCCAACAAACCCCGCGCTAAAGCGCGGGTTTACTGACCGGCCCTATCACTCGGTCGAGGTCAACTTAACTTTGACGTGATCCCACGACCTTCCCCGATACCCCTAGACAATGAAAGTGTTCTTCTTTTAAGATAACCACTCTTGTTTTAAAAGAGTAATCCTGACAATAAAACCCTAGGAGACGCCCACATAAATCCATGAATCCCAAAAAACGTCGTTTCTTTCTAGCTCTTTTTTCCCATTTAGCCTTTTGTTGCCTGTGGATGCTGGTGGTTTTGGCAGGTCGTAAGATGCTGTCTCAGCAAACGCCTGACCAGACTACCAAAGGCCTCAAAGCCGCTGAGGGGCTCGAGGTGACGCTCTGGGCCGCAGAGCCTGACGTCATCAATCCGACCAACATAGACATCGACTCGCAGGGACGAATCTGGGTGGCCGAAGGCATCAACTACCGCCTGACATTGGGAGGGCGCAAACGCAAAGATTATCGTCCCGCGGGAGATCGAATCACAATCCTGGAAGACACGGATGGCGATGGCAAAGCCGACAAAGTCAAAGTATTTGCCCAGGACCAAAGTCTGCGCTCATCACTGGGCATCACGGTGTTAGGCGATAAGGTAATCGTCTCGCAGTCTCCCAATGTTATTGTTTACACCAAAGACGAACAGGACAACATCGTCAAGAAAGAGGTGCTGCTCACCGGTTGGAGGGGAATTGACCACGATAACGGTGTCCACGCCGTGATTTTTGGCCACGATGGTCGCTACTACTTGAACAACGGGGACCCTGGACTTGACGTCACCGACAAATCCGGTCATCGCGTGCTCAGCTCAAGGTCGGGGCCTTACTATGCCGGCAGTGCGCTCCGTGTCAATCCTGACGGGACGGAGCTCACAGTTCTCGGTCATAATTTTCGCAATCCCTACGAACTGGCGCTGGATTCCTTTGGCAATATCTGGCAAACCGACAACGACGATGATGGGAACGCCTGGGTTCGGGTCAACTATGTCATGGAAGGAGGGAACTTCGGATATTGGGGTCCTGGCGGTAGGAGCTGGGGTGAAGACAAGGGGACGCATTTTCATTCCGAACTTCCGGGTGTTATGAAGGTAAACTGCTGCCTGAAAAATACCGTGGCCAGTTGATCCACGCCGAGGCCGGTAAACGATATATAGAAACTTATTTTCTGTCTCCGGATGGCGCCGGCTTTTCTTTGAAGACGGAGCACACCGTGAGCGCGGCCGATACCTGGTTTCGTCCCTCTGACGTAGCGGTTTCTCCGGACGGGGCCGTTTACTTTTGCGACTGGTACGATCCCGGCGTTGGCGGACACGAAATGAAGGATATCAAGCGGGGTCGAATCTACCGTCTGGCGCCCGTTGGATACAAAGCCCAGTCTCCTAAGATTGATCTGAATTCTCCGCAAGGTCTGAGTGCTGCGCTGAGCTCGCCGGCTCAATCGGTTCGCTATCTGGCTTATAGCAGGCTGAAATCTCAAGGCTCAGCAGCATTGCCTGCGCTGGAAGCCCTAATCAACCAGGGGGAACCCACGTTGAGAGCCAGGGCACTTTGGCTGCTGGGTGGGCTCAAGGGTGAAGGAGAGCACTATGTTCAGGGCGCTCTACGCGACTCGGACCCACGATTTCGCATACTGGCAATTCGGATTCTCCGTCTCTATGGAGCT
>QHZQ01000211.1:0-2361 GCA_003224725.1 Acidobacteriota bacterium | reverse complement strand
GTCCAGCCCCTCCTGAACGATCCTTCGCCCCAGGTGAGGCGCGAGATTGCCATTGTCTTACAGCACTGCAAACCCGAAGAGGTCGTCCAGCCTTTGTTGGAACTATGTAAACAATACGACGGAAAGGATCGCTGGTACTTAGAAGCTCTCGGCATTGCGGCACGCGGAAAGGAAAACCTGCTGTACTCAGCCTTAAAGGAAACCTATCCAGAGAAATGGAATTCTTTATTGGGTCAATTTCTCTGGGAATTTCGCCCTTCCCAAGCGTTGCCTTACTTGATTTCCAGCTTTAGAGATGCCGGGTTAAGCAATCAGCAACGCGCCGAGGCCTTGAATGCTCTTGCCGCGATGGCATCACCGGAAGCAGGAGCAGCAGTGGCAGAATTTATCCAGGCGGACGGCAACCCGCTGGAGCTGCTCGAAAAAGCTTTCGCCAGGCTCAGCCACCAGTTATTTAGCGAATGGGTTGATTTGAGAAAGACTTCTGCGATCATCAGCGCTGTCAAGAAAGCCTTGAGGACTCCTGAGCTTCAGCCCATGGCGGTCGAGCTCACCGATGACCTGGGAGACCCGGTCTACGGACCGGAATTGCTTGCCCTGGCCAAATCGAAGGCGACTTTGGAAGCCATCCGCGGGATGGCCATTCAATCCTTGGGGAAGACCAACAGTGAAACCTATCTGCCCGAGTTGGAGAAGCTATCTCAGAACGGGCCGGTGGCGTTGCGGGCAACGGCCGTGCGGGCCATGGGTACCATCAAACCCAAAGGTCTCGAGAACAAGCTCAAGCCACTCATTCTAAGCCAGGAGCCCAACGAAATTCGAACCGAGGCGGTAAAGGCGCTGGGCCGCACGGATCAGGGAAGAAATCTGTTGTTGGATTTAGAGCAGTCAGGCGAGTTGCCTGCCGAGTTGCGTAATGTGGCCACCGTCGCCACCAACGCCAGCCGGGACCCAGCTATCAAGAGTCGTGCCCAAAAACTTTTGCCGCCTTTTACGAGCAAAAATAAGAAACGACTGCCGCCTGTTGAGCAACTCCTCTGGCGACAGGGTGACCCGGAAAAGGGACGAAAAGTTTTCAACGCCACTGCCGGTCCGAAATGCAAGTCGTGTCACAGCCTGGAGGAAGGGAAGAAATTGGCCGGGCCGAGTCTTTCAGCCATTGGCAGCAAGCTGGGCAAACAGGCTCTCTTTGAAGCCATCCTCAATCCCAGCGCGGGAATTGCGCCTGAGTATTATGTCTGGATCTTGCAGACAAAAACGCAGGGTGATGTAACTGGGATCATCACCGAAGACACCGCTCAAAGGGTCACGGTAAAGACCGACTCTGCTGAAGAGCTACGCTTTAAGCCATCTGAAATAACTTCGAGGCGGAGAAGCCATCTTTCGCTTATGCCGGAAGACCTGGTTAATACCATGACCGACCAACAGCTCATTGATGTTGTAGAATTCCTTACCACCTTAAGAGAAGAACGCCCTGGTTCAGAATCTGCCATTGCGCGATAAGCCGTCGAGTCAGACTGGCTGATTTCTCGGGAGACTTGCAGAGCCAACGCGATAGCCTGCTAGTGTTAATTGCTGGCGAGGAAGTTCAAACTTTGGTCAAAATTTGTTTTTTAACCTTCCATCCCCTCACCCCCAGCCTCTCTCCCCAAGGGAGAGGGTGGCCGAAGCGACAGCGGTCGCGGAGGCCGGGTGAGGGGTCCGTGGCCGATAGAGCCCCAATGCCCGGTGGTATGAGGTTCCTCGCTACTGCTAGTCTAGGGAAAGATATATACTTTGTCCAATGACCGCCATTCTTGGAATATCGGCATTCTACCATGATTCAGCAGCCGCACTGGTTGTCGACGGTGACATTGTGGCAGCGGCTCAGGAGGAGCGGTTTACCCGCAAGAAACATGACTACAATTTTCCGGTCCATGCGATCGATTACAGCCTGGCTCAGGCAGGGCTCAAGCCTGAAGACTTGAATTACGTTGGCTTTTATGACAAACCCTTTCTCAAGTTCGAACGATTGCTTGAGACTTACCTGGCTTATGTCCCCGAAGGGTTTCGCTCTTTTGTCCAGGCCATGCCCGTGTGGCTGAAGCAAAAGCTACATCTACAACGTGAGTTGAATCAAGGATTGAAGCAGGCGTATCACAAGCGCTACTCCAGCGCATTCTTTCCCTCTCCATTTGAAGAAGCGGCCATCCTGACTCTGGATGCAGTGGGCGAATGGGCCACTGCAAGCTATGGCACGGGTCGAGGCAACCGAATCCATTTGACCCACGAGCTTCGCTTTCCTCATTCTCTGGGGCTGCTCTATTCCGCCTTCACTTACTTCACGGGCTTCAAGGTGAACTCAGGTGAATACAAGCTCAT
>QHZQ01000210.1:7012-13038 GCA_003224725.1 Acidobacteriota bacterium | reverse complement strand
CCCGTCTCCTGACGCAAATGGCACAAAAAGCTCTCGACCAGAAGGATAATACCGGGGCAGCTCAATGGCTTATGGAGGCTGAGCAACTGGCGGGCAAGGCAGAGGACAGCACTGGCAGGATCAATCAATTGCTTTCTACCGCCGAAGTGATAGTCCAGCTTGATTCAGACCGAGGTCTTAGTCTGATGACTTCAATCGTTGATACGATTAATGCTGAGTCTCGCAAGACCGCTGAAAACAAAACAGGACAGGAGGCAGTGAGTCCGGATCGCGGCCCCGATCTTTTTGTTGCAAATACTCTTTTGGAAAACAAGATCCTTTCCCATCTGGCTCGTGTCGATTTCGAGGCGGCATTGTCATTGGCCCAATCGATCGTTCAAAAGGAAGGCTCTGTCGCTGCTCAGCTCGGGGTTTGCCGGGGAGTGCTCGCGCAATCGAGCCAGCGCAAAGTTGAAGAGAAGGGCAAAAGGAAAGTGGGTCGTGAGCAATAGTTTTTGTGTCGGAAGGATGGATTGAGAGAGAAAGCAACCGTTTTGTGTTTTCAAGCACGGGCACAAGCCGAGCAGGAGCACGAGTACGAGCACGAATGGAAATGAAATACATCACCATACTTCTCAAATGAACCTTAGCCCGTTGTGCACAATGAAACGAGAATTTTGTTCTCCTTGTTGTGGTAGCCCACGGTCAGTGCTCTTTACTGGCCGTGGGCTTTTCCTCACAAACTACCCACGACCACCGCAAATTGCGCGGTGATCGTGGCTACCTGATCAGTCGGCAGAAAGCGGAGTAGGAGTAGGAGCAGGAGTAAGAGCACGAGTGGAAATGGAATAGCTCGCCGTGTTTTCTGAAATAGCGGACTTAATTGGACCGCAAATAGACCGGCTGGGTGAAGGCTCCGTTGCCGGAGCTGTCCCAAGCTGCAAAACGGATCCAGCGTTTTCCTGCGGCCTCGAGTGGAATTGAAAATCGGTGTTTCCCGAAGGCTGTCATCTCGGTGGCCGGCAGGACCAGACGATCCGTCCTTTCACCGTTTCCCCAGACCGCTTCCACAAACTCCAGCGGGAAAGTCCATTCCAAGTCGGCCACCAGGTTAATTTTTTGCTCCGGAGCAATGGTCACGGTCTGGCCAGAAGAAGCCCCATTTACGGCAAAGGCCCGGATTAGAATTTCGCCGGTTGTCACGAAAAAATCTCCCGCTCGAAGGACACGATTGACTTCACCCCAATCGCTGGCTGCTGGTAGGGGATCCAGTTTAAGATAGTTGACGTTGAAATGGCCGTAGAGATCGTCACTGGGCCATTTCTTGTAGGTGTCTACTTCGCTGATCAGGAACTTCTTCTGTCCCCAATTATTCATCTCATCCAGGGTCCCGAAACAGCGGACCTCGCAAAGACGTTGCTGGGAAAGATCCACCGGCATGGCTTTAAAAGCCGCGCCCAGCCAGTGGTCATCCTGAAAATAATCGGCTGCTTTGATTTTGTCTGGATAAAAGGTCGATCCCTTGGTACGCGGATGGGTTTGCCAAACCAGAGCGTTGGTTCGCCGAATCATCTCTGCGACTTCCTGAGAATTGCTAGGGCGATAGAGGGTCCCGTATTGGGAGTGTTCTTCCACAAAGGAGTGCCCTGCTTCCCGAACATGAGTCCAATAAACTGGCTTGGGGAACAAAATATTCCAATGCCCGCCCAGATAAACATTGGGCTCTTCGCCGGCCAAGATTAGAAAGTCACGGTCGGAAAATCGCCGGCAGGCCTCGTAGTAAGTCTCCTGCTCCTTGAGGCGCACTGGGCCGGGATCGTCGGGATGCCCGTCCCCATGAAAGTCGCAGATATAAGCGATATTAACTCCCAGGGCCCGCATGGCCGAGATCCAGGGAGCACCGGCATCCAGGCTGCCAGCTTTGGTCAACTCATCTGCAAAGGCGGTATGAAAGTGCGTAACCATGGTCTTGTAGCCGGGGAGTTCCTTATATCTGTCACCGTGTGTGTAAGCCAAGACGGCGTTTCGACCTTCCTGGGCTGTCCCCGTGTTTGCATAAAAATAGAGGGACATACGCTGCCAGGTCCCAGGAGGCGCGTTGTAGAGCGCATAGACCCGCTTGATCCAAACATCGTTGTAACCTTCCTCGGTCGGATGCTGGCGAACTCCGAGAGCGAATTGGCGGCTTGAACCTTGGGAAGATTCCTTTTGATACCAGACATATCCCAAATTGATTTCTAACTCACGCGCAAAGAAAAACTGATGGGGTGGCGGAAAAACCGCCAATGAGGCCTCCCTCCCGCTGGCTAACAAGACTCGATTCTTGGCTCGGACGGGCACCGGGTCCCGGTTAGGCGCTCCGTAGAACTCGTAATTCTGCCAATTGCCGCCGATATCCTGCCAGACGACTTCTTTCAGATCGCGGGTGGAGAACCCCTTCAATCCGCCACTGTAGATATAAGCCACGCTGGGTTCTTCGGTCTTCACAACGGCTTCCTGGCGGATCAAGTTACTGCCCTGATACACCGTGTACCGTAAGCCTCCGGAAAAGATCCCCAGGCTCATCCCAGGGAAAAGAATTTCCAGCCGTCTGCCTTCACTCCGAACCTTGCAACCCGACGATTGAAATTCAGCGGTGTATTGCCTCACTTCTTCGGGATGTTGCAGTGGAGCATCCCAGAACACATCCCAGCGATTCTCCTCGGGCAGATCGTGACCTGTTCGGCGAATGCCGGTGGTGACGGAGAAAACCGGCGTCAGGTTTCGGCCCAAGACACTCCACGGGCTACCCTTCGCCTGAATGGCTAATTCTTGAACCGTAGGCAGGCCTGCATTGAGGTGGAAGCGAAGTCTAAGTTGTGTGTTGCGTTCGCCTTCCCATGTGACCGTCAAAACGCCGCCCTCCTGCATTGCTGAAATTCCCGGCGTGGCACGCTCCCGTCCGGATTCTTTCGCCCCTGCCGGGGCTTGGCTCCTGGATGACGCTAAACCCACGGCTGGCGCCGTGGGTTACAATCTGACGCCCCTCCGGGGCTACCCAATGACGCCGACGATGGTTCTTAACCCGTCAGAACAACTGCCAATTTACCTTACCACTGCTCCCTGCGCTCCAACTTGAAGTTTGTCATTCTTGGTTTATGAGTATAATACAAGCGCTCAAAATCTTTCAGGAGGTATCAGCTCATGCTTATCCACAAGAAGGTTCAATGTCTCATCTTGACGGTCATGATGTTGACAGTGGCTCAAGGTAGCCTTCAATCCCAGGACAAGGTGACTACGATAAAAGGGTACGTCCTTGACTCGGCCTGTGCTTTCATCAAAAACCTGAAGAAGCCCGTCAGCTCTGATTGTGCCGTGGCATGCGCCAAGGGCGGTTCACCGCTGGTCATTCTGGCGGACGACGGAACCATTTATTGGCCCATTTCAAACGCGATGCCCGCGACGGGACAAAACCAACGCTTAATGAAGTTTGCCGGGCAAAGCGTGACAGCCAGCGGCAAGGTTTTTGAAAAGGGTGGATCGAAAGCCATCGTGATCGAAAAGATTGAGGCCGCACCCACCGGCAAATAATCAAAAATAGGGAACGTCTTTCGCTAAAGTTTGGACACCCGGCCTGCGGCCACCCTCTCCCCAAGGGCGAGGGAGAGATGCACGCATTAGAGCGCTGAGCACAAAGGCGAAACGCCTGGTCGCTTGAAAGATGACTTGTTGACTCCGGCGCTAACGGAATCAGTGATCGGCTAATCCTCCACGGTTGCCCTTTGGGGAGAGGTAGTTCGTGCTTTTTCGGGGACTCGATGAGCAAAGAAGTGGATTAAAATCGTCCTGGTTGTCTCGTCTCAAGCTCGTTTATGAGGACGAAGATGTCATCGTGGTGGACAAGCCCGCCGGCTTGCTGACCATGGCAACGGAAAAAGAGCGGAGGAAGACGGCTTACTCATTTCTCTATGCATATGTCAAAAATAAAAAGCCGCCAGAGAAAATCTTCATTGTTCACCGGCTGGATCGGGAGGCATCTGGGCTGCTGGTCTTCGCCAAAACCGAATACGCCAAGCGGCATCTGCAAGATCAGTTCAGGGACCACAGTGCGACTAGAAAGTATGTGGCCGTCGTCGAGGGACGCGTCCGGCAAGACATGTGCCGGATTGAGTCTTATCTTGCCGAGAACGCCGCTCACCGGGCTTATTCCTCCAAAGATCAAACAAAAGCGAAGCTGGCTGTTACCCATATTCGTGTGCTGCAGCGCTTCCGGCAAACAACGCTTATAGAGGCCCGCCTGGAAAGCGGGCGCAAACATCAAATCAGGGCCCACCTGTCTGAGCGAGGTCATCCGATTGTGGGCGACAGAGACTATGGAAGCCAAATCAATCGACTCCATCGGCTAGCCTTGCATGCCGTTCACTTAACCTTCAAACATCCGCGAACTGGAAAATTCCTGCAGTTCGAATCCCCTTATCCAGCTTCGTTCAGGTTTTTGTAACCGCATCGTCGTGTTTTTGCAATAGACATATTACCTGACTCCCAGTTCGCTGGATGCATTTTGACGGCAGGCTTGTTTTCATTAGCCCCGTGCTTCAGCGCGGGGGATGTATGTGTGGTCTTCTCTCTCAAAAATTGTGCGTGAGACCTCCCACCCCGCGCTGAAGCACGGGGCTAATGAAAATAGAAGCTTTTTTGACGAGACAATATTTTTGAACTGGTATGCTAAGCTGCCTCAATAACCAACGCCTCACGTCTCTGGTCAAATTTCCGTTTGAAGTTCATTCGGAGTTGGTTATAATGAGGCACTTTGAAGATAGACAACAGACTTCCTCGATCCTGCATCTCACGTTTCTACTAGTGGGGGCAATTTCAAACATAGGATGGAATGCGTAAGGAGGTTAAGAGTTCATGAAAGGCACAATTACAGGGTTGCTCATCGTGTGCGGGTTCGCCTGGCTTTTGGTATCGAAATTGTCCGCCGAAGACAAGCCGGATGCGGCTGCTCTTTTCAAAAAGAATTGTGCCATGTGCCATAAGGCAGATGGCAAAGGTTACGCTGCCATGCATACGCCCGATTTCACCGACAAAGAGTGGCAAGCTAGTAAAAAGGATGAAGAGTTGATTGAGTCCATTACCAATGGTAAAAAGGACAAAGGGACGATGCCACCCTTTGACAAGAAGCTGTCGCCAGACGAAATCAAACTCCTTGTCACTGACGTGGTTCGGAAGTTCGCGGAGTAATTTAAACGGCGCTTCTCGGCGGGCGTCCGTTGGCTTTAACTCTCTTCAAGCTCAAAAAGTTTTAGTGATTCTTCTTAGGCGTCGGGCTCTCGCGCCTTCTTCTTTTGAACTCCTTTGAAAATCCCCTCTGGGGAGGGGAGAAAAAATCGGATACGGCGAACGGTTAGCTGTTCCCCCTCACCCTTGGCCCTTCTCCCCGCTGGGGCGAGGGGAACGTAACACTAGGCTTAACTCCCTCGCCCCCATCGGGGAGAGGGTGGCCAAAGGCCGGGTGAGGGGGCAATTGTAGAGCATTCGGATTCTTTCACACCTTCAGGGGTCGGCCTTCAGGGTCGGCTTTATCCACCTTTGCACCCTGCAGTGGAGCGGACTGGTTTTCATTGCTGACCTAATCCGAAGCCTCATGAGAGGCTCACGTGAAAATCCCCTCTCGGGATTGGAAACAAGGCCTCAGCCTTCAAGGTAGGTCCTTCCCGTCTGGAACAACCCACCCCTACACCCCTCCAGTGGAGGGGAATCATTTTCATGCTTCATGGTGCCCATTTTCATGCCCTGTCGTGCTCGCCCACTCGGCTGTTGAAAAAACGAGAACGAGAAGGAGTACGATTACTCATTGGCGGCGCCGAGGGGGCATGAATGACTCAAAACCCAGCGGGAGATGCGGGACCCAGGCGGCATGGACGTTTCCTTTCCAGGTACACGTTTGTTATCCTTTAGACTTTGTCCTTCTCGAAAAGCGACTTGATCTCTTGGGGCGAATATTTGCCTGGCAGTTCGCGATTTAGTGCCATCGCGCTGACCAGGCGAAGTAGCAGGGAGTTAAG
>QHZQ01000210.1:0-6992 GCA_003224725.1 Acidobacteriota bacterium | reverse complement strand
AAGCGCTCAATTTCGCCATTGAGAAATTCCACCTCCGTATAACCCCGTTTCAGTTGAAGATCCTGCCAGGTCGAAGGGTAAGTGCGTTCTTCGGGAGGCAAGTCGTAATCACACGACATCTCACCAGCGCGCAATTTCTCGATGGCCAAATCAAGAGGTGGAAATTCCCCTGGGGCCTGCGGATGAATTCCAGCTCTTTGCAAGACTCTTAGGCTCTCCTCCATCACGTCGGCCATGAGAGGATAGATTTCGGGATCACTCTGGCCCTTCTGCAACCAACATCCTAACAGCGCTAGAAGTGCATTATTAGTATTGAGGACGAGCTTCCACCACTTAATGTCCATCACGTTTTCAGAACGCTCGACTCGAAACCCCGCTTTCTCAAGATCTGTGGCTAATGTGTCAGCTACGGAATCGAACCCCTGGGGGAACTTTCCTATGGCCACAAGATTGTTGCGGGTGTGTTCGACAATCCCTGGTTCCAAGAAATTTCCACTGAATTCCACCAATCCGCCATAAACACATTGAAACCGTGTGGCGAGAATTCCCTCGTTACGAATCGCATTCTGTAAAGCCACGATGGGAGTTGTGGGAAGGTAGACTGTAGCCAGAGTTCTTGCCGCATCTGCTGTGTGCTGGGCCTTCACGGTTAGCATTAACCGATCTTCGGCTTTGGGTTTGAGCTTGGAAAGATTGTCAACCGCATTAATCTTAATTCGACGAAGTCGCCCCTCGGCCCTCAGTTGCAATCCGTGACGGCGGATCGCCTCTACATGCCGGCCACGTCCCACTAGAACAACGTCCTGGCCTGTGTGGTAAAGCCCCGCTCCCAGAATACTGCCGATAGCCCCGGCGCCGTAGATGATGTACCTTGCCATAGTTAACGTTATCGAGTGATAGGAGAGATCTTCAAGGGAGTTTCCCATGCCGCGCAGCGGCGCCACATCATGAGAATGGATGATTCCCCCTTCAAAGGGAAGGTGCGAAAAAATTGGGAGGGCGAGCCTCCTGGCGAGCCGTCGCCCCAACAAGTCCTTGCCCCATGAGGCTCGGCGGGAGCCTCGCCCTCCCGATCTCGGCCGGTCTTTAATTCTTTCACACCTTCAGGGGGGCAGGGGGATGTCCTGTGAATGAACACGGCACTGGAAAACCCGAAGGACGCCCCCTTGATAGGACGGATTTTCAGAGGGAGTGCCCAGGTACTGGCTTGCGTCACACCCAGGGAATAGGAAGGTTGAACTGCTTGAGCTTGGCCTCTATTTCGTCGCGTTCACGATTGCGTTTCAGGCCATCCGCTCCATAGGATAACAGCCCGAATTCAGCCGCCAGCTTGTTGGCCTCTTCGGGTTTACCCGCAACCAACGCTTTGATGATTTCCTGTTCCAATCTGGACCAGTTCATTGCATGGAGGCGATAGTCGAGAAACGCCTCCCAGGCAATGGGGCACCATCGTCGAACGATCTCGGTCCCGATGAGCGTGGCGTAGGTACGGATTTCGACTTGCGCGTGTTGATCCATCCTCAGTTCCAGGAAATGCAACAAATTGTGCAGGTTCATTTTCCAATAAGCTTCGGTGTAGGTGGAAAGTGGAAGATCTTTCCTGGCCTGTTCCCTGGCGACGCCAGCATCAAGCCGCTCCGTGTATAACTTCCTGCTCAACTCGTGAAGCTCCGTCTGTTTCCGAGACAGTTCTGCTCCCTTTTGGGGGTCAATAAACCCCTGGCTCCCCTGCCTGTTTCCCTGAGTTTGCTCTCGCCACTCAGTTTCCCGAGTCGTCTGCTCCGAATCAATGGCCTCCGAATAGCGCGTTGAGTATTCGTTGACACTGGCTGTCCTGTGCCTGATCCATTGCCGCCAGCAATCCATGGGTACACGGACATGAAACTTGATCTCACACATCTCGAAAGGCGTGGTATGACGATGGCGCATGAGATATCGGATGAGTCCCCGATCCTCGTGGACCTTCTTGGTTCCCTTTCCATAGGAAACACGAGCGGCTTGAACAATCGATTCGTCAGAACCCATATAATCAATCACTCTGACAAATCCATCGTCCAGCACCGTAAAAGGGACACCCAAGATCTCATTCAGGGCTTCGACCTGTACCCGCTCGATCTGGCTGGATTCGTTTACTGGATTGGTCATCAAGCTGTTTTTACCTTGGTCATCAGTCTGACGATATAACTCCCCAGGCTCAACACCAGCAGAACCAGAACGCTCCAGAAGAGCATGGGCCGACTCTCCGTCCAGGGCTTCTGGGGGACACGGGGGACAAAATCACGATTTGGATTCTCCCGAGCCAATTTTACTCTAGGAAGAGTTTCGATATTGAGATAATTCTTTACACGTTCCACATCATAATGGGGAGCAGAAGCCTGGTCATTTCCGTAGTACAGAAAATATTCCCGATTGGATTCGGATTGAAAGATCAAATCCTTGGCAATGCCTTGCACGTCAAAACTTGCCAAGCGTAAGGGTGGATCATCGTAGTTATAGATAATCACCTTCAAATAACGATCCCGCGCTTCCGGAAAATGAAAGGTCTTTTTTTCAACCTCGTATTTGGTGGTTCGAAAGCGATAGAACTCTGATTGCAAGTGCCTTTGCCACTCCTTTAGATCATTGCTTCCCTGAATCTCTACCAGACGTGAAAAATTCTCTTCTGGGGTCTCAAGGGTCAACCGGTCACACGGGAAGTGGCGATAATTCAAATCCAACACGCAGATGCTAGCTTTCAATTTTGGGTCTTCCTGCCGTGACACCGGTTTGCAGGGAACCAGTTTCCTCTGCGGAGTTTCCGTCTTGACCAGAAAGAGATCGGCTCCTTCCAATGCCAGCGGTGGCTCCGGCCCGTTCCATACCTTGACCTGCAAATAACGATAGTTGTTCTCGGGATAAGTGATAGTGGTCAGTTGGATTTTTTGCTCTCCGCTGAAATCGAAGATATAGGCGTTGTCCTTGAGTACAAACCAACGCCTCGCATCCGCACTTCCTGCAATTTCAACACGGCGTTTGAAATTCTTGCTCTGGGTCTTCAGGACCAGCTTGTTGTTGTAAATCTCCTTGCCCAAATCCAGAGTCAATGTGGAGTACGCCTTGGGTAGAACTGCCTGGTTGAAAATCCTGGGAGTGTATTGTTCCTCGCTGATAGTTTCTCTCGCTTCAAAGAGAGCGTAAGGTACTTCTTTTCGCTGATCATCTAAAATGCGCAAGTCCGCCAACGATAACCGGGATTGATGGAAAACCTCTCCATCCAAGGAAAAGCGAACATAGCCGGCTTGGGCGGAATAAGTGTCGATGGCTTTGAAGAACTCCCAGTCGCCCTTTTTAAAATCGGCCTGGGCTGGGGCGAGGTCGAGAACAGGTAACAAGGAAATGAACAGCCAAACGGCCCTCAGCGCGCGCCTCTGGGTCAAGCTAGTGTTGTGTATCTGAAATAGCTTGACAATTGAGCCGCGCCCCCTCTCCCCCGATGGTGGCGAGGGGAGAGTAGAAATTGTTGATTTAACTCGCTCGTCCCCACCTGGGGAGAGGGTGGCCGCAGGCCGGGTTAGGGGGCAGTGGCTAAACCGGGAATTCTCAGTGCAAATCTGAGACACAGCACTAGAAAACGGGCTCGAAGTGGGAAGGATCACCGCCTGGAAAACGCCTCCCACATCAGTATGCGTATCTACCGTTCTCATTTCAGGACAAACTCGTTAATTTGGTTTCGGTACTTCTGATACATAAAAGACACTCCTAGCAGGATGATACCCAGACCAACAAATGAGACAATGCGGTAGATCTTATCCAGTTCCGAGAGATCCACAAAGAAGACCTTAAAAATGGTCAGTCCAAACAGAATAATCGCCAGCAGCCTGATGGGTTGATACCTTCTTAGGATGCCAATCGTCACTAAGCCAATGGAATAGATCGCCCATAAGGCCGAAATGGAAAGCTGCTTTTGGTTATTGATGGCCCGCTGCAGTTCGTAAATCTTCTCACGGTAATACTTGATTTCAAAATAATGAGCCATCTCAGTGGTGAGAAAGAATATCAGCAGAAAATTGGCTGCCATGATCAAACCGGCTACCAGTCCGGACTCCAAGCCTTCGAGCTTCTCCCGATGCCGCGCGCAAAGATAAGCGATGGCAAAAATGGCCAGGATACTGATAGCAAAAGTGAAAGAACGCTGGTTAAAGAGAAAGGTGAAATCGCTGTTAACCAGGGGGAAGAATTGGCTATCATAGAATAATAGTCGAATGGCCACGAGAAAGGCAATTAGGAGAGAAGCCAGCCGAGTCTTGCGATCGGGCGCCAGGAATCCCACCCAGCTTAGAACTACCGACTCCACGGCCCAAGCAATCGTAATCCAGTTTTGTTTGAGCTGAATGGGAATTGCCAGAGTCAGGGAAGTCAGTCCCATACCCAGGAAGACCAAGACAAGATAGGCGTCTTGCCTGGCACGCTGGTACGCAAACGAGCCCAGTCCCACATAGACCACCGCCATCAAAATCGCGTAAAGGCCGAGGTAGTCGAAATACTTTTCTTGGAGAAGCCCATAGGTCCAGAGAAAATAAGCAGCGCCATTGAGCAGAATTAAGGAAAGGTCTCGGAAACTCGTTTTCCTCTGATAGACGATGTTGTAGAGGAACGACATGACAGCAAAGATAAGAAAGAAGAGCGTTAGAAACAATTCAGTCAGCCATAGCTTAGCCGAAGTATAGAAACTAAGGGACCATCCCAGGAAAGTTAACTGCGTGAATATGAAAGCCAGTAGGTTGAGTTCTCGCCAGTCTTTAAAATAAGCCAGTGCCAGAATTCCGAGATCCAGGAGAGCCACATAACTGAAAAGTCCACTCTGGTTGTCCTTTCCGGTGCTCAGCATGACCGGCGTCAGGAATCCACCCAGGATACCGATTAAGGCGATAATTTTGGCGTCGTGGCGCAGCGCCATCAGGACAGCCGTTGTGGTAATGAGCACCATCAGGAAAAGGGCAGGAAGCTGGGTGATCAGGCTATAGAAGTTAAAGGCAGCGAAAATAGAAAAATATAGAATGGTGATGCCGCCGGCTGAAATGGTGAGCCCGTAACCTCGATAGAGTCTCTTCTGGAGTGCTTCCCCCCATAGGAGGAACCCGAGGCCTGTAATTACTCCCAGAGTCACTCGTCCCATTTCGCCGATCCACTGATTGTCTATGGCGTATTTGAGGAAATAGGCCATGCCCAGCACGATGGCAACGACTCCTATTTTGTTCAACCAGTTTCCGCCAATCAGCGACTCCAAGCTCTCACCCGTTGGAGTGGTGGATTGGGGAGGCACGGCGGAAGGAAGAATGTCAGAGCGGGTCTGCGCCAGGTCAGGCTGCTTCGGCGGCGACGCCGGTGGAGCTACTTGAAACTCGGCGCCAGGGTGTGCTTGCGCGGAAGGGGCCCTCGCAGGGCCTCGCAGGACCTCAGCCGACGAATAGGTCGAAGTCGTCTGAACGGGAGGTGCTTCCGAAGCCAAACGTTTTTCGATGGCAAAGATACGTTGAATCTGAGACTGAACAAGTCTCTCCAGCTTTTCCAATCGCTCCGTCAGTTGCCTGAGTTGCTCATCCAAAGAGGAAGGGGTGTCCATGACTCAGAAGGGAATAGGGTGGAAACACTTAAAGGGCAACATCACTATAAAGGGCCTGTCCTCTCGAAGTCAAGAACAGCTCCGGAGAAGATAATCTGGAGGACACTGGAGAATGATAAATGATAGAGGAGGGACCCCTCCTAGTGGCGTCAGCGATGGATGACAGCAGGTAGCTGAATCGCCACGGGCGATGAAGGATCAGATTCCCCTCCATTGGAGGGGTGTGAAAAAATCAGACATCGAAAGGCTTGGATTCGCCCCCCTCACCCCTGGCCCCTCGCCCCCGATGGGGGCGAGGGGAAAGTAAACACTAGATTTAACTCCCTCGCCCCCACCGGGGGAGAGGGTGCCCGAAGGGCGGGTGAGGGGGTCGTTCGAGTTTTCACAGCTTTAGGGCGGGTGAGCGGGCGGTCAGGAATTTTTTCACACTTTCATGGTGCAGGGGTGGGTTGTCCCAGAGCGGACGGACCCACCCCGAAGGCTGACGCCTTCTGCCCCTCCTGAGAGGGGGCGTGAGCCGTGAAGTTTGTGATCTTAGTCTTGCTTTTCTTAAACGGTGCGATTTATATTATGGGGTTTCTCACCATAAGCAAATCTAATCCTACCTGTGCAAGTCCGTGCTTGTGCAGAAGGAGCTATCAAAACCTCCGTGTTACGGAGGGAATGCAGCCAGGGCGATCCAGCAATGGGTCGTGACGAAGAGGCCAGATAGCTCTACTTCGGGGGATGTCGTGTCAGCCGGCCCGTCAGTGCGAGTCTCTCCCCTTTGGACGAAGCATGAGTCCTCTCCCCTGGGAGGGCTCCTGGTGAGATTGATACGGATACCCTCACCGGCTAAGCAGGTGTGTGGCGGTGTCACCCGGAGACAATGGTTCATAAACTTTACCGGTGAAGTCCCACGCCGTCGCTCCGGTTGTTTTTTTTTTTTTGGAGCGTAGAAGAGACTATAAGGCATCGTTCCGAAAGGCCTCTTCGATGCGGCGGCGAGGAGAACAGTCCTCTTCTGGCCTCCTCCTTGGGGATGGCAGCAGACCCGGAGTAGTCCGCTTCCCAGCGGATGAAAGGGAAAACCGTAGAGAGCAAGTCGTTCCAGCAGGAGTGAACTAGGTTAGCCCTCAGCCTGAGGCCACCCAATGGCCGGTTCGCTGTTTCTGAACAACGTCTGAGGTCGCTAAGAACCAGTTGATGGCTTCCCGCTTCGGAGCGCGGCTTGTGATTCGTGATCCATCTAGAGGTGAAACAGGTGTCTTGGTTTTGCGGCATCTGCGTAAGCTGGATCATGGATTCCTCCTTGGAGGCAATCTCTATGGGGTCGCCCGGTGCGGGAAAGCCGCACACCGGTCAATATGGGGAATTAACCCCATCGCGACAACGGGGAGGGGCTGGCTCT
>QHZQ01000739.1 GCA_003224725.1 Acidobacteriota bacterium | reverse complement strand
CTCCCCCTTTTGTTACGGGGGTATAAGTTGCATTTTCATGGGTCGTGGTCATCCCAGGAATCATGAGAGGGCTCCTCTAAAAATCCCCTCTTGGGAGGGGCAGAAGGCGTAGCCTTCGGGGTGGGTCCTGCCGGTTGGGGACAACCCACCCCTGCCCCCCCTCCCGTGGAGTGGACTAATTTTGATCGCCCGTTGTGATCCGAAAGGAATCATGGACAACTCCCGTGAAAATCCCCCTCTTGGGGGGCAAGGCGTCAGCCCTCCGGGACGGGTCTTTCGCGCTCGGATTCAACCCACCCACCCCTACACCCCTCCCAAGAGGGGAACTGCATTTTCATCCTTCGTGGTACCGCCGGTCGGCATGAATGTCTCCCTTAAGAATCGTTTCGTGCTCTTACTCTTGCTCAATTCAGTAAGCCGAGCATGAGTATGAGCAGGAGCACGTTCGATTCTGATTTTAACACTGACGATGCTTTGAAAGGGGAATGGGCTTGTGGCCGAAGAGTTGCCATAGAGATCGTTCAATGCAGGATAAGGCCCAGCGGGGCGGTACTAAATGGCTCCGGTAGGGGGCGCAGGCAGGACGGTCCCCTTGGGCCTATTCGCGATCCTCATCAGCGGTTTTGCCAGACTGAGGACTCTTAAGGGCATCCGCTACAAAGTCTTCCATTTCTTTGCGACCCAAAATTTGCTGTCTTCCCTGAATCACAATATTAAACTCGTCCGCCGTATCCAGAACCTGCTCTGGACTGTAGTCCAAAGGGTCCCCCCACGGCTTTGGAAAAGCAAATTTGATGACTCCATCCCGGGCAATTTTCCAAGAACGGCCGGAGGACTTTTCCTTAAAAGTAATAAGTAATCTCTATCTCCTTTTGAATGGCAATCTTTCGCAAATTTATCAATTGTAGGCTCATACGGTATCGCTATCCGGCTCTTTCAAACTTCGTTCGTATTTCGGGAACTCCTAAGAATTGCAGATGAAGATACGTTGCGCCTCTCTCGGGTCGCAGTCAGGGAGGTGGATAGTGTTAGAGGCCCATGAGAAAACTGAGAACTGCATCCTGAAACTTACCGGGTTGCTCCAGGTTAATTAGATGTCCACTCTCGTCTACTAAAGTGAGTCGGGACGAGGGAACGTTTTGATGCAGGGTCTCCGTCTGTGCCCTCGGAACAATGGCATCTTCCGAACCAGCCAGGACTAGAGTTGGAATTTGTATTTCGTCCAACAAGGAGGAAGAATCGCGACGGCAGGCCAGGCCATAGCAGGCCTTGGCAATTCCTTGGCGTGAGTTTGACTGGATTAAACTTCTTACTCTTTCGACCACGTCAGGTTTTGTTTCCAGGGTGGTTTTGCCCAATAACCTGGGGATTAATTTCCCAGCCAGGGGACCCGTTCCCTCCTTTTGCACCAACTCGGCTGTTTCATACCGCGCTTTCCTGGATGGCTCAGAATCTGCAATCGGCTGTGTCGCAGCCAGGATGAGCCCACACAATTGATCCTGATATTTTCGCAAAAACTCAAAGGCAATGTATCCGCCCATGGAGAGGCCTAAAAGGACTATCATTTCCTTCACCTTCAGGTATCGCAGTAGTTGTTGCAGATCGTCCGCGCACGACTCCATGGTGAACTCTTCATCACCAGGCGGTGATTCTCCGAACCCGCGCCAGTCCGGGGCGATGACACGAAACCGATGACTCCAAGCCGCTATCTGTGCCTCCCACATTCTTCGACTCAGTGGAAACGCATGAAGCAGAACCAGGGGCAAACCTGTTCCCGTGTCAGAGAAACTCAACAAGGCTGATTCCATTTACCTATCCGCTGAAATTGGAAAAGGTCCTGGGGAAAATGCCTTCTAGTCGTGAGACGAAGCTTCCAAGGTCGGGCGTGACGCATAATGAGAAGCCACATATTGGTTGAGGATGGAAATGAAATCCCCGACCAGCGTGCGTCCCCGGAGAGTCGTGGTCAGCCTTCCATCGACAAAGACAGGCGCTTTGGGTTCCTCTCCGGTTCCTGGAAGCGAGATGCCTATATTGGAGTGCTTTGATTCTCCAGGCCCGTTGACCACACAGCCCATGACTGCGACCTTGAGTTCCTCCACGCCTTGATAGGATTCCTTCCAGATCGGCATTTGGGCTCGCAAATAGCTTTGAATCTGATCTGCCATCTCCTGGAAAAAGGTACTGGTAGTTCTCCCGCAACCAGGACAAGCCGTGACCTGAGGGACAAAACTGCGTATTCCCAGCGATTGCAATATTTGTTGGCAAACCAGCACCTCCTCAGTTCGATCGCCGTTTGGAGCCGGAGTGAGAGAGACACGGATAGTATCACCAATGCCTTCCTGCAGAAGGACCGAAAGCGCCGCCGTACTGGCTACTACCCCCTTAGTTCCCATTCCTGCTTCAGTGAGTCCTAAATGCAATGGATAATCACAACGGCTGGCTAGCGCGCGATAAACCTTAATCAGATCCTGCACTCCCGATACCTTGGCGCTGAGAATAATTCGATCATGGGGCAGGCCATAATCTTCTGCCATAGCGGCTGATTCGAGAGCGCTGAGCACGATGGCCTCG
>QHZQ01000209.1:16914-17670 GCA_003224725.1 Acidobacteriota bacterium | reverse complement strand
TCACCCCCGAACTAGCCGAAGTTTTGGAACTTCCCGTGGACCATGGCTTTCTGGTGGCGCGTGTTCAGTCTGACGATTCTCTCGGTCAAGCGGGCATACGGGGAGGAAGACAGGCTTATCTGGTAGGCAATTCCATGATGATTCTGGGCGGTGATCTCCTGGTGGAGGTGGATGGACAATCCATCGACTCCAAAGCCCAACTCGATCGAATCATCGATAACAAGAAACCGGGCGAAGTGGTGAGCCCTGACTCTTCGGGTCCCTCTGATAGAGCGACCTTCGTCGATTTCGTAAGCTGGATGCTATTTCAAAAAGACCGTCCTCTGCGTGTTCCGTCAATCCTGGCCCTGGTCGTGGTGGCGGCTTGTCTGCTGTTGTATCGATTTGCCAATTTCCGCGAGGAGCGAACGGTAAGGCTGTTTCTGGAAGAGCTTCAAGGCGGGAATTACCCCAAGGCCTACCAACTGTGGGGGCCGTCGGCCGCTTATTCCTATAAAGACTTCATGGCCGATTGGGGAGAACTAGGGTATTACGGCAGGCCAAAGAATTTTAAGATCCTGGACTCCCGGACCCGAGGATCGGGGGTCATTGTCTACGTTGAACTCAACCATTTGAAAAAGCCCATTGCCTTCTGGGTTGAGCGAAAGACGCGGGCCTTGGGGTTTTCTCCCATTTCAGATTACCAGCCCTAAATCTCAAATTCCGAGGCGGTGGTCGTTAACGCTTCTTCGCCCAGGCTACATTCTGCGGGCCTTA
>QHZQ01000209.1:13733-16890 GCA_003224725.1 Acidobacteriota bacterium | reverse complement strand
TCCGTCGGCTGCAACCCCTCACCCGGCCTCGTGAACGCTTATCAAGCGTTCACCCCTCTGCCCATGGGAGAGGGAGTAATAAATTACAGTTTACTCTCCCCTCGCCCCCAATCGGGGGAGAGGATGAAGGCTTGATAAGCCTTCATGGGTGAGGGGCATCGCCTCAGTGGTGCATCATTTGGGTTATAGGGTTTCTGGAAATTGGACATTTTCTCTCACTCATAGTGATAGACTCTCCGCCTCAAGCGATTTCGGTTTCTTAAGATCAGCACCATTCCCGTCGCGAACCCGCCGATGTGGGCCCACCAAGCCGTTCCACCGACGTTTCCGGCCGTAAGCGAGATGGCGCCACTGAAAAACTGCATCAAAAACCAAAATCCCAGGAAGATCAAAGCAGGTAACTCAATCAGTTGGAAAAAAAAGAAAATAGGAACCAGCGTGAGAACCCTGGCTCCCGGGAAGAGCACTAAGTAAGCTCCCAAGACTCCTGCAATGGCGCCACTGGCGCCAACCGTTGGCAAATTGGAATAGGCATTAGTAAAGATATGGAGAAGAGCCGCGGCTAATCCGCAGGCAAAGTAAAAAAAGATAAAACGCAAATGCCCCAGTCGGTCTTCAACGTTATCGCCGAAAACCCAAAGATAAAGCATATTCCCGAGGAAATGCAGCCACCCCCCATGGAGAAACATCGAGGTGAATAAAGGCAGTGCCCCAATCAATAATCCAGTCGTCTCCCAGTAATCCGAATTAAAGTAAAAAGAAGGCACCACGCCGTAAATATAAAAAAATTTCGTCAGCGCTCGCCCCAGTGAAAGTTCGTAAAGAAATACCACCCCGTTCAGAATAATGAGAAGAATGGTAACGAAGGGGATGGTGTTCGAACGATTGATGTCTTTAAGGGGGATCATGGAAGAAGGGCTCAGTGATGAGTGACAAGAGATGGGCTAAACGACCCCGTGTCACCTGTCATTATTACTTGTCACTTGTCACTTGTCACTGTTTATGGACGGATACCAGGAATGTTCAGCCGGATTCGGTAAAGTCCGGTGCGAGCCGTCATATAGAGGGTTTTGGCGTCGCCATCTCCCCAATGGCAATTGGCGGGCACTTCGGGAGGCTTGATGGTTCCCAGGTGCTTTCCCTGGGGGGAAAAAATCCAAATACCGCCGGGACCTGTGCAGTAGAGGTTTCCTTTGGTGTCTACCTTCATTCCGTCGGGCAGTCCGTCTTCTCTTTCCTGCGACACGTCAAAGAAAAGGCGTCCGTGCGTCAGGCTCCCGTCCGCCGAAACATCATAGGCCATCCAGATTTTCTTGTCGGGATCGGAATTAGAAAGATAGAGCATTTTTTCATCGGGAGAAAACGCCAAGCCGTTGGGGCGCGTCAGTTCCTTGTTAAGCAGTTGCAGTTTTCCTTTAGGAGAAATGCGATAGATCCCCTGGAAGTCCAATTCCTTGGCCTTTTCATCGAATACGCCGTAGGGAGGATCGGTAAAATAGAGACTCCCGTCTGACTTATAAACCGCGTCGTTGGGACTATTGAGTCGTTTGCCTTGAAACCTGTCAGCCAGCACGGCCAACTTCCCATCCTTTTCTAATCGAGTGACACGATGATCTCCATGTTCGCAAATAATGAGCCGGCCCTCCTTGTCGAGCGTGAGGCCGTTAGATCCGATGAATGATCCGGCCGGAGCGGGAGGACCAGTATAGCCGCTGGGGTTGCGAAACGTGGAGACGTTGCCGTCTGGAGTCCATTTCAGGATGGCATTATTGGGGATGTCGCTAAACAAGAGGTGTCCTTCTCCCTCTTTGATCCATACAGGACCTTCGGTAAAAGTAAAGCCCCCAGCCAACTTTTCTATTCTAGCCTCGGCGGAGATGACGTCCTTTAGAGCAGGGTCCTTTTCAACCACTGACCCCGAGCTGGCAGGCTGCGGAGGTGGAGAGGAAGGTTGATTGCTTTCCTGTTTCGATTGCTGAGAACAGGTTAAGCAAGCCAGGCAGGCCATGAGCGTCAAGCCCCTAAGCAATGCTTTCTTCATCGTATTTTCTCCTTGATGGTTTGGCCCGGAGTTTGACACACGATATAAAAAGGAGAAATGAATTACAAGAGTAATCCGCTTTTCCAGCAAGGGCACGCTTTCCGTCGCAAGAGCAGGAGCTTGGAAGAGAAATCATGGAACGCTTGAGAGCGTTCAACGGGACGGATGAGTGGAGACCGGAGGCGTGTCAGGTCTTGCGTTCCGAAGGAGAGGAAGATGCGTCCACACTGGATAGCCCTGGGACTTTTTCAATCAGCTTTTTCAGGTCGATTCCGCTCAGAGATTCAATGACGGTGGGAAGTTGAGCGATAATCTTAGCCACATCTCCGGTTATCTTGGAAGCTCCGATGCCGTCTCCTCCAGTGCTAACCAGGGTAATTCGATCGGTTTTGGAAAGCGGTTCCGTCACTGCCTTGGCCAGCTCTGGAAGCGTGCTGATGAGTAACTGGAAAATCGCCGCCTGATTATAATCTTTCCAGCTCTCGGCCTTCTTCTTCATGGCCTCCGCTTCGGCTGTTCCTTTCGAGACAATCACGTTGGCCTCAGCCACGCCAGTCGCTTGAATCACATCGGCCCGAGCAATGCCTTTTGATTTTTCGGCTTCGGCTTGACCTTTGGCCTCTTGCTCAGACTTGTACCGCTGGGCATCGGCTTCAGTCTGAATACGGTAACGGTCGGCATCGGCCTGCCGTTTCACAGTAGCTTCCAACTCTTTTTCACGCCGCAAGATTTCTTTTTCCTGGACTGTGATCTGCTGCTCTTTTTCAATGACCGAGACCTGGATCTCTTCTTTCTTCAGCGCCTGGCCAGTCTTATATTTTTGCAAATCGTAGGCCAGGTCGGCTTCGGCCTGCTTCTGATTGGTGGCCCCATCGTATTCGGCTTTCTTGAGGAGATAATCGCGATTGGCTTCGGCAATTTTGGTTTCGGCCAGGAAGCGGGCCGTCTCCCCTTCCTGCTTGGCCTGAGAAGCCTTAATGGAGGCATCTCTGTCGGCTTGAGCTTGAGCAATGATGGCATCGCGCTTCACTTCGGCCATCCTGGGTTTGCCCAGGGCTTCCAGGTATCCATGGTTGTCGCGAATATCCCTTAACGTAAAGGAAACAATTTGCAAAC
>QHZQ01000209.1:12400-13651 GCA_003224725.1 Acidobacteriota bacterium | reverse complement strand
TGCCCTTCCACTGTTTGCAAGGCAATCTGCTTGATCTCTTGAACACTCTTCCCCAGGACTTGCTCCGCAGCGGTTCGAATGGATTGCTCGTCGCCTCTAATTTTCACTTGCGCCACGCTGTCTATAATGACAGGGACCCCGGGCTTGGTATAGACTTCCGGCGTGGTGAAATCTAAAGTCATGACTTCCAGGCTAAGGATATCGACCTTTTCGACCAACGGAAAAATAAACGCCCCGCCGCCTTTGCGAATGCGAAAGCCGGTGGTCTCCACCGTTCCATCCTGATTACGAACCTTATGTTTCAGACCGGAAATGACCATCACATGATTCGGCCCCACTTTCTTGTAGCGGCGGGCCACAGCAAAAATCAAAAGGAAAAAAGTGATGATGACTCCAGCGACAACCGTTACATTTTGGACTTGACTCAAGAATTGAGAAAACATGAGGACCTCCGGTTAAGAAAGGAGCTGCGTGAAACGTGAAGGGTGATGCGTGAAACGTGATGCGTGATACGTGATACGTGAAACGTGATACGTGAAACGTGAAGCCTGATACGTGAAGCCTGATACGTGAAGCCTGATACGTGAAGCCTGATACATAAACCTAAGGACTCTTGGGAGGACTGAACATTTTCGCCGATTGCCCCCCTTTTCTCATGTGTCACGATTCACGATTCACGCATCACCCTTCACGTTTCATTCCTCCAACTTCTCCACGTAAAATGTTCCGGCGACCGAGCGAGTAATCTTGACTGTGGTGTGCCGCGGGATAAGCTGGCCCTCTTCGGAGCGCGCAGGGGCAATATTGCGCGAGCCCTTCACTGAAAAGGCAATTTCTCCCACACCGTCTCCCGGAATCGCCAGGGTCACCTCTGCAGACTTGCCCACCACCTGTTCGTCCCGGAATTCGCTACCCGCCTGGGTTTTCTGATACAGGAAGCCCAGGATGACATAGGCACCCCCGCTAACTGCCAGGCCTCCTAGAATAGCGACTAGAAGGCTCACGCCTGGACCAGGCCGATAAAGATTATGGACAATGAGACCGGTTCCGCCAAATCCGCTCAGGAAAGCGGCAATGAGAGTGGGGCTGGCCACAGAAAGACCCGCATCGCCCCCCTCAAAACCCACATGGCCCGTGGCATCCATGTGGATGTGACTATCCCCGCCAAAAATATGGCCCAAGGCTCCACTGATGAGCGCATAGATGAAACCTACCAAAAAACAGATGAAGTAAATAAAGCCAATTCCCATA
>QHZQ01000209.1:7146-12386 GCA_003224725.1 Acidobacteriota bacterium | reverse complement strand
AAAGTTGAAAATTGTGGAACTCTGAACGTGGAACTTTGAACTCTTTTGCAAGTTCAAGATTCAAAGTTTAGAGTTGAAAGTTGTGGAACTTTGAACCCTTTCTGCTCAACCCGTCTGCCTCGGGTGGCTCATTGAAACAAGTTTTTAATTAACAATCTTAGTTCGTTCGAAGTTAGGTCCTGGCTGAGAGTGGAACGAACAACATTGACAGCCTGAAGAAGGCTCTGACGTTCCTTTTCAAATTGTCCTGCAAAAGTCTCCAGAGTCTTGAGGAACTTGACCGGGTCTCGTTCTTGTGTCAGACGCTGCTTCAAATCAGCTACCCGGCCTCTTAAGTTGTCATCGGAGTGCAATCGAGTGAGAAACTGCCTCAGGTAGAGGAATGCCCTGTTGAAATCCATCGGAGGCTGCTCGGTGGCCTTGACATTGGTCTCTACGGACTTCGGACCCCTCAATGCCACAGCCTCAGGAGCGGCATTTCTGGCAGGATCAAGGGGTGACTCGGCAACCCGTGACACGAAGCCTTTTGGCAGCGGAGGAACCGACTGCATTATGGCATCCAACCTCTTCCCAGAGCTGGCTCGAGGTTTACCTTCCACTAAAATCTCGACTTTTCCAGACACGTCGTCGAACAGCAGTCCGTGAATACTGACCGAAGAGGGAATGACCGCACTCTGGCTGAGCTTTTCGACGACCTCTTGTATGTTTTTGGCGGGGCTTTGAAAGGCGCCAAACCAGCGGCGTAAATCGGTATCTCCAAAAGCTTGTCGATGGACGCCCTGTTTTCGAAACTCATCAATGATTGAATTCATTTCCATTTGACTCATTTTGCAAGCCTGGTGTCCAAAGACGATGACCTCCTGGGCTCCTAACAAGAAAATTGCAACCCCCAGACTCCGCTCCAGCTCACCAATTTGATGAGGGCTTCCCGCCCCGGCCACATTAACAAAGACGGCTTCGCCTTCTTCAAGTCCCAATGCCTCTTGCAAAGCAGGGTTCATCCCGCGCGCAAAACAGGCCACGATCGCATAAAGCGGCTTCGCTCGAGATTGCGAAGCAGCCAGACGACTTGCAATGGGCGCGACCGCAAGTCCAGCCGGTGCCTTGTCAGAGCTGACCCGGCTTTGCGAACGCAAAATTCTCTCTTTGAGGTTCATGAGCGGACATCCATTTTTGAACAATCAGTCTCATCCAGGCATGGTTCCGTGGCGAACCGGATTCCTGCGCTGGTGGTGTCGAGCTTTTCCCATACTCTCACATCGTGCTCGTCGGGTCCTCAGACTCGTCCTCGAAATCAAAAGCCGAACACGACGACAATTCCAGAAACGAGAACAAAATTCTCGTAATGTCGCACATAACGGTTTAGATGGAGTGCTTCTAGGGTTCAAGGGCCACTTAATTTCGTTGAATTATCAATGATTCCCTTTTCAAAAAGCAACTTCAATTTTGGGGGGCTTGAAATGTGGAATGGCGACAATCGGCTGCCTCACGGTGCCGCTAATGAACAGGTAACGCAGATGGGAGAGCAAGAGCCGAGGTAATGGAAGAGACAAGCCTGGCATGAATCAGGAGAATTGGAAGCGGAAAGCAAACACGCTTAACTTTTGTCTACTCTCTGCTTCCCGGCCAACTGGCTTTAACAGGAAATACGGAGGTCTTCGCCATCTACTTCAGTCTGGTAACAGCTCACTTTGGCAGCCGGATTCGTGATCGAAGCCCCCGTCTTGACATCGTATTGCCAGCCATGCCAGGGACAGGTGACCACATTCCCTTCCAGTTCACCTTCGCCGAGGGGGCCTCCGCGATGAAGACACGTATCATCGATGGCATAAAAAGTTCCGTCCACATTGAAAACAGCGATACCTTTCCCGCCAATGTAGACAGTTTTGCTTTGACCCGGTGGAATGTCACTCACTTTAACCACAGAAACGAAGCCGGCCATAAGATACCCCCTACAAAAAAGATGAATCACACACAGACCGTGTATGATTAACCCAAGGGAAAATCAAAGTCAAACGAATAGGATTTCCTTAAAAGGAGCAGGGTGCACCCCTGGAGCTGTGAAAAAATTCAAAACGGGCCGAGATTGGGAGGGCGAGGCTCCCGCCGAGCCTCATGGGGCAAGGATTTGCTGGGGCGATGGCTCGGCCTCCCAATTTTTTCACAACTCCCTCCGGGAGAGGGGCTAATTTCACCGCTTGCGGCGATCCACAGGACCGTGACGGACTCCCATGAAGCTAACAACCCATCCCGCAGGCATCAGTGTAACATTTTATCACTTCCATGATCTTGTGGTGTATCAGATGCTTCGGCCTATTGGATAATACGCCTGTTCTGGCAGCCTCGTACTGAATCGGAAGGTACTGGCTTAAAAGCGGTAATGGCGCCGGATATTGCGACAGATTGGTTAATAGCCTCGAGAGCGCATCCTGAACTTGAGGTTGCGACCAATAATAGCGAGAGCGGTCACTGTAACTGTACTTTCGCGCGTAGTGAAGGTAAGCCTCTTCGCCGTGATAGTACTTTCTCCAATGGACCGGATTGTCGAGCATGGCCCTCTCCAACGTCTCAGGCACTCGGGATAAAGTGATCCCCTTCCTCGCCGACAACCATTCCTGCTCTATCGCCACCAGGGCGAAAACCGCTTCCCGAAAGGCGTACGTCAGCCAGGGTCCCACTTTGAGAATGGCAAAGTGGTCTTCCACCATCTGCTTCAAGGCTTTCCGACTCTGGTAGTCGGTGGAATGCGCTTCAAATACCAGGCCTTTGTGTCTCTCAATCTCGAGCGAAAGCTGGCGGGCTTTTCTTCGATCATACTCAAAAATGGACGCATCCCCAAATTCAACCCCGGATTGCACCACAACCGCAATAACACGGTCCCAGGCGGACTCCAACCCGCGTTTCAGGAATGCTTCCCGAGCCAGGGCAATCGTCCGTTCTACATCTTCCGGCTTGGTTACTGACAGACCCACTTCTGCCTCCTGTTCGCCGCCCGGAACGGGAACTTCAGTTCCAATCACATAAAGGGGCGGGCAGGAACCGTCAAGTCTCTCAGCGTGAGCGGCCTCTGCCGCCTGGCAAAGGTCGGCAGTACGGTCTGTCACGATCTCTTCCTTTAAAGGAGTGTGCGGATCCCCAGCGTCGTCGGCACAGCGCATGCTGGCATCCAGGTGAATCTTGGTGTAGCCAGACAAAACGCAATCGCCCACTAATTCTCGAGCCTTTGCCATAGCTGTCTTAGAGGTTTCGTTTTTCCAGACATGCGGTCCCGAATGGTCTCCACCCAGTATGATCTTGTCGAGAGGAAAGCCCACATCGAAGGCGACACTCTCAACAAAGCGGACAAACCCGGCTGGGGTCATTCCGATGTATCCGCCAAATTGATTTATCTGGTTTGAGGTTGATTCAATGCAAACAGCCGTGCCGCCAGCCTTTGCCTGGAGCATGCCTGCTTCAAGCACAAATCGATTGGCAGAGCAGATTGAATACATTCCGAGTGGAACGCCTTGCTTCTGCGCCTTCACGATTCCTGGAATAAACTCGCTTACCTTTTCTTCCATGGGATTGGCATTCAGCATTGTTTCAAGGCTTCACCGATATTAAAGCCTATTTAGCTAAGTCCAGGGATGAGTCTTCCGATACAATCTTCACTTCGGTTGAAAAGCGCCGGAAGTTGGAATAGGTGGCCAGAGATTCAAAAAGGAGCCGGTCCGGTACTTCGGGATCATAAAAATACTCTTCGAAACGGCTAGGCAGCAACAGATTATCGGGTCCCGGTTGGTATTCGCTGATGTATCGTCCAGCAATGGGATAGAATGCTGCATCCTGCTTGAAGGTAAAGTCAATCTTTAGTACCTTGGCGTCTGGTTGGGATAGCCAGATCCGTCCTCTGGAAGGAATAGGTTTCTTGCCAAAGGGAGTCACAGCTCGAAGTGCCGTTTCGTCAGTGAATTCACGGAATTCCAAGACCAGCATTCCATCCTGGAGTGCAGTTCCCGGTTCTATGAGCTGGTAGACAATGCGGTCGTGAAATTCGGGGTGAATGAAATTCAGCCCGAAATTCACCATGTTGGAGTATCTCTTTCGCCCGAGATTGTGCTTCGTACTTTCTCTGGCGATTTTCTCCGCCTCTTCGAAAGCGTTGGAAGATTTTTTTCGGAAAAGCTCCAGAAGCCCTTGATTTTTTCTGACCATGGTTTTGCCATCGATGGAGATAATATCCCTGAATTCAACGGTTGATTCTGGGTCGCTGGGTAGCGTGACGACGAGGTAATCGGAAATGAAAAGACGCTGGTTTTTCAGTCTTCCTTTCTTGTCATATTCTTTCTGGATCAACTTCTCTTCTGCCACCAATTCCCGGCAGAGCTTGCGGTATTCCTTGGCGTAAGCTCCAGCCTTTTCCAGGACGGCCTGCAGAACGGGATCTGATTGAAGCGTTGGTTCGCCGTTGTTTTGTATCTCGGCCTGCTGACAAAAACCAACGAAGGTGGTGGCTGGTTGGTAAAAGGACTCAAGCAACACTAAACTTAAAAGACAGGTACTCAGCTTCATTTGGGTTGACGTAGCATGAAAAAAACCTGGCGACCTGTTCCACCATATCATATATTGGCGCTGCTGGTTCTATCCCATACTCTCTATTTGCACAGCGCATTACCCAGTCCTCATCCAGCTCTTGTTCTCACTGGGATTGATGTATTGGAGGCAGAAAATTTTGCCAGATTGGACGGCAAGCATGTCGGACTCATCACCAATCGCACCGGGACCAATCGAACCGGAAAGAGCACCGTCGATTTATTGCTAGGCGCTCCCAACCTCAAAGTGGTGGCCCTCTTCAGCCCGGAGCATGGACTGTTTAGCGACGTTGAGCATAAGGTAGCTTCCTTTGTCGATCCAAGAACCAGCCTTCCCGTATTTAGCCTTTACGGTGAAACTCAGCGACCCACGCCAGAGATGCTGCGAGGAATCGATACCTTCGTCTTTGATATTCAAGATGTCGGGGTGCGCTTCTATACGTACATTACGACCATGGCCTATGCCATGGAAGCGGCGGCCAAAGCAAATATCGAATTCATGGTCTTAGATCGTCCGAACCCCATTAACGGTGTTGATGTCGAGGGGCCCATCTTAGATTCAAATCGCCTCAGCTTCACGGGTTACTTCCCTTTGCCGGTCAGACATGGCATGACCGTCGGCGAATTGGCCAGGCTTTTTAATGAGGAGAATAAACTCGGCGGCAACCT
>QHZQ01000209.1:0-7057 GCA_003224725.1 Acidobacteriota bacterium | reverse complement strand
CTCTATCCAGCCGTTGGGCTACTGGAGTCCACCAACCTCTCAGTTGGCCGGGGCACTGCGACGCCTTTTGAGGTCTTCGGTGCCCCCTGGATCAATGCCAGCCAGTTAGTCCGCTCCCTTAATAAGCGAAAAATTCCGGGTGTCAAGTTCAAACCACTTCACTTTACTCCTGAAGCAGACCGCTATGAAGCGAAACGCTGCCATGGCGCAAAGATTATAATCATGGATCGTCATCGTTTCCGTCCCGTAACTTGCGGTTTAGAGATCGCGAGAGTTCTCTGTCTCCTTTACCCGCGAAGGTTTCAGTCGGAAAAATTGCTGAACCTGGTGGGGTCGGAGGAAGTGATCAAGAGAATTCGAGAAGGCCGAGCCTTACGAGAAATCCTCGAGGTTTACCAGCCCCAGCTCCAGGCCTTCCTGGCGCTGAGAAAGAATTACCTGGATTACTGATAACCGGCATACCTGCCAAGCACAATCCTCCCCCTTCCTAATGGCGCCGTTGCGTGGATCGAAACGAGAATTGTGTTCTTATTAGGAAATCGTCGTCGTCGTGCTCGGCTTCTGGATTTCGAGGACGAGTATAGGGTCGACGAAGGGCGAGCGAGGGTCAGTCACGATTAGCCGCGCTGGTGCTTCGGGCTCTCAGGGATCGTGCCCCAGGGATATCAAGGGGGCAGCCCTTGCCTGGTTCTATCAACTGCTTTCTTCCCTTCCTTCAAGACTCCAATTATTCCCCGATTTTTTGCACGTTCCATAAAGTAAGGTGACCTTTTGGACGAAATGATGTCCCGTGTAGAGACGCGCCATTAAGGCAACTGATCGAAGTCAGATAATCCTCACATTTGACAGGGAGCGGAATTCCAGCTCTCGATGCAGAGTCTCTAAGAAAGGGCTCAATGCAAGTGAACCGTACCATGAGGAGACAGAAGCAATTCTTGGTGATTTTGGTGGGAACGTGTTTGTTGACTTGGAGTTGCCAAAAACAGTCGGGGCCGATAGGCCTAGCCGAACCAGCAGTGGCCGTCTTAGGTAGCGAAAACGCATCATCAGCTCAAGCCCAGCCTGTGGAACCTAAGAATGAGGCTGAAACAGCCAGACTGTTCCACGGACCTGTTTCTGGGATTGTCTTGAATTCACAGGAAAACCTCCCAATTCAGAAGGCCACCATTTTTCATAACGGAGAGGCCGTTCACTCCGATGCAGAGGGGCACTTTACCCTGGAGAAAGTTGATACCAAACAGCCTATTTTGGTGAAGGCCTCTGGCTATCGTCAGACCTCGGTGCCTGTTCCGGTAGAAGCCAAACTGAAAGTGGAACTGAAACCTTTCGATGCCAAGGGGCTTTACCTGACTCACTTCGGAGTCAGCTCTAAACTCCTGCGCAACCGGGTCCTCGGGTTGATCAAGGAGACAGACCTTAATGCTCTGGTGATCGATGTCAAAGGGGATCGTGGCTTGCTCAGTTACAAGTATGATGTTCCTCTCGCCAGTCAGGACGGGGCGCTCAAGTTGACGACAATCAAAGACGTCCAGGCTTTCATCCGTGATCTTCATCAACAAGACATTTACGTCATTGGCCGGATTGTAGTTTTTAAGGATAATATTCTAGCCAACTACAAACCGGAATGGGCCATTATCGATACTCGGACCAAGAAGCCCTGGACCGATAACGAAGGCTTGGCCTGGGTGGATCCCGCTCGAAAAGAGGTCTGGGATTACAACATTGCCATTGCCAGGGAAGCAGCCAAGGCGGGCTTTGACGAGATTCAGTTTGACTACGTCCGTTTCCCCACCGATGGCAAGCTCTCGGCGACAAAGTACTCCCAGCCCAATACCATGGAAAACCGGGTAAAAACTATCGACACCTTCCTGGAGACTGCCCATCGGGAATTGCTCCCTTACAATGTCTATTTTTCAGCCGACATCTTTGGCTACACTCCCTGGAATTATAACGATACGGATATCGGACAGAAGATCGAACACGTAGCCGAACACGTCGATTATATCGCTCTGATGGTTTATCCTTCGGGCTACCATCTCGGTATCCCAGGTTATCGCATACCGGTTGGACATCCACGCGAGGTGGTTTACTACACCATGGAAAAAGCTAAAAAACGGTTGGATGGACAATCCAAGAAGCTACGTCCCTGGCTGCAGAACTTTCGTGACTATGCTTTCGACCGCAGACCTTACACGGGAACAGAGATCAAGCTGCAGATCCAAGCCTGCGACGAAGCCAACACCAGTGGTTGGTTACTATGGGATCCCACCAACAAATACTTCTACACGGCAGATGCGATGAAGGCCTTGAAGAGCGGAACCGATCAGTTGGCCGTCAAGAGTCACAAACCTGAAGCGGTTTCACAGTAACATTTCGGAAGTTTTGGGCTACGGTCTCTCCGAATCTGGGCCCGCAATGGGCCCTTTTTTACGCCCAAAATTCAAGAGGCAAGAGTTAAGTCCACTGAGTACCGTGTCTTACATTGACGCAAGCGTATTTGCCTGGCATGGACTTTCCTGGATGGGTATGACGCATACCGGTTTTCGGTAGCCCCGTGCTTCAGCGCGGGGCCAATGAAAACAGGACAGATTTTCGAAGGTGCTACCCAAATATTTCGCTGTATTTTTGAATCGCTGTACTGAGGATCCTTGAATGAAAGTTATATTGTCCAAAGTTATTGCGTTCTATGTCCTATGCCTAAGTGTTGCGACGGCATTTTCGGGAATGACAGTGATGCTCGTCCAGGCCCAGAATCGAATGGCGAGCCGTGCCTCATCCACACCAAGCTTGGAACTCAAAATCCAGCCTTCGAAACTCACAGACAGCAGTTCTGCCACACAGGCACTGAGGCCCAACGAAGTTGGTAAGGTCTTGATCTTGGAGTATCATTTGATTCAACCGGAGGAAACGCGCTGGGGACGTTCCCTTGAGAACTTCAAGAAGGACCTGGAGCGGTTGTACCAAGACGGGTATCGCCCCATTAGCATGGCAGAATATATCGACGGGAAGATTGATCTTTCCGCCGGAACCAAGCCTGTCATTCTTACCTTTGATGACTCCTCCCCCGGTCAATTGCGTTATCTGCTCACGAACGGCAAGCCCGAAATCGACCCACAATGCGCCGTTGCCATGCTGCTGGACTTCAACCAGAAGCATCCGGACTTTAGAAACAAGGCGATATTTTTCGTGCTTCCGGAAGCCAAGCAACCGCATAAGCTCTTTGGCCAGCCTGAATTTGAGTCGGAAAAACTAAGGCAATTGGCAGCCCTGGGATTTGAAATTGGCAACCATACCTTGTGGCACGCGAACCTGGGCAAGTATGATGCGACCACCGTTCAGAAGCAGTTGGCGGAGTCAGTAGCCGCGATTCAAAAAATGGTCTCCGGTTACAAGGTTCGAGTGCTGGCCCTGCCTTTTGGTGTTTACCCCAAGGATCTCAATCTGGCTGTGACAGGCTCTTACAAGGGGATTTCCTATCATAATGAAGCCATCCTGGAGGTCGCTGGCGGCGCCGCTCCTTCTCCGTTCAGTTCCGCTTGTAATCTCACTCATTTGCCCCGCATCCAAGTCCCCAGCAGTGATTTTCAATACTGGCTGAAATATTTTGACAAGCATCCTGATGAGGTATTTGTCAGTGACGGAAAGGTAGACACCATCAGCCTTCCCCTGGCTTCGAAGTCCCGATTCAACTCCGCAAAATTTAAGTCATTGAAACTGGACGCCTATTAACCAACGGGCTCTACCCTGGATATCCTGACAGAATCGATGGTGGGAACCAACCTCCGAGGGGTGTTGCCGTCCGGAGGCCAGCTCCCACTCTCTGTCTTTCGAATGAAGAACAAAATTCTCCTTTCACCCCACATGCCAGTCTGAGCAAGGGCTGTGACACCTGATATCCGCGGCACATCGTGCTCGTCGTTGTCCCCATACTCGTCGTCGAAATCCAAAAGCCGTGCACGACGACGAGGACGAGAAGTTCGACGATTCCATAAGGTTTACCACCTCCCGTGAAAATCCCCTCTTGGGAGGGGGCAGAAGGCTTCAGCCTTCAGGGGTGGGTTCTTCCCGTACCTGACAACCCACTCCTACACCCCTCCAGCGGAGGGGAATCCCATTTTCATGCTCTGTGGCGCCGGCCAAGCCGGCATGGATGGCTCCTTAGCAAATTTTTCGCTTGACATGTTTTGGCAGACCGTCTAGAGAAACGTTACGAATTGTAATGGAACGTTTTTCTTAGCTTCAGGAGGAGCAGAATCATGCGTACACGTGCACTGGTTTTCGGATTCGTTATGGCTGCAGTCGCTGCCAGCCAGGCTCTTGAAAATGGCATTAAGAAGGAACCGCGGCGAATCATGCGACAGGTCCTGGAAGACAAGATCCGCGGCGGATGGGCCGGACAAATGATCGGTGTTTCTTATGGGGCTCCCACCGAGTTCCGATCTAACGGAAAGATTATTGAAGGGAATCTACCCTGGACGCCTGATCGGGTCTCCAATGCCATTGACCAGGACGACCTTTACGTGGATATGACGCTGGCCGAGACCATGGACCGCCTGGGGCTGGACGCGACCACGGAACAATATGGCGAGACCTTCAAGGACTCAAAGTACTCGCTTTGGCATGCTAACGCGGGCGCGCGTCGGCTCTTGAACCGTGGTATCAAGGCCCCCCTTTCAGGCGATCCCAAGTACAATCTTCATGCCAACGACATTGATTTCCAGATCGAGTCGGATTTCATCGGGCTTATGACCCCAGGACTGCCCCAGGAATCCAATAAATACTGCGACCGGGTGGGCCGGGTCATGAACTATGGTGACGGACTCTACGGGGGGATGTTTGTTTGTGGGATGTATTCCGCGGCCTTTTTCGAGAAGGATGTTACAAAGGTAGTCCAACAGGGGCTGGCCTGCATGCCCCCTGATAGCGGCTACGCCAAAGTCATCCGTGACGTGCTTGATTGGTCGGCGAAATACCCCCAAGACTGGAAAAAGACCTGGCACCTGATCGAGCAGAACTGGGACAAGGATGATCCCTGTCCCGATGGGGCTCTACTTCCCTTTAACATTGACGCTAAACTCAATGGGGCTTACATCGCCCTTGGGCTGCTTTATGGCAACGGTGACTTTGCCAAGACTCTTGAGATCTCGACGCGGGCCGGTCAAGACTCCGATTGCAACCCTTCGAACGCCGCGGGGGTTTTGGGAGTCATCCTAGGCTATTCGGGAATTCCGGAGATTTGGAAAGCAGGAATCCCTCCACTCGCTGACACCAAATTTCAGTTCACCAACTCTTCGTTTAATGATATCACTCGCCTCACCCTGACTCACGCCGTTAAAGTGGTTGAGAAGGCGGGCGGTAAAGTGACAAATGATGAATTCATAATCCCTTATCAAGAGCCGAAGGCGCCCAAGTTGGAACAATTTGACATGGGTATTCCAGACAAGCGTATTGATACGCTGGACGCTGCCTGGAACTGGAAAGGGAATTGGTCAGAGGAGCACTACTGGGGTACAAATGGCCTTCTCTGTCGAAAGATCAACAGCGGAGGAAAGGCGGAAGCCACCTTGAACTTCACGGGTTCGGCCATTGCCCTGGTCGGCGATTATTCGCAACATAGCGGAAGGGCCGACGTCTACCTGGACGGTGAAAAAGTTGGAGAAATCGACGCCTACATCGTGGCCCGAACCCATGACAACGACCTTTGGCACACCTACGGTCTTAAACCCGGCAAGCATGCGCTCAGGATCGTGATGCGTGAGGATGCAGTTCCGCAAGCGAACGGGAAAAAGTTGACCATCGCAACCGCGATTCAGTATCGGGCGAGGTAAGCCGAGGCAACAATCGCTGAATTGCCGTGGCACCCTGTCAAGCTCCTCACCCCCCCAGACGAAGTTAACCACAAAGGCACTAAGGACACCAAGCAGAGGGGAGTAGACTTGCCCCAAATAGGAGCGTGGACGGCAGCCAACTGAGAAATGACCGGGAGGAGCCCTCCTTTTTTTTCCATTTCTTCTTCTTTGCGTTCTTGGTGTCTTGGTGGTGATCATAACTTCGGATTTTGGGCTCAGCGCACATCAGATTAAATGAAATGTAACCGATTGAAAATCCGCAATCGACAATCCGCAACTGACTGAGGGAGGCCACCATGGTCGTCGTACAATCCTACACCCTTGCTGTGATTCTTTGTTTCGTCACGATGCTGTGTTGGGGGTCCTGGGCCAATACGCAGAAACTAACCAGCAAGGAATGGCGGTTCCAACTCTTCTATTGGGATTACGCTATCGGCGTGTTCCTGCTTGCGCTGTTCCTGGCGTTGACTCTGGGAAGTAGGGGCTCGGTAGGCCGAAGCTTTCTCACTGACTTGAGTCAGGCCAGCGGAGAAGCCGTCTGGTCAGCTCTTGTGGGAGGGATCATTTTCAACCTGGCCAATATCCTGCTGGTGGCCGCTATCGATATTGCCGGTATGGCCGTGGCTTTCCCTGTGGGTGTGGGTATCGCCCTGGTCCTGGGAGTCATCACCAATTACCTTGCGACCCCGGTTGGCAATCCCTGGTTGTTATTCTTAGGAGTCTCTGGAGTAACCTTTGCCATCGTTGTCGATGCCATGGCCTATAAGAAGTTGCCTTCCCAGGGTCAGAAGTCAACGGTTAAAGGAATTGTTATATCGGTTCTGGCAGGCGTGCTCATGGGGTTTTTCTACCGTTTCGTGGCGGCTTCGATGTCCACCGACTTTCTCAATCTGGAGCCGGGGAAGCTCAGTCCGTATACTGCCGTGGTCACTTTTTCGGCAGGCCTGCTGCTCTCTAACTTTGTGTGGAATCCCCTGGTGATGATAAAGCCATTTATCGGCGAGCCAGTTCCTTTCGGGGATTATTTCAGCAAAGGAAATACCCGCTTGCATTTGATTGGAGTCCTGGGAGGGATTATCTGGAGTCTGGGCATGTCATTAAGCATCCTGGCCTTTGGTGCGGCCGGACCCGCCATTTCCTACGGTTTGGGGCAAGGCGCCACCATGGTGGCAGCCTTCTGGGGTGTGTTTATCTGGAAAGAATTTAAA
>QHZQ01000737.1:430-1022 GCA_003224725.1 Acidobacteriota bacterium | reverse complement strand
GCCCCGAGCGTGCTCGGCGGTGGCCATCCAGCGCAGACCGCCAACCCCGAGGGAACTGCGAACCCCGAGGGGAGCGCCGTCCCAGAGGGGGGCCATCACCACCACCCTCACTAAACTGAAAACGCCGCGGGGCGAAATGCCGTGCATGCTTTGCCCGGCGGCCAACCCGTCACGTAATTCCAGTCTCACTTAGTGGCGAAGAAGTTCAAACTTCGGTTAAGTTTGTTAACGTGCTGGCCCCTCACTCCACCTCCTCTCCCTTAGGGCGCTTGATACCCCAATTATGCATCGAACAACCCCATCGACGCTGAAGACCCTTGCTCCGTCGGCTGCAACCCCCTCACCCGGCCTTCGGCCACCCTCTCCCAGGGGAGAGGGAGTAATAAATTAGAGTTTACTCTCCCCTCGCCCCCAGTGTGGGGGAGAGGGGAAGGGGGTGAGGGGGATCGCCTCAGTGGTGCATAATCTGGGTGATAAGCATTCACAAGGCCCGATGAAGGACCAGCCAGCAACGGAGACGGAACATTTGACGGTCTCAGGTTGCTCGCTACATGTAGAGTGATTCGAGTTATGCGGACAAAGCTTGATTAAG
>QHZQ01000737.1:0-410 GCA_003224725.1 Acidobacteriota bacterium | reverse complement strand
GAAAACCGGCTCGCAACCGGTTTGTTCCCGATTATCCCAAAAACAGAAAGGAGGTGAAACGTGATGAAAGAGGACCGCCTCGTTGAAGTCAATGAACTCGAAGTGGAAGAGTTGGAGGAGCGAATTGCTCCGAGCTCTGTCGGGGCACCGCATGCCTCTTCCACCGGCAGGTCCCATGGCTCCACGCCTGAGGTGCCGGCGGGTGCTCATCCCCAACCGAATCCTAAGGGCCATTAGACGACTGCTGAAGGACGGGCCACTTGAGCATAGCTGGCCCGTCCATGCAAAACCATGAACAGTGAACATTTGAATCCAAAACGGAGGTAGTGAAGAAAATGAAAGACAAACTCGAAGTCAATGAACTCGAAGTAAACGAGCTCGAAGTCGAAGAGCTGGAGGAGCGGATCGCT
>QHZQ01000736.1 GCA_003224725.1 Acidobacteriota bacterium | reverse complement strand
CGTGAGCCGTGAAGTTTGTGATTTCAGTCTTGCTTTTCTCAAACGGTGCGATTTATATTGTGGGGTTCTTGACCACAAGAAAATCTAATCCTACCTGTGCAAGTCCGTGCTTGTGCAGAAGGAGCTACCAAAACCTCCGTGTGGAGGGAACGCAGCCAGGGCGATCCAGCAATGGGTCGTCGCGAAGAGGCCGGGTAGCTCTACTTCGGGGGATGTCGTGCCAGCCGGTCCGTCAGTGCGAGTCTCTCCCCTTTAGACGAAGCATGAGTCCTCTCCCCTGGGAGGGCTCCTGGTGAGGTGGATGCGGTTACCCTCACCGGCCAAACAGGTGTGTGGCGGTGTCACCCGAAGACAATGGATCATGAACTGTACCGGTGAAGTCCCACGCTGTCGCTCTTTTCTTTTTTTTTCGGAGCGTAGAAGAGGCCATAAGGCATCGTCCGAAAGGGCTCTTCGACGCGGCGGCGAGGAGAACAGTCCTCTTCTGGCCTCCTCCTTGGGGATGGCAGCAGACCCGGAGTAGTCCGCTCTCCAGCGGACGAAAGGGAAAACCGTAGAGAGCAAGTCAGTCCGGCGGGAGTGAACCAGGTTAGCCCTCAGCCTGATGCCACCAAATGGCAGGTTCGTTCTCTTCCCGAACAACGCCTGGGGTCGCTAAGAACCAGTTGCTGGCTTCCCGTGCTGGAGTCCGGCTTGCGATCAGTGATCCATTTAGAGGTGAAGCAGATGTCTTCTCCTATTCTAAAAGCTCATTCGCTTACCGGAAGTATCACGCTGCCGTTGCTGTTTCAGGCCTTTAAGGCCGTCAAGCGCAACCGCGGCAAAGCGGGTATTGACAAGGTCAGCATCCAGATGTTTCAGGCCAACCTTGAGCAAAATCTCCTGGCTTTGATGAAGGACTTGAAGGAAGGAACGTTTCAGCCCTTCCCGCTTCGTCGCGCCTACATTCCCAAGAATGAAAAAGAGATGCGCCCGCTGGGCATTCCAGCTGTTCGCGATCGGGTGGCCCAAGAGGTGGTTCGCCGCCTCCTGACGCCCTATTTCGAACCCCGGTTTCACCCTCATTCCTTTGCCTACATCAAGGGACGGAACGCTCATCAAGCCATCCGCACCTTGCTGGTTCTGCACCGCCAAGGACTGCGTATGGTGCTCGATGCCGACATTAAGGGATTCTTTGATAATCTCCCCCATGCCGTCATCCTGCAGGCGGTCGCCGAACGAATCGCAGACGGAAACATTCTAAGGCTCGTCGAGAAGTTCCTCAAGTCCGGCGTGATGGAAAACGGTGTTTTCAAACCCACCACGGTGGGGACCCCGCAGGGAGGTGTCGTTTCTCCCCTGCTGGCGAACCTCGTGCTGGACCGTTTAGACTGGCAGTTGCACCGGCTCGGCTATCAGTTTGTCCGATATGCCGACGATTTCGTGGTGCTCTGTGAGTCCCGCACCCGGGCGGAAGAGGCCAAGGTCGCGGTCGAGCAGGTGCTCGGGCCGCTCGGTCTTCAACTGAGTCCCGCTAAGACGCGGATCGTTTCCTTTGGAAAGGGGTACTCCTTTCTGGGGTTTCTGATCTCGTCTGGCACCTGTCGGATCAGACCCAAGTCGGTGAAGAAATTTCAAGACAAAGTCCGCGAATTAACCGTTCGCAAGTTCAATTTCGAGGCAGAGCTGATCGTGAAACTCAACCGAGTTATCAGGGGCACCGCGCAGTACTTTGCCGTTCCTGCCTTTGTCACTGGACGTAATCATCTTCATCTGCTCGATTCCTGGATCCGTATGCGGCTCCGGGCGCTGAAGTTCAAGCGCAAGTCCAGACAGGATAATCGCCGGATGCGTGTGAAGTCGTTTCACAAACTCGGCTTGCTCTCGCTGGAGTCCTTCTTCGCGGCGTCTGTCTAAGGTGGATCATGGATTCCTCCTTGGGGGCAATCTCTATGGGGTCGCCCGGCGCGGGAAAGCCGCACACCGGTCAATATGGGGAATTAACCCCATCGCGACAACGGGGAGGGGCTGGCCCTGCC
>QHZQ01000208.1 GCA_003224725.1 Acidobacteriota bacterium | reverse complement strand
GACAGTACACAGCCGCTGAGCCGCTCTTTCTGCGGGCACTGGCCATTGGAAAAAAGACCGCAGTGGCAGATCCGGTAGAGATGGCTAAGATCCTGCGCAACTATGGCATCTTGCTGCGTAAGACAAAACGCAAGAGTGAGGCTGCAAAAATGATGGCACAAGCTGATGATCTGCTGAAGAACAATCTACCCGGAAAACTGGCGCAACACACGGTTCATGCCAGAAGTTTGATGAGTACTCGCGACTCCTCTGTCTTTGACCGCGCCTGGCGGTGAAAGGAAACAGGTTTGAGGTGCGAGGTGTCAGGTGCCTGAGGTGCGAGGTGTCAGGTGCCAGACGTCAACAACACTTGAAAGCGCTTCTCAATCCCCAATCGCCAATCGGAAATCGGCAATTGTATTGACCCCGAACCACGATGCTTAATGACCTTCGCTATGCATTTCGGATGCTGCTTAAAAGTCCCGGCTTCACGGCCGTTGCCGTGCTAACACTCGCACTCGGCATCGGCGCTAACACTGCGATTTTCACCTTGGTGGACGCAGTCTTGCTCCGACCGCTTCCTTTTCACGACCCGGAGCGTCTGGTCATGATTTGGGAAAGTGCTCCCGAGATCGGCTTTCTGCGCAACGACGTGGCTCCGGCCAACTTCGCGGACTGGAAGGCTCAAAATCAGGTCTTTGAGGATATGGCTGCATTAAGGGGCCGATCTGTCAATCTTACGGGCGACGGAGATCCAGAAAAGATCGAAGCCATAGCGGTAACTGCAAACTTATTCTCTCTTTTGGGTGTCAAGCCGGCCTTGGGGCGCGTCTTCCTACCGGAGGAGGATCGGCCTGAAGCAAGCAAGGTGACTTTGATTGGCTATGGTCTGTGGCAGCGGCGCTTTGGCGGAGATCCAGGCCTAGTGGGGACAGATATCCTGCTCGATGGTGAGAAATTCGCCGTCGTAGGCATCATGCCGCCCTATTTCCAGTTTCTCGGTAAAGACCTGTGGGTCCCCCTCGCTTTCAGCCCGAGCGAATTGGCAGAGCGGGACAGTCACTATCTGGCGATCGTGGCGCACCTCAAACAGGGTGTAAAGCTTAAACAGGCCCAGGCGGATCTGGAAACGATCACGCGCCGGATTGTCCAGGATCATCCCATCGATGCCTACAAACTGCGGGCTTATCTGCTTCCTCTGCGAGAGCAGTTGGCGGGAGAAGTGCGTCCGGCGCTCATCGTCTTGCTGCTGGCTGTGGGATGCGTGCTGCTGATTGCCTGCGCCAATATTGCCAATTTGCAACTTTCGCGCGCCACGGCCCGAAACAGGGAGATTGCAGTCCGCACGGCCCTGGGTGCCGGCCGGGGTCGTATTGTTCGCCAATTATTGACTGAAAGCGTATTGCTGGCGGGCTTAGGCGGACTGGCAGGCTTGCTGGTGGCCGAGTGGAGTTTTACTTTTCTCNNNGTATGGCTTTATCTACCCAGGTCAGAATCGATGCCCAGGTGCTCGGTTACGCGTTATTGATCTCGGTAATCACCGGAGTAATCTTCGGAATGGCGCCCGCAACCCAAGCGGCAAAAGTGGATCTCAACCAATCCTTAAAGCAAGGTGCCGGACGAACAACTCTCGGCGCTGGAGGCAGGAAACTGAGAGGTTCCTTGGTGGTTGCCGAGGTGGCTCTGTCATTTACGTTGCTGATGGGTGCGGGACTCCTGATCCAAACCTTTGTACGGCTCCGCCATTTAGATCCGGGATTCCGGCCGGAGAATCTTCTTATCGTGAATACAACTCTGCCGCAGCGCAAATATGCCGAGCTCCCCAAACGAGCTGCCTTCTACCAGCAAGTGTTGGAGCGTGTCAAACCGCTCCCTGGTGTGATTTCGGCCGCATATACGACCGCGGTACCCTTGACCTGGAAAGGAGGGACCAACGGCTTCGGTATTCAAGGTCGCAGGACACAGATGTATGGTCAAGACGCTAACCACCGGCAGATCAGTCCAAATTATTTCCAGACCCTGGGCATTCCGCTGCGCCGAGGTCGCTTTTTCGACGAACACGCTGGCCCCCAATCCATGCCGGTCGCCATCATCAATGAGACGATGGCCCGCCAGTTCTGGCCTGATGAGGATGCCCTGGGCAAACGATTCAAGCTCGGTCCTCCGGATTCCTCCGATCCCTGGTGGACGATTGTAGGCGTCGTCGGTGACGTGAAACAAATGGGACTGGAAGTTCCCACCAAGGCTGAGATGTATTTCCCATACCAACAAATGCCCGGCTTCTTTTTCTTTGCTCCACAAGCTTTGGTCATTCGAACTGGTGCTGATCCAATGAGCCTGGCTGCTGCGGTGCGGCGCGAAATCTGGACCGTCGACCCAACGCAGCCGGTCTCAGGCATCACAACCATGGAAAGAATCCTGGAAAGCGAAGTCGCCCAGCGGCGCTCAGGGATGAGATTGCTGGCGGCCTTTGCAACCTTGGCGTTGCTGCTGGCTTCGCTGGGAATTTATGGCGTCCTCTCTTACGCCGTGACCCTGCGGACACCAGAGATCGGAGTGCGGCTGGCGCTCGGAGCGCAGCCGGGAGATGTCTGGCGAATGGTAGTAAGTGAAGGCCTGGGACTGGCGTTTCTGGGTGTGGGACTCGGCCTCACAGTATCATTTGCGTTGACCCGCTTTCTCGCGAGCCTGCTTTTCAATGTGAGCGCCACGGATGTGAGAACTTTTGCCTCGGTCTCGCTGCTGCTCATCTCCGTCGCCTTCGTGGCCACTTATCTCCCGGCGCGTCGGGCGGCCAAGGTGGATCCGATGGTAGCGCTGCGCTATGAGTGAGCCAATTGGCGATTTTGGATTTTCGATTGCCGATTCAAACTGGTTCGCGAATTCATGTTCCGGAGTTCCGAGACTCGTGTAGTCAGATCTGGACCTTGGACTTGAACTTTGAACCTTGAATGCTGCGAGGACGACAGGGACGATTTTCAAGGAAGTGAGATTAGGATCGGAACCTGCTGGTGATGCAACAAGGGGTATTGATGTCCTCCTTGACATAAAGGTGATATATTCCTACTTAGGTAGTCCTTCGCGGAAGGGAGATATAAAGATGAAAGGGAGCTGGATTTTTGTCGGAATACTTCTCAGCTTCAGCATTTTAACTTCTTTCGGTTGTCATCCCAAAATGTCAAAGCAACTTGGGGACCCTCTGGTGGGTGGGCTTGACGAAGGACCAATTGGCTCAATTCGAACAAGGCAAAGTAGTCTTCAAGCGCGTTTTTACTCCAGAGAATGGTTTGGGTCCGCTCTTCAATGGCAACGCCTGCAGTGAATGTCACGAAGATCCGGTAGCAGGCGGTGTTGGTGACGAGGTCGAGGTACATGCAACTCGCTTCGTCCCACCGAATACTTGCGATCCGCTCTTTCAGGAGGGAGGACCTGTGATCCAACAGAATGCCACGCCTTTATTGCAAGCTCATGGCATTCAAAAAGAGGAAATTCCTCCAAGCGCCACCAGCCAGGCACGACGCACCACGCCCCCAGTATTTGGCTTTGGCTTGATTGATGCCATCCCTGATGAGACTATCCTTGCCTACGAAGATCCAAATGATAAGGATGGGGATGGTATTTCCGGGCGCGCCAACCGCTCCATAGATGGCCGTTTAGGTCGATTTGGCCGTAAGGCTGCTGTTAATTCCCTATCTGATTTTAATGCCGGAGCTTTTCCACAGGAGCAGGGAATCACCACGCCGCGCTTACCGGTGGAGGAAACCATCAATGGGAAACCCGTGCCTCAAGGTACTGATCCGGCGCCGGACCCCGAGATTTCCCTGGCAGAAATCGAACAGGTCACCAATTTTCTCCGCTTCCTCGCCCCGCCTCCACGCAAATTTGTGAAAGATCATCGTGAACAAGAACAGGTTGAACAGGGTAAGAAAATTTTTGGCAAAGTGAGATGCGCCCGTTGTCACGTGCCGGAAATGAGAACCGGCCCCAGCAACATTCAGGCCCTCAATAAGAGAAAAGTGGCGCTTTATTCCGATTTGCTGCTGCATGACATGGGACCAGTATTGGCGGATATCTGTTTAGACTTGGCCACGCCATCGGAATTTCGAACCGAATTGCTGATGGGACTACGATTCCGGAAGCATTTTTTACATGACGGCAGAGCTAAGACGATAAAAGAAGCGATTGAGCAGCACGGTGGAGAAGCGAAGAATTCACGGGATGCTTATACTGCCTTAAGTGCGAAGGATAAGGAAGCACTTCTTAAATTTTTGGAGACGATTAGTGACTTGTTTGTTCCAGCGCATGACAATGGGTGATTCCCCCTTATTAAAGGGGCAAAGGCCCTCGGGCCTTGGGGGATGTCTTGTTGGCGTCTGGCCGCGCTGGCTCACGGGACAACCCCAGAAGCCTTCGGCTTTTCTCCCCTTATTGAGGGAGGTTTTCAGAAGAACTACATCTTTAAAAGGAGACTCTAATGAAAATCATATCGCTCTTCGTACTCTTCATTCTCACCGCCACCACTGTTTTTGCAGAGCAACGCTCAGAAATAGAGCAGTGTAGATCTGATTTGATCGGCCAAACCATGGGGGGGCGGGAAAGGTGCTGGAAATTTCAATCCCCAAGTCAAATCAAAGAATTGGTCATCCAAAACAAACGGGAAGATGTGCAGAAGCGCGTGTATTCTATCACCTTAATATTGCAAGATCCCAAAGTTCCTGGAAAATACAAAGCAGAGGCGCAAGTCGTTTATGAAAAAGTGGATGGCCAGATGAAAATTAAATCCGTAGGTTTGATTTCAATAGCCAAGATTGAATGAGATCTTGTCACTTCTCATTGTGAGGTCGGTGAGTGCAGTATCAAGTTGATCGAACGCTCCGTCGTCGTTCTCGGTTTTAACAGCCGAGCACGAGGGCGAGGACGACGAGGAACACTCCCTGGCTCTCTCCCCCGCGTCAGGGCTCGGTTTCAACCGCATAGAGTTAGGCGCGGGGAGAGGGAAGATATAGAGGTCCCCCCTTGGACAAGGGGGGACTTGAGGGGTCTCTCGGCACCGAGAACCCAGGGCGGCGTTTCAAGACCCCCTGTGTCCAACAAAAGATGCGGCACATGCTCAGCTTTAGCCAAGGAGGGGAATAGACATTTCGAAGCCATACGAAACGGACCAGATGCAACACGCTTTGGCGTCGCGAGTGAATTGAGCGTTTCGTTGCTTAATGGAGATTCAAGCAAGAAAGCTTGTCTTTGCCCGAAGGGGATTCATAAATCAGCCCAGGGGTTGCCAGACCCTCCAGTCACACCTCAAACCTCCAACCTTTCGCAAGAATCAGGGAACCTTTCTTTCAAGACCTGCGTTACCTCTATTGTTTCACTCTGTCGTCTCGCAGGACACGATTTTTTCTTCTGGTTCCCGACTAATCGCTTCGTTCTGCGTCTAATAGATAATGATGCGAGAGAACGACATCTCGACTGGCGATAGATCATATGTTGTAACTTTTTCCCTCAAGTAGTCACTTACTGGATGTCAGAGAAGCCGAAGAACCCTTCGAGACGCGGCAACGAATTCTCTTTCTGTCATCGCTGACCGCCCGAATACAACCTCTCAGTCTCAATCACGGGTCAAGAGCTCCACCTTAACCATTGTTGATGAGCCAAGGGAGGTTACGATGACAGCTCACAAACTGGATTTCCGCAAGATTTGGGGGATCCCTCTCGGAGTTTTCCTTTTGGTTTTTCATCCGAGTCGCACAGTCTGTGACGACGTTCGCTGGACCACGAACATCAATGTCGGGGCGAAATATCAGGAAGAGGGAAAGTACCTCGAAGCAGAAAGGGCCTACGTGGCTGCCCTGAATGAGGCAAAGCACTTCCTGGATGAAGACTCTCGCCTTTCCATGACCCTGAACAATCTAGGGTTTCTATATTACAAGCAAGGGCGGTACGGCGAAGCCGAGCCACTTTACCTGCGGGCGTTGAACCTCAGAGAACGATTCCTTGGACCCGAACATCTCGAGGTAGCCTCCACACTGAACAACTTGGCAGAGCTTTACCTCACCCAGGCCCATTACACAAAGGCCGAGCCTCTTTATTTACGTGCGCTGGCAATTCGGGAGAAAGTTTATGGACCGACACACCCCGAGGTGGCCACAGTACTGAACAATCTGGCAGCTCTGTATTACGAGCAGGGTAACTATGGCCAGTCTGAACTACTCCTGAAGCGAGCCTTGAGTATCAAAGATAACCTTCAGGGACGAGAACAGCCGGATGTGGCACGCAATCTGAAGAATCTGGCGGAGGTCTACCGTGCTCAAGGACGTTATTCAGAGGCACGGCAGCTCTATCGGCGAGCGCTCACCACCCTGGAAAAAATGCTTGGACCGGATCACTCAGACACGGCTGCCGTCCTCAACAATCTCGCCAGTCTTCATCTCAATCAGGGACGATACAGCGAGGCAGAGCGGCTCTATCGAAGGGCTTTGGCTATTAACGAAAAAGTTTTCGGCCCTGAACATCTCACTGTGGCCACTGGCTTGAGCAATCTGGCCACACTTCACTACAAGCTGGGACATAATGCCGAGGCCAAGCGCCTCAACCAACAAGCCTTGGCTATCCGCGAAACCCTTCTCGGACCGGACCATCCGGATGTGGCTCTAAGCCTAAACAACCTGGCGGCACTTTACCACAAGGAAAAGCGATATTCAGAAGCTGAAGCGCTCTTCCGGCGGGCCCAGGCCATCTGGGAGAAGGTGTTGGGAACGCAACATCCACAGGTGGCCTCAGGTCTGGACAACCTGGCAGAAGTCTGCTATCAGCAGGGCCGTTACCAGGAAGCCAAGTCTCTGTTGAAACGATCGCTGGCGATTAGGGAGAGAGCCGTAGGGTCGGACCATCCCAGCATGGCTGAGACATTGAAGGGGTATGCCCAGGTGCTGCGCAAGATGAAACAGAAGGCCGAAGCAATAAGCTTAGAGGCCAGGGCTAAAGACATCCTGATGCATTGTGGCCCTCATTGCCAAACTCAACACACGGTGGATGTCCATGCCTTACGTTGAACTACAAAATAATCTGTCCCTGACGGACAGACAGGTGGACACAAATCTAGCGGTGGCCGACTTTGTGCCTTGGTATCTTGGTGGTTTCCTTCGCGTCTTGGCGGTTTAATTTTGGTTGCGACCTTCTGGGCGCGTCTTTGCCGTTCAGGGTTTGCTTAAAGCCGGCCGTCAGGTGTCCGATTTTGGAATGGTGTCGTCCCACAAACGAACACTTCAAACCCTTTCTTCCCTTCCCCAGTTTCTTAATTGGTATTATCAAAGCAGTTAACCATAATCATCCGTGGCGGCATGATTGCTGCTATACTACCGTGACAATCGATTTGACAAGGGAAAGGTGTTGGTTGTGAACGTCCGCCGTCGACGGTCCGCCGTCCGTTGTAAGAGGCTTCGTCGATGAACAGAAAACGAGAATGCGAAGCAATTTCGAAAACACTCTTTGGATGTTGTCAGTGGTCAGTAGTCAGTTGTTGGTTGTGAACGTCCGCTGTCGACGGTCCGCCGTCCGCGGGGCCGGTAGTTAGTTGTCCGTTGTCAGTGGTTCGCGGTGATCATCAAACTTGATTAACGATGAGAAGCAATTTCGAGAAATTGAGGGTCTATCAATTAGCCGAAGAATTGGCTGACGAAATCTGGAAATTGACCCGCTCAATGGAGCCATTTGCGAAGGACACGATTGGTAAGCAGATCGTTCGAGCTTCTGACAGCATCGGGGCCAATATTGCTGAGGGCGTCGGGCGCGGGAGTTTTCAAGATAATCGTCGATTCGTGCGGAATGCCAGAGGCTCTTTGTATGAAACGAAGCACTGGCTTCGTAGGGCCTACTCTCGCAGGCTGCTAACCGATTTTCAGGTGGAAAGAATCAAACCGCTCATTGACGAGTTAGCCCCCAAACTCAATGCCTACTTAAAATCCATCGGGATGTTCCCGATACAGGGCAACAATCAATTGACGACGGACCACCGACAACCCGACAACTGACCACGGACAACTGACAACGGACCACCGACTACGGACGGAGAATGGAAAGGACAAATGTCATGAACCGAGATCACCATCCCCTCATCCGCATGGACAATGTCACCAAGGTCTTCTTCACCGAGGAAGTGGAGACGCATGCTCTGTCGGGAGTCCACATGGAGATCAAGAACGGAGAGTATGTTTCCATTGCCGGCCCCTCGGGCTGCGGGAAATCTACTTTGCTCTCAATCCTTGGCCTTCTGGACTCTCCCACGGAGGGCAGTTACTGGTTGGATGGCAAGCCTGTTGAGGGCTTGAAAATGTCGGAGCGGGCCCGATACCGCAACCGCGGCATTGGCTTTATCTTCCAGAGTTTTAACCTGATCGGGGATCTGACGGTTTACGAGAATGTCGAGCTCCCCTTGACTTATCGAGGCATGAGGGCGGCGGAACGCAAACAACGCGTGAACGAGGCGTTGGAAAAAGTGGGGATGGCCCATCGAGCCAAACACCTGCCGAGCCAGCTTTCGGGCGGCCAGCAGCAGCGGGTGGCGGTGGCGAGGGCGGTGGTAGGCCAGCCGTTAATCTTGCTGGCGGATGAGCCGACAGGAAACCTGGATTCTCGAAATAGCGAAGCGGTCATGGACCTATTGAGCGACCTTCACAGAGGTGGCGCCACCATCTGCATGGTAACCCATGACCCCCGTTACTCCAGGCATGCCGATCGCACCATCCATCTCTTCGATGGGCGGGTGGTGGAGGAAAGTGTAGAAGTTGGCTGATTGGAGATTACTGAAGCGGGGATTCGGGGCTCGTGATTCGGGATTCGTGAAAGGAAGGAAGTGACATGAGCGAGTCCACTTCGCAGAAACCGATCCGAGATTACAAGGACCTGCACGTCTGGCAGAAGGCAATGGAACTGGCAAAACGGATTTATCTCCTAACTGGTCGGTTCCCTCCCGAGGAAAAGTTTGGATTGGTATCCCAGATGCGCGGCGATTTCCGTTCCATCCGACATTGCTGAAGGTCAGGCCAGAAATACGACCGGCGAGTTCGTCCAATTCATTTCGCATGCCGAGGGTTCGGCAGCCGAACTGGACACCCAACTGCGGTTGTCAATTGAACTGAGCTTCTGCGTCACTGCGGATCTGGAAGATGCCTTCCGGCTGCTAACGGATGTGCAGAAGATGCTAAAGCGACTGCGCTCCTCACTAACCACGAATCCCTGACCCCGAACCACGATGCTCAACGACCTTCGCTTTGCTATTCGCATGCTGTTCAAGAATCCCGGCTTCACGGCCGTCGTGGTGCTCACGCTAGCCCTTGGAATTGGAGCGAATACCTCTGTTTTTACTGTGGTCAACGCGGTTCTGCTTCGTCCGCTACGTTATCCGGATTCCGAGCGACTGATGGTGATCCAGGCGACTCGATTGGGCAGTAAGGAAGGGTTTCAATCTGCCCCGGGGGTCTTTCTCGATTGGCGCGAGCGCTCTACCAGCTTTGAAAAACTTGTGGGTGCACGCCCGACCCGAATGATCATGAGCGGCGTGGATCAGCCTCGTTTCGTTTCGGTTAGCGCGGTCAGTTTCGACTTCTTCGATGTCATTGGGGTGCGGCCGGTCCTTGGCCGAACCTTCACGCCAGAGGAAGACCAACCCGGCCGCGGATTGGCCGCGCTGGTGGACGCGGGTTTCTGGCAACGCGAACTGGGCGCCAGTGCAGAAGTTTTGGGGCAGACAATCATACTAGATGACAGCCCGTACAACTTAGTCGGCGTTCTGCCTCCAGACGTCCGGTTCGGATATTTCGGCGTGACCGATGTTTGGGTCCCAATCGCAGCCGATCGCCGGCATCGCTTCGGCGGAGATGTTGTGGTTGTCGGACGCTTAAGACAGGGGTTAACCCAAGAGGCTGCTCAGGCGGAAATGGATGTGGTAATGCAGGGGATCGGGCGTGAGCACATACAAGACTCGCAAACCGGAGTGCTTGTGAAACCTCTGCACGAGTGGGGTTGTTCGGCCTGCGAAGTTTAATTGCTTGTCCTGCAGGACAGCCCTAGCCGGGCGAGATATTTATAGAAAAGCAGCGACAAACAATCGGTCGCAGCTCCTGTAGGAGCGACATATTATTGTGGAACAATGTCGCCGAGCGAACAGCTCATTTTTCCTAGAAGACTTGCTAAGATGGGAGCCCACTGATTCACGTCCACCTGACGGAGGGATGCGGCCATGGCCAACACCTACACCCAGATTTATGTCCATGTTATCTTTGCCGTGTCAGGGACGGCAGAACCTGATCCGTCCTGAACACAAAAATGAATTACAGAAATACATGACGGGCATTGTTATCCGCGAAAAGCAAAAACTGATTGCCATTAACAATATGCCTGATCACTTCCACATTCTGATTGGTCTCAAGCCCACCATGGCTCTTTCAGAACTGGTGGGAGACATCAAGTCAGGATCGTCTGGATTCATCAACGACCGCCGCTGGGCGCCAGGAAAATTTGCTTGGCAAGAAGGTTTCGGGGCTTTTTCCTATTCTCACTCCCAGCTAACGACGGTCATTCGTTATATTCAGAATCAGGAAAAGCACCACACCAGGAAGAGTTTTCAAGCCGAATACTTGGAATTACTCGAAAAATTCAATGTGCCCTACGATGAACGCTACATTTTCAAGCCCATTGAATAGAAATTCTCTCCCTCGGCCCGACGATGCCGCCCCGACGGGGCTTGGACGGTTTGGAATCATTTTTCTATAAAGAGGCCGCTCCTAACTGAGCTCGAGCTGAGCGGGCCGATTTCGTTTAGGCCGCCAATCGGCACTCACTAATATGTTTATCAGACATCTGGCGCTGTGCATGATGATCGCATTTGTGAAATTGTGGAGACTTAGCCTTCCTTTTTGACCATCATTTGTCACCTCTTATCCGAAGTGGGCAACCTTCCAGCCCTGGAAGGTATCTATTAGCCTTCGTTATCCTCTTTGAAAGAATCCACTCTCAAGCCCATGCTTTGGAAGGAGGTCTGCCATGGAGCATCGATTTCTATCAACCGTTACTTCAAAACGTTCCAATCTAAAAGCGGCAGCTAGCCACAGAGGCACCGAGACCACGGAGGCGGCAGCTGAGGAGTTACATCTCCGCAAGGCCTTGAAAAATTATTACCGTCAGGGTGAGGATAAAATACCTGAAAACCGCCCTCTTTTCCTCTGTGCTCTCCGTGCCTCCGTGGCAATTTCAAATGCCCGATTTAGGTTCATTCATCTCCTAATACTCCTGGGTTACCTTACGATTCTTCAGTCACAACCTTCCTTCGCACGCGAGGAATGGTTTCGTGGCCTGGATTTGGAGCCAGGCGTGTCCGAGGCCAGCCTGGTGTTGGTCGCCCGCGTCGCGGAAGTAACGGAGACAAAACTCACCCTGGGCGGAAAGGTCGAGCAATCCCTGCGGCAGTTTAAGTTTGAACCCTTGCAAGTACTGAAGGGTGTCTTCTCGCGAGAGGTCCTTTTGTTGAACAGCAATGACCTGGGTGGCTATCAGTTTGGAAATGCAACCCGGCAGATCAAGACCGGAGAGGTGCGAATGCTGATCTTGGGACGCTCGAGAGAAGGCTACGCCATCCGGCAGACGGCTTCCACCCTCGACCACGCTTTACCCCGGTTGCGCGATGGGAATGATCCGCTGATCGAGGCGGTGAAGGTGTTGATCAGCGTCGAGGAGAGCCGTGACCGAGGCAGGAAAGTGACTCTGCTGGTGGATGGACTGCGAACAATGAACGGGCCGGCTTGCGTTCCGCTATTCAGCTCTTTGCAGCGCCGACCGCTCTTGGCGGCCCAGACCGCCCAGACGGCCGCAGCCGTTATCCGGCATCTCAGTGACGCATCGCCCTCTGTACGAGAGGCGGCTGCCAAGACCCTTTACTCGCTCCTGGATGCCGACTACCTGAATCAAGCCTCTTTCCGTGATCAGGTTGTGGAAGGTCTTGCCAGCGCACTAGAACGAATGGATGGTGACGTGGCAGCACGTGTCGCCACCACCGATGCGCTTGGGGTGGCGGGAAGTCAGGCGGCCAGTCACAGGCTGGTCAAAGCCCGTCTTCAACTGACTTCGTCCACGAGCACGTTTGCTGAACGGGCGGCTCGGTGGCGGGCCGCAGGCGGGCTCAAGTTGAATACCCAAGGCGATGCGCTCTCGACCCAGCTTGACGAGTTACCTCTGGATGCGCCTCCCGAGACTCAGCAGGCGGCTGAGTGGGCTCTCGCGCAACTCGATCCTGGAGAATGTGCCAAGCGACTGGCGCTTCGCATAGAAAAGAAGGTCGCCACAGGCTTGCAAAAGTACACTGAAATCCATGCCTTGCGCGAGCTACCTGCGTCTATTGCTGTTCCCCGCCTGGTGGAGGTTTTCAAACTGCCGCTGGACTCGACCGAGCGGGTTTCGTTCGCTTCAACCTGCTTCAAGATACCGGACCCGCGGCTGGTTCCGCCCTTGGCAGAACTGCTTGATCCCCATGAGCCGCAACTGCGATGGCACGCAGTTGAAGCCCTTAAGAAAATTGACACCGACGGCGCCGCCCAGGCTCTTCAACCCCACTTGCTGGAAGAAGCCGATCTTCTACGCAAACTGGAACTCGCAGAGTTTCTGGGACGCCATGGGGTCCGGGACGGCTATCCGTTTGCCATGGAGCATATGTCCGAGCGCTCGCTTCGAGAGCAGGCAGTGTCGGCGCTGGCGGCAATACGTGAGCCGCGGGCAGTTGAAGAGCTGCGTCGAATCCTTCAGACGAGTCATGACCTCCCCTGGAACAGCGCAGCCGTGCTGGCCCTTGGAAGGCTCGGCGAAAAGGAGCTGGCTCCACGGTTCCTTGAAATGGTTCAGGATCTGAAGAATCCCATGGCGCCGGCGGCGCTGGTGGCACTAGGGGACCTTAAGGAAGTGAAAATTATGGACAAGGTTCGCGAGGGGCTTAACTCGCGGGATTCGGAAGTCGTCGCTGCCAGCGCTCGAGCTGCCGGCAAATTGCTGGCAGTCCCCGAAGTGAAGAGTGAAGATGTGCGCAGTCAATTGGCCAGCCTCTTGGCTGATGGGGACGCGCCCGTGGAAGCTAGAACTGAGGCGTTCAGATCGCTGGTGGCATTAAACGATCCCCGCCTTGACAGCGCTCTTTCGACAGCGGTGCGGGATGCGATCTTATCATTAAAATCGAGAAACAGATTCGCGATCGGAAGGTGAGACTGGCGCTTTGATGACGGATAGATGAGCAAGTGGCAATCGTCTACTCCGGGTTATCGGCAGGGTGCGCTTTGTTTCTCACCCCCCTTCAAAGACATTTAATTCAAGCCCGGGAGGACATTAATCCCGAATTCCGAAGTTGAAGAATTGAGATACATTTTTGGATTTAGCTCCAAACCCTCACCCCGGGAGCCTTCTCAAAGCTCCCATGCCTCGAGGACCTTCAAGCACTTCAATAAATCAAATGATTTCTTCAGACGCCCTGAAGCCTAAAACTCGCAGCTTCCGCTGGAGGGGTGTAGGGAGTAGGTGCTAAGATAAGAATGTGGAGGCGCGCTCCGCGCGGCGACCAGAGCAGGTGAGGAAACCTGAGTAGTAGATCACAACCTTTTAGTCGCCGGTCGGAGGCCGCCTCCCACACTGTATGTTAGACAACTGTGGGGGTGTCGGGGTGAGTTGTCCCCCACCGGAAGGACCCACCCCGAAGGCTGACGCCTTCTGCCCCTCCCGAGAGGGGATTTTCAAGGGAGACTCTCACGAGATGAGTTCAAGCCTTAGCGAAGAGGTAGCTCCTGATTTGCCGCCTCTGCCACGCAGCTTCGTCATTTCTCATTTTTTTGACAAGATTTTCTAAAATTTAATTTCGTAAAGCCAAGTCAATACAACCTCCGAAAAATGAGAAGCGTTTTTGCATTCTTATCCGTGTGCCTTCGCGTCTTCGCGGTTTGATCTTTGGTTGCATCCTTCGGCCGCCTCGGTACGGCGGACTTTTCCCCGGGTGGGGAAGCAGATGGTCGCGAGTACCAATTCCACTCAAACCTGAGGCCGAGTCACACTCGACTGGCGCCTCAAAAGAATAAAGGAGGTTCGCAAATGAAGAAATTCCCGAAACACCTGGGAGTGGGAACTGCCGGCAGGCTTCAGTCAATGCTGCTGCTCCTTCTGACGGCAGGCCTGGTTCCGGCTCAGGCGTCGGAACTACACGCTCTCTTTATCTCCAAAAATATCCGAAATCTCCATATGCCCCAGGGAACCATAATCGATCCTATGTTCACCTCGCCCTATAGTAACGAGATCTCAAGGTATACCCGCGGTGGTGATTCTGCCCTCTGGACCGGTCATTACTTGGCGGCAGAAGCCTTCCGATACGGAGTTACCCGGTCCCCCGAAGCTCTCGCGAACGTCTGGAAGGGTCTGAGAGGCATTCGCTCTCTTGTGGATGTAACCGGGAGAAACCTGCTGGCTCGATGCCTGGTACCGGTCAATTGGGAAAACAACGTCAATAAGAAGGGCATTATCACAGAGGAAGCAAGGCACGGCATCTACACAGCCACCTTCGACGGCCAAGCCTATTACTGGGTTGGCAATACCTCCCGCGACCAGTATTCGGGCGTCTTCTTCGGTCTGGGCGTCGCCTACGACTTAGTCCAGGACACCAACGTAGGCTCCTTTATTCGAGATCTCGTCACTCGACTGCTGGCCTTCCTCCTCAGGAACAACTGGGCCGTCTTCATGCCCAATGGGACGGTTAGTACGGTCTTTTGGGGCCGGGCCGACCAGCAATTGAGCTTCCTGCAGGTGGGGCGCAGGGTGAACCCTGCTCGCTTTGACTCTACCTACAGAAGCTACCGCTTCTGGTACGCTTCCTCGGTGGTCACCCCCATCTCCGTCGAAGTCCTCGACGACCACCATTCCTATTCTAAGTTCAACCTCGACACGATCAACCTTTACAATCTTATCCGCCTTGAGGACAGCTCGTATTATCGTGGATTGTACACGTATGCCTACAACATCTTGCGACGTACGACCGATGATCACGGCAATGCCCACTTCAACCTGATCGACCGCGGGCTGAAGGGTGCCAGCAGTAGTCGCGATGCAGAAACCCGCACCCTTTTAGATCAGTGGCTACAGAGGCCGCGCCGGGATGAATGGGTGGACTTAAGGGGCGTCTACCCCGCCTGTGGCAGTGAGGACCGAGCTTGTTCTCCTATCCCTGTTCCTCAGCGTGTGCGCACCGACTTCCTATGGCAGCGGAGCCCTTTCCTTCTCTACGGCGGGGGAGCGGGGACTATCGAAGGACCTGGGATCGACTATATCCTGCCTTACTGGATGGCCAGATATTATGGGGTCCTTTGAGCCTCGCCAAAACGTTGATTGGCAGAAGCTAGCATTTCATCGAACGTAGCGCGACAACGCGGCAGGGATGGTTTCTGTGAAAATCCCCCCTTGAGGGGGGTGGTGGCGCAGCCACCCGGGGGGTGTCCCTGTTCGGGCCGGTTGGACATCCCCCTCCCGCCCTCTCCGAGAGCGCTGTCCCCCTTCAAAAGGCGGAATATTTTCATGCTCTGTGGCGCCGGCCCAGCCGGCATGGATGGCTCCTCTGGAAATCCGCTGTCGAGGGGAAAGAAGGCTTCACCCTTTAGGGGTGGGTCCTTGCAGAAGCTCCTTGGACTCAGATCGTCCCCCTTTTTCCAAGGGGGACTTGAGGGGGGTAGCGACGGTTGAATCAAGACTTGGTGCGGATTTCCAGCGCCCCCCGGTAGTCTCCCCTCGTTCGAGGGGGGACATGTTCCAGGCGCTCGCTCAATTCTTTTACACAATCCACGGTCTTTCTTAAGATGGTTTCGCTTGGTGTCTTTACAGAGTCTGGGCCGGGAGGTACTATTTGACTGCATGAAAGCATCAGCCTTCAGACAGCGGAAGCGACGGTCGGCTTTCCTGGCTCTCGCTGTAGGACTTGCAGGTGGGCTTTTATTATTAGTATTCGCGGTGCTCCTAGGTGGTTTGCACCTGACTTCGTTCAACCGGAGGTTTCATCCGACCATGCCCAGGAAAGACAACATATACGAATTACCGGCAAATTTGCCGGTGCCGGTGGATGACGGCGCCTGCGATCACCTGGCAGGTTCCCAACTTCCTTCAGTCCCGCTGTTTTCCACTGCAGCTCACCAGGTGGATTTGTCAAGCCTTGCCGGCACAACAGTCGTCTACTGTTATCCGCGAACTGGCCGGCCAGACCAGGAGCTCCCAAAAGGCTGGAATGAAATCCCCGGAGCGCGGGGGTGTACGCCGCAGTCCTGTGCCTTCAGAGATCATTACCAGCAGCTACAGGCGCTGGGAGTGCGGGTGTTTGGGCTCAGCACCCAAGACACAGACTATCAGCGAGAGGCTGTGCAGAGGCTGCATCTGCCCTTTGAATTACTCAGCGACTCCGAGCTTGCCTTCACACGCGCCTTACGCTTACCCACCTTTCAAGTGGAAGGAATGACCCTGATCAAACGGCTGACGCTCATTATCGACGGCGGGAGAATCACAAAGGTTTTCTACCCGGTGTTTCCACCAGACAAGAATGCGGCCGAAGTCATCCAGTGGTTATCGGTTCACCGGTCCCCCGAAAGTTTAAAAAATCCGCCACAAACTCACCCAAGAGACTCCTGATTACGTCTAATATGACAGCGTGACTGGTAGTCCTCACGAGACAGACCACGTTCACGGGTGTCAAGAAAAAAACAGCTACTTTTTGCAACCCCGCTGCGGAGGAGGACACATACTTCGTCGTCCATGGCCGAGTAACGTTGTCGATTAAACTTTTGTAGCCCCTGAATCTTGGATCCTTAAAGCTACCGGGAGGACCTTAACTTCCCATGCAAAACCTCATCTTTGACCTTCGCTACGCAGTCCGCATCCTTGCCAAATCACCGATCTTTTCCACAGTGGCTATTCTGTCGCTCGCTTTTGGGATAGGAGCCAATACGGCAATCTTCACTCTGTTGGACCAGGTTCTGCTGCG
>QHZQ01000207.1:3777-10858 GCA_003224725.1 Acidobacteriota bacterium | reverse complement strand
GGGCTTCCAATAATTTGTTTTGTATCCCGGAGGCGAAGCGCAGTGGGCCCACGTAGACGGTGGCTTCCTCAAGATAAGGTCGGACGTCATCCACCACTCCAGTAACCTTTACATTGGGATACTGCTCGGCCAGCTTTATCAAAGCGGGAGAAGGGTCTCGTCCTACAATGACAACCTCGATACTGGAAATGAGTCGTCGGACATGCGGTAGAATCTTCTGAATCAGGTAGAAAGCTCCATCGGCGTTAGGCGGGTAGTCCATCGCTCCACTGTAGACAATGCGGTTGGGCAGGGGATTGTAGGTCTTTCGTGTCCAGTAGCCCAGGTCCACTCCATTGGGAATCACCTTGGAATCATCCTTCACTGGGCCCAGCACAGCTTCTCGATCCCGGCGGGAAATAAAGGCGCGGTGGGGAGTCTTCTGGAGAAGCTCTTTCTCGATTCGCCTGGCCCTCAGGTAGCGCACGAAGTGCAAGGGGAATGTGGCGCCACTGGCATAGCGCATATGCTGACGTATACGCATGGAGGTGGCATCACCGAAGTCAGCCACAATCGGCAATTCATTGAAATCCCGGATTACGGGGAAGATGTCTCTGCCGTGGAAAATGATCAGGTCATACGATTCTTCCTGCACTAACTGCAAAAAGGCCCTCTTCATTTTTCTGACGGCATTATGGAATTGCAACGTCCCCTTGACGTCCTGACCGAATTTGGCGGGGACTGCTGTCTTGTCTGAAGCGGCAGGTTCACTGGCTCCGGCAGCTTCGAAGGTGAGAATCCGCTCGGTATAAACGCTCATTTTTTCCTCAGCCTCAGGGGCCACTTTGTTCTTGGAAAGGGCAAGAAGGGTAATGGCGTGACGCCGTGCCAGTTCGCGTAGGAAATGGTAGTGGCGGAGGTAACCGCTCATAAGCCAATCAGGATGTAAAAACGCTGGTAACAGGTAGAGAATCCGCAGCACAGTTCCTCTGGGGCATGGTTTCAAGTCCGGCACGCAGTCAGGGTGTCACCGTAAAATTGGCTGCGCTCACTCCGGTACCAGCAGCATTGGTGATGGTGATCTTGCCCGTGGTGGCGCCAGCCGGCACGGTGGCCAGAATCGCCAGGGAACTCACTGAGAAGCTTGCCGCCGCCTTTCCGTTAAAGGCCACAGCCGTAGCTCCAGTGAACTGGATGCCCGTTATCGTCACCACGGTCCCCGCCGGCCCGCTGGTCGGAGTGAAGGAGGTTATGGCAGGTTGCCCGCTCAAATTAATGGTGTTGTGAAGGTAATATCGCGTGTCCTGATCTGTGGCAAGCACCACCAGGCCGGTACTGCTATTTAAGTTTTGCTTGGTCGATGTCGGATTGTTGGTCCTGAAATCTATGGAGGTCTTAATGAATGGGGAACCCAGTCCCAACGGGAAAAAGATATTGGTCATATTGGTGGTCTTGTAGTAAATAGCCCCTCCGCTCTCCGGCGCCGTAGCAAACATGAAAATCCGATTGTGATCTGGATCCAAAAGCACGACGGGACGCGTATGATGGTCCTGCACACGTCCGAAGACGTAGCTCTTCCACTGCTGACTCAGGTCACGCACCAGCAGCATCACCAGCGGCGCATTGGACTGAGTGAGAGACGTCTTGATGGCAGCAAAGACGCGACCGCTGCCGTCGGAGTTGAGCGACTTAAGATTGATATGATCGTCTGAATTCTCCGTGCCATTCGGCCCGGGCAGGGCGGTCTCTTCGGCTTGCCAGGTGGTGTCCGCGTCTCCGTCCAGGTGAACCGCAAAGTACATTTTGGAGGTTAGCTGGTTGCTCCACATCAGCCCAATCTTGCTCCCTCCAAAGGCAATGAGTGAAGAAATGTCATCGCTCGAGACATTGACTGTCTCTGATTTTTTCACTGGCAATACAAAGGGAGTTCCCCACACCTGGTCACCGTTGACACTGCGATTCACCATCACCTTTTGGCTCTCGACGTAGGTCACCCACAACTGTCCCGTCAAGTCCTTACCCAAGACCAGAGTCTCTGACTTGCCTCGGGTGACGTTGACGGGGAAGCCAGAATCCAAAGTGTAGCTACGGGTTATGGTGTTATAACTGAAGCGGTATAGCCGTCCCCATTGAGACGGAGCCGTGGGCAGGGGAACTCCATTGGTGGTGAAAACGTGCGAGGCCACATAGAGCTTCTGATTGATGTTGTCCCAGAGACAGTCGGCTTTGGAAGAGGGCCGATTGTCCAGCACTGTTCCCGTGTCAGTCCAACGCTGGCTCGCCGTATCCAGCCGATAGATGTGATATGTCTTGGACGCGTCATTGTACATGCTTCCCCACCAGAAACCGGCGTTCCACCACAGCTTGCTTTCCGGTTTTTCTCCACTCGGTACCGAAGTGCCGCTGGTTCCGTAGTAGAAGTCGCGGTAGCCTACGTCTACCGCATAGAGGTTGATAGCCACGGCCAAACTAACAGCGGTTACGGTGATGATCCAAAAACTTACCTGCCGCCCCGCATGCAGAGGTAAAGTATTCATCATGATTTCCTCCGGTTTTTGGTTTCGCCCCCCCCCAAAAAACCATCTGGCTGATTCTTGGATTCACCCCCTTCCCCTGATAAATGTTCAAGTAAACCGCATTGCTCTAAAGTGCAGGGAGCAACGTCATACCGCTAAGTGCTCGATTTCACAAATACTCTTAGGCATGCCTCCCGTTTAGTCGGCGGAAAGCCGAGCAGGACCAGAGCAAGAGAAATGAAACACCTGGCGGCGCTCCATCCGTCTTAAGCAAATTGAGAAGACGCAGGTTGTCTCCGCCGCTCTGAGCCTCGTCTGTCTGCTGCTACCTCAGGTGGCGGCTTGCCCCTTCCGTCGTGCCTCCGGTCTGATCCTCGCGCCCGTTCAAAACGCCACTTTCTGATGTCTCCCAGGGGCAGTGCGTCGAGAAGTCGATAACCGCTATAGATCTTCAACTTGCTGAAGGGATCGTCATAATCAATGTTTGTGACGTTATGATAAACACGAAGCTTACCATTGCGTAATTCGATTCTTACGGTGGTGGGGATTGCTGTATTCATGACAGGTACCTTTTCCCTCACAGGTAACCCTGCGGTGATACGATAATTGAAACGCTCCCCCGAGAATAGCGCACGCCCAACTTGGGTCTTCGTTATCGAGAATCAAGCCAGCCATACTCCTGCTTGACATCCACATCGCGCCCATGCCCCGAAGGCTCCGCAATCGCTTCACAGAACGGCCTCATTCGTTCAAAAAGTTCATGGAAGGAAAAGGGGTAATGGTGCCAAACCGTATACGCTTCCTTACCTGCCAAAGCCCGGCGCAAAATGTCGTATTGAAGCTTGTCAGAATTTTCTATGAATTCGTTTCTTTTTTCAGGAAAAGCAAACTTGAAGGCCAGGTAATGTGACATGAAGGGCAACTGTTCATAACGGATCGATGAGATCATCTGATTGGTGATAGTCAAAGGATCATTGGGTTCGACAGAGACCGTGGTATCTTGATGGTTCATCATGAGAAATATCTTGTCGGGTTTGGCTTGCAGCGTCCCCAGCGTACTGTTAAAGATGGTTTGCGGTTTCATCGTCACATGCAGTTGGCGCCTTAAGGCCGGCATGGCGCTACGCAGATATTTCACTGGAAGCAATTTGCCGACTGTGCCGCTGGAAATCTTCTGCTGCATTTTGTCGATCCAGTGAATTCTCTTGAACAAGAGAAGTTCTTCGCGACGGACCCGGCTGCGTACGTCGGGCAGGTAGTCGAGGTGCCAGTCCCAGAGATGAATACTTTCCGGAACACCGTACATTTTTTGCCCGTCGCCGCTGAGTAGGACCCATTCGTCGCCGATGTATTCTGCCCCGTGGACCGCAAAGGCCAGCAGCGCTTCAGTCTTACCCGCTTTAGCCCAGCCGGTCACCAGCACCCCAATCCCGTTGTAAACGAAAGCGGAGGCATGCAGCGCTACACAATCCTTTTTCAACACCAACAAATTGAGAATCGCCGTCAACAACGGTATCCTGGGCAGACCACTCTGGCACACAATTTCACATTGTTCGCCTATCTGCTCGAAGTCAATTCGGACCTTGGTTTCTTTTTTCTTGCTCTGGAGAAGGAAGAATCCGTCATCTGTGAAACCGTCCTGCTGCAGCCCCAAATAGCGGAGCCGGGGCGTCGCAAGGCACTCTACGAATCGAACGATAATATCGGGTTCGCGGGACAACGGGCTTCGCAGGGGTCCTAGTTGCTCCGTGACCGCAGCAACATCACTGGAGGATGGATTAATGAGGCGAATCCCCACCAGACCGTGAATGTCAAAGTCGACTAGTTGTGGGTTAGTGGAACTGTGGCCGTTCGTGCTTGAAGTCATGTCAGCTCTCTCAGTTTGCACCTCGTGCGCTGAATACGGCGCCGATGGTACGAATCAGGATTCGGGTATCTAACCAGAGGGATCGGTTTCGGTCGTAGGCAATATCCAGTCGCAAGCGCTCATCAAAGTCCAACTCATTACGCCCCGAAACCTGCCACAAGCCTGTGATACCCGGTTGAACCTTGAGTCGCGCGGTGTGCCACAAACTGTAAGTCTCGGCGCTAAAGGAAGTGGGTCGAGGTCCTACCAAACTCATATCTCCACGCAACACATTGAAGACCTGCGGTAACTCATCCAGACTGGTCTTACGAAGAATTCGACCGGCTCGTGTGATCCTTGGGTCATTGCGGATCTTAAAATCGGGGTAACTCAATTCGTTCAGGTGGAGATACTTGGCTTTTAGTTCCTCAGCATTTTCGAACATCGTCCGCAGTTTAAACATCTTGAAGCGGCGCCCTCCTTTACCGGTACGCATTTGGTTGAAGAAGACCGGGCCGCGAGAATCCAGTTTAATAGCAAGGGCGCAAACCGCCAGGATGGGCAGCGCCACCGGCAGAAGAGCAAGACAACCCCCCAAATCGATCAAGCGCTTTAGACGTTCATAGGCCGTTTCGCTGAGCCAGCGGCGATGACCGTTCCTCTCATACCAGGACCTGGCGGGGAGAGAATTGAAAATATAATCGGCTGAGTAAAGCAGCTCCTCTAAGGTTTGAGATCTGTCAGCCATTTGCTTTCGTTTGCTCCTTTGCGGGTAGTATTGGGATTCTAGTGCTTCTCTTCGGGTAACCCCTCTCCCCCAAGGCCGGGGGAGTTTCTTTTGGGTTCCAACTCCCCTTGCCCTTGTTCTGACCGGGGACACAGTGGGGGAGAGAGGATCAGCAGAATTCACCGTGAGAGACACTTTAGACCGGCTGCTTTTTATCAATGCAGAGTCTCACGTAACGGTGCTTGGGACGTATCTTTCGCGCTGGGCCTCTGAGTTGGACTCTGACTCGCGGGCTGGGTGTTACAAGCTGCCTGGGCACGGCTGACCAGATCCTCGATGGTTAAACCATCGCTCGGGAACTCCGTTATCCCGGCCCGCAAATGAGAGGAGGTCCGTTGGTATAGCGCATTCTTGAGGCGCTCCACCGAGTGCATTGCTTGCTCCTTAGTAGACTCCGTCAGCAATAGGACATAGCGATTGGGAGTCGCGTCATAGGTGACAATATCGTTTTCCCGCAACAGGGCGTCTTGCAAGATCTTTCCAACCAATGGGAAAAGGAGGTGGTGAACGACGCTTTGTTCGTGGTTCAGGAATTGGTCCCTTTCCAGGGTCATAACCACCACGGAAAGGGGATGCTGATATCGCCGGGCGCGAGCCAGTTCCCGGGTCAGTTGCGGAAGCGCGCGGCGGTAAGTGGGAATTCCGTTGGCCTGCGATGCCAAAGAAACCGCGCGGTTGATAGAACCGACCGTTTTGCGCTGGCGCCACAGCAATACGGTGATGAAAACCAATAAACCAAAAAGCATCGAGGTTTCAAACCAGGAGGCATGCGGCTGTTGCCAGGAGGACTGCAAAGTCGCGCTCAGCCTGTCGATTCCTACCCATAGTCCTAAGTTAGTCATAGCTCTGCCCTTTGAGTCACATCCCCGTGACTCCACACGTCTCCCGCGCCTTTATTTGACCCGGGGTTTTTTCTTGCGCCTGCTCTCACAACTTATGATAGAGGGCCTCCGGAATAGGGAAAGTGCGTTTGTTTAACACGGCTCCCAGCAGCCGCACGTTGGCGGCTTGCAGGCTTTCCTTGGCCTTCCGGGCAGTCTCGGGTCGTGTAGCGTTTGCTTCCACCACCAGAATGAGTCCGTCGGCCATTTGACCCAGCAGGACCGGGTCGGCATACTGATTGATGGGTGGGGCGTCAATCAAGACATGCTCGAATTCGGCGCACAACTCCACTACCCTGGTGCGCAGACGATCCGAGGTTAGCAAAGGATGTGGGTCCGAAGACGGAGATCCGGATGCCACCAACCATAAGTTGCTTCCATTGAGCTGCTGGGTATAGTTCCGAATCGGACCGGGATGAAGTATGGCATCCGTCAGGCCAGTCAGATTGTCCACTGCAAAGTAGTGGTGCAGGGAAGGAGCCCGCAGGTTTGCATCTACCACACAAACAGATCCTTTCACCTGGGCCGCCAGCGTTTCACCGGCGCGGGCGCAAATCCAGCTTCCCCCATTGCCATGCTCGACGCTGGCGAAAACCACTGCCTGAGGCGCTTCGGGACCTGACTTGAGAAACACCCGCTGGATGAATTTGATTCCCTCTTCCCGCGCCAGCGCTTCTGGATCCAATCGAGGGCGCTTGCCATCGACGGGCACGAACACGGTCTTGGAAATTCGGAACAAGTCTTGGACCTTGTCGACTTGCCTCAACAGCTCGAAATTTCTACTCATGGCCAAGTACTCTCCTTAGTCTTTATTTTCGGTTTCGAATGACTGTCTGGGCTGGTGGCAGTGTCGGGACCAGGTTGGATGTACTGCCTGGCAATCCACTTCCGCTCTCGGCGGCCTCGGGGTTCTGAGGAAGCCGAATCCGTTGACCGACTTCCAGACGGTTGGAATCCTTCAGATCGGGACTCAGGTCACCGCGCATTTGCTTGGCGAGCTTGGACCCATACCGCCCCAGATAACCTCCATACCACCCCAGATAGCTTAGACTGACCGCGGACTGATCCTTCT
>QHZQ01000207.1:0-3758 GCA_003224725.1 Acidobacteriota bacterium | reverse complement strand
GAGTTTGATCCAGTAGCTAAGGGGGTAGCTAAGGGGGGAAGAGGATCAGTGCTCAAGGAACCTTGCAAGACCGCCGTGGCCTTCGGGAGAGCCTGATCTGTTTCCTCCTCCTTATTGGAACTGTTAAAGGCATGATCCAACAGGATCGCAGAGGCTGGCGGGGAGGCTCGTTCAGAAGTGGTTCGGTCGGGTTTGCCCGCGACGAAGGATATCGAAAACGAGCCCAGCAGGAAAAACAGCGCGACCAGGGCAACGGCGCGGAAGGCAACCCGCCCGAAGGCGGTGCCCTCCGCGATCGGTAGGTAGGAAAGTGGCGGTGCCGCGGGGGAGCTCGGAGCGACAGGCTCGTGCGGGGCGTGCTGTTCCGAAACAAGCGGCACCACATCCAGGTCGGCCACCACTTCTTCGACGGTGGCAGCGTCAATTGTCTTCCTTTTTAGGGCGAAGCCCAGCGACAGGGCATTAAAGCAAAGATTGTTGATGAGGCGCGGGATACCGCCGCTACGCTCGGCAATGAGTGCCCGAGCACCGGTGGTGAACAATGAACCTCCCTTGTATCCGGCTGCCAGAAGTCTGCAATCGATGTAACTATTGGTCTCAGCGGGTGTGAAGCGATCCAGGTGGCTTAAGGTAGCAATACGCTGCCTTAGTTGCCGCAACCCGGGTCGCGCTAACTTGTCAGCCAGCTCTGGCTGGCCGGCCAAAACGATCTGCAGTAGCTTGGCGCGCGGTGTTTCAAAATCCGACAGCAAGCGCACCGTTTCCAGGACGGAGTCTTCGAGATTCTGGGCTTCGTCTATAATCAAGACAACGCGTTTTCCGGCATGCGTTTCGCGAAGCAGAACCTCGTTCAACTGGCTGTGCATGCGGACCACATCCTGGTCACTGGTATCCAATCCCAGGTCCGCCATGAGGTAGCGGAAAAGTTCGCGAGAATCGCACTGCGTCTGGAAAAGAAAAACGGTGCGCGCAGAATTTCGCAGCCGTTCCAGCAGATGGAAGAGCAGCGTGGTCTTGCCCATACCTGGCTTGGCAATGAGCGCCAGGAATCCTCTGCCGGTATCGATGCCGTAACTCAGGGACGCCAGGGCTTCACGATGGCTCGGGCTAAAATAGAGGAAGCGCGGGTCGGGCGTCACACCAAAAGGTTGTTCCGATAATTGATAAAAATCTAGAAACATTGGGTTTACTTTCCATTCTGGGGCACCGCAGCCAGCACTGGAACGTTCAAGGCCGCTTCCAGTTCGCGCGGAGTGTGGAACGACGGGTACAGGTAGTCCGCCGCAAAAGCCAAACCAACACTGACCAGGCAGCCGAGAATAGCGCCCAGAACCAGGAATATCACCGGTGCATAGGGGTCCATTTCCAGAACGGGCACGGTTACTGGCTCTGCGATCGCCACATTAACGAAGCGGTGCTGGTCAAGCCGGTCAGAGATGCGGGCCTCTTCCTGCTTGCGAAGATAAAGCAGGTAATTTTCTTCCGTTGCCTTGGCCGATCGAAGCAGACCTTGCTGGATGATTCCGTTCTGGTCCAAGCGGCGAGCGTTAGCCCGATAAACCCCAATGCTATGGCCGGTGGCTGCGCCACGCGCCTGCAAGCCAGCCAATTCTGACTTGGCTTTAGCTAATTCTGACTTGATCCAATCGTAGGTCGGATTGCGATCGATAGTCTCTTCCTGCGGGGGAGCCTTTTCCGCCTCGGCCAAGGTAGCGCGAGTCTGGGTGATTTGGGTTTCGATTTCCTGGACAGGCCGGTAAGTGGGCTCGAATTTCTGCAGTAAGTCTGTGCGCTTCAGTTCAAGGGTCAACAGCGTGGACTTCAATTGCTGCACAAGCACCGAAGTGGTCCGAACCTGGCTGGTTAGCCGGGGGGGAGTGGAGGCGGCCTGTTTCTCAAGGGAACGAATACGCTCCTTGGTCTCCGCGATGGATGCCTGAGTCAATTGCGCCGTGGCCTCAAATTCGGCGAGCTTCCGCAGCGTGTTTTCCTTTTCGAGCTGCACGGAAACCAGTCCCTCTTTCTGATCGAAGTCGGTCAACCGCGCCTCCATGAGGTTCAATCCCTTGAGATAGCGGTTGGTTTCCTCTCTGAAGAAATCGGATGTACCAGGAGCCCGATGGATCGTCAGATGCTTTTTCATGTAAAGATCCGCTAAGGTTCTCAGGGCGCGCGCTGCCAAATAAGGGTCCGAAGATTGGTACGTTACTGCGATCAGGTTTGTTTTGACTTGCGGTTGTATGACCAGTTTGGTGTCCAGTTGGCGAACGGCGTTTGCCTTAATCACCGCGCGATCCAGGTTGATCCAACCTTCGGGAATGAGGTGATACCAAAAGGGCTGCTGAGCGAGACCCCAGGTTTCAACCACCTTTTCCAGCATGTCGTGACTATCCATGAGCTGCACTTCCGAATTGAGCTCCTCCTCCGTCAAGTCAGTGATCCGCTGCTGGAGGTTGGATTCAGGGGTCAGCATCGGGTCAATGCGCTCTTTCTTAACCAGGAATTTGATCTCTGCTTGATATTGATGGTCGAGTAGTTCGTCCAAGGCGAAAAGGGCACTAACCACAAAGATCCCAAGGAAGGTAAAAAGCACGAGCCGGCGGCGACGAAAGCAAATGGCCAGGTAGTCCCGCAACGTGTGAAGAGGGGTTCCGTAGTCTGCTGGGTTCACCGAATTCTGTTCGTCATTGTGTTCATCCATGGCTGAGTCTCCTTACTGTACTGTGACGATGTCGAGCAAGAGCCTGTTGCATATCGTTACCAGAATCGGTTAAGGTACATGTTCGGTTTCGGAATGAAAGGCGCGATCTTGGAGAGCGCGTTCTTAGGCACAAACAGCATATCTCCAGGCTCAAGGTGCATATCTTCAGCTAAGTTGGCTTCGCCGAGCATTTTTTTCAGGTTGAGCTTCTTAACCGACACCCACTGGTCTGATACGCGACGGAAGAGTAAAACCTGTGAATGTTTCGCCGAGGGGTTAAAACCGCCGGCCAAGGCCACGGCCTGGGTAACAGTCGTATCGCCACGCAACTCGTACTTGCCGGGTTTCCCCACCTCTCCCCCGGCTACGAAGTAGGGTTTCTCGAAATCCTTGAGATCTACCGAGATGACTGGCTGACGCAGAATTGTGGCGTATGCTTTCTCAAGCCTTTCGGTCAGTTGCGGCTTCGTTACGCCTTCGACCTGGAGGTCGCCAAGACCACGTAAGGTGATGTAGCCATCAGGTTGGACAGTCACAGTCTGATTGAATTCCGGGGTGAAAGGAAAATTTAAATCGAGGACATCTCCTTTGCGTATCAGATAACGAGGGTTTCTTTGCTGCAGCACAGGCCGATCCCCCTGAACGTGGTTGGACGGGTGTGTACTCTCAACGGCCGCTGGCTGGGCTGAGTCTGAGGTTTGCTTGTCATGGTCCGCGAATGCAAACGACGTTGTTAGGATAATTGCAATTCCAATGGGTATTGCGCCCCGCTTGGTCATCGTCCTCTCTCCTCTGTCTCAGAATTCATGCAGGGATGATAAAGAGTCCCAAAGTGTATTTCAATCGGGGGCAACCCTGTTTTTTGCATCATGGAAAGCCCGACCATTTATAGGGGAATCCCCGATGAAGACGGCGGAAAAACATGGGAGCAATGGGGAAATGGGGATTAGGAGGGCCTCCAAGGGCCGCGGATGAACACGGATAAACGCGGATTAGAGAACGCAGAGTTGACGGAGAAGATCATCAGGGTCTTTTTTGACGTTTACAACGAATTAGG
>QHZQ01000738.1 GCA_003224725.1 Acidobacteriota bacterium | reverse complement strand
TTCAGCGTGATCAATGCGGTCTTGTTGCGAACACTTCCCTATAAAGATCCTCATCGCCTCGCCGTTTTGTGGAAGACCGTTCCTAAGAAGAATATTCAGGAAGACTGGACTTCTTATCCAACCTTTAAGGACTGGAAAGATCACAATAGTGTGTTTGAAGACATGGCGTTGGTCTTCAGGCCTGAGGCAGCCCAAGTCGTTTTGACGGGCAACGATCGGCCGAAACGGATCCAAGGAGCGAAAGTCTCAGCAAACTTCTTCTCGGTCATGGGTGTCTCGCCCATTCTCGGAAGGCCTTTTTCGCCCGATGAAGGGGAACGTGGCGATCAGGTAGTGGTGTTGAGCTATGGGCTTTGGCAACGCCAGTTTGGCTCCTTGCCGGATGCTCTAGGCAACACCCTGGAAATCGATGGCAAGAGCACAAGAATCATTGGTGTCATGCCGGCCAGTTTCCAGTTCCCGTCGAAGGAATCTCAGCTTTGGCTGCTGAACAGCGCAGATCCACGCTGGCCCACGTTCTCATGGATACGACTGGCTGATGCTTTCTGTGGCGTCGGGCGGCTCAAGGCAAACGTCTCTCCGGCACAGGCACAGGCCGAAATGAGCACCATCGCCAGGGGCCTGGAGAAGCAGTATCCGGATACGGACGCTGGCTTGGGCATCAAAGTAGTGCCCTTATCCGTTCACTATGCTGGAAACAGCGTGCGGCTGGCGTTGTGGGTGTTATTTGGCGCCGTAGTGTTTGTGTTGCTCATCGCCTGCACGAATGTGGCCAGCTTGTCTCTGGCCCGGGGGGCCGTGCGGCAAAGGGAATTTGCCATCCGGACAGCGCTGGGTGCCGGGAGAGCTCAACTCATCCGGCACCTACTAACCGAAAGCGCTGTCCTATCGTTGGCCTCAGGCTGCTTGGGTCTCTGTCTTGCCTTGATTGGAATCCGGATCTTAGTCGTTATAGGCCCGCGAGACATTCCCGGTCTGGTGGAGACTGGTATTGACCTCCGAGTGCTCGCCTTCACCTTACTCATTTCTATGCTGACTGGATTGCTATTCGGGCTAGCACCGGCGTGGAAGATTTCGAGAAGCGATCCCAACGATTTTTTGAAAGAGGGAGGAAGGAGTGCCACGAGCGGGCAGGGGAGCGGTCGTAGCGGTCAGCTGCTGGTGGTCCTGGAGTTTGCTCTGGCAGTCGTACTGCTGACGGGCGCTGGTCTGCTCGTTCGCAGTTTCCTACGCATCCAGGAGGTCGATCTCGGATTCAAGCCTGAGCGCGTTCTAATGATGCAGATGACTCTCCCGGACTCTTGGATTCAGGATAACGCGCGGACCACCGCCTTTTTTGGGAGTTGAAGCGGCTGCTATTGGAGGCGGTTTCGGTGACGAACACATCCCGAACGTGACTATCACGGTGGAAGGACGCCCACCTGTGCCTTCTGGCGAACGCCACGAGGAAATCACTGACGATGTCATCAGCGATGGCTACTTTCGGGTCATGGGAGTTCCTTTGCTAAGCGGGCGGTTCTTCTCTGATCAGGACGGTCCGCACACGGCTCCAGTAGCCATCATTAGTCAGAAGATGGCTAGACAGTTCTGGCCCGGGGAAAACCCTATTGGCAGGAGGTTCCACTATGGGGTTCCGGGAGAGAACTCTGATTGGCATACAGTCGTTGGTGTGGTGGGTGATATGCTTCGCAACGGACTGGACCGTCGAGGACTGTCGCAATTCTATCTATCTCACAGGCAAAAAACGTGGGCTCTTTCCTTTTATTTTGCCGTACGCACCGCTTCCGATCCGCTGCAACTGGCCGCTGCAGTGCGAAGCGAGATCCAGTCGCTCGACAAAACAGTCTGGCTGGATCACGTCACGACGGTAGAGCTTTGGCTTCGAGAACTGGGGTCACAACGGCGATTCCAAACCAGTTTGCTGAGTCTATTTGCTGTCGTGGCCCTGCTGCTGGCGGCCATTGGAATCTATGGACTGATGCACCATTCGGTCACACAACGGACGCACGAGATAGGTATTCGGGTCGCGCTGGGTGCTCAGCCGCGCGACGTCCTCGGCTTAATAGTCGGCCGCGGGATGGTGCTAGCTGTGATCGGTTTGGGAATCGGATTGGCCGGGGCCTTGGCTCTCACTCGGCTTCTATCCAGCCTGCTCTTTGGTGTGAGTGCTACTGATCCGATTACCTTTCTTAGTGTTTCACTGCTGCTGGCTGCTGTGGCCTTGCTGGCCTGCTATCTCCCAGCCTGGAGGGCAACAAAGGTTGACCCGATCGCAGCACTCAGACACGAGTGAGCCAAATTGCCGATTTTGGATTTCCGATTACCGATTGAAACAGTTCGCGAGTTCATGTTCCGGAGCTCCGAAACCCTTGCACTTGGACCCAAACTTAAAACGTGGACCTTATGCTTTGGACCTTGGACTTTAGACTTTGGACGTTGGACCTTGGACCTTGAACTACCAACCACTGACAACTAACCAATATGCTTAATGACCTTCGCTACGCCATTCGGAAGCTGCTCAAAAACCCAGGCTTTACGACTGTCGCAGTTGTCACGCTCGCACTGGGCATCGGGGCTAACAGCGCGATGTTCAGCGTGGTGAATGCCATCCTGCTTCGCCCTTTGCCATTTAAAGCCGCTGACCGTCTCCTCTGGATAACGGAATTCTATCCCCGATCAAATACGTCGTTCGTCCTCGCCCCGGATTTCGTTGGCTGGCGACAGCAGAACCAGACCTTTGAGGAGATGGCGGCGTATGGAACCGGGGTTTCACCTTTTACTAATCTAGTAGTACCTGGAGTTGGACAACCTGAGCGAGTTCACAGTGCCAGAGTTACCGCCAACTTCTTTTCACTTTTGGGTATCCATCCATTCCTCGGGCGTGAATTTCTTCCAGAAGAGGACCGCCCCGGGGCCCGACCTGTGGCTTTGCTGGACCATGATCTCTGGCGGCGACGTTTTGGCGCCGATCCCGCCGCTGTTGGCAAAACAGTACTATTGGATGGGAGCCCTTTTACCGTGGTTGGAGTCTTGCATGCGGACTTCAGGTTTCCAGCGGAGTTCCAGGGAGAAGTGTTC
>QHZQ01000220.1:3060-10919 GCA_003224725.1 Acidobacteriota bacterium | reverse complement strand
CCAATCGCGGCGAAATTGCCGTACGAGTGATTCGTGCGGCCAGAGAAATGGGGATTGCCACGGTGGCCGTCTTTTCTGAATGTGACCGAACCTGCTTGCATGTCCTCAGGGCTGATGAAGCCTATCTCCTGGGGCCATCAGCCGCGGCCGACAGCTACCTCAACATCTCCAAGATCCTTCAGATTGCCAAGTCCAGCGGAGCAGAAGCCATTCATCCCGGCTATGGGTTCTTAGCTGAGAATCCTGATTTTGCCAGGCAATGCCAGTTCAACTCAATCTGTTTCATTGGACCCACTGCAGCCACCATGGAACAGATGGGAGAAAAAATCGCTGCTCGTAGACATGCCATTCAAGCCGGGATTCCGGTTGTCCCCGGCTCTGAATCTCCCTTGAGAGACGATAACGATGCCCGGTCGATCGCCGAACAAACCGGATTTCCCCTGGTGCTCAAAGCCTCTGCCGGAGGCGGTGGTAAGGGCATGCGATTGGTTCATAAAGCAGAGCAACTGTCTTCCGCTTTGCGCGAAGCCCGGGCGGAGGCGAAAGCCTCTTTCGGTGACTCAAGTGTCTATGCGGAAAAGTATCTGAACCATCCCAGACATATTGAGTTCCAGGTTTTGGCAGACCGGCATGGGAATGTCATACACCTGGGTGAGCGCGAGTGCTCCATACAGAGGCGGTACCAAAAAGTAATTGAGGAATGCCCCTCTCCCTTGATGACGGAAGAAGTGAGAGCGGAGATGGGGAAAGCCGTCATCAGGTTAGGGGACGATTGAATTCCTGGTGGATTCCGAGCGCAATTTCTATTTCTTAGAGATGAATACACGCCTTCAAGTAGAACATCCCATCACGGAAATGGTAACCGGGGTTGATCTTGTTAAGGAGCAGATCAAAATCGCTTATGGGGAACCCCTTAGCCACAGACAAAAAGACATTCGGCGATACGGTGCTGCCATTGAATGCCGTATTTATGCAGAAGACCCTGATAACCATTTCTTCCCCTCAGCCGGAAGGATAACCCACTTGAAGACGCCGGCAGGACCTGGCATTCGAGACGATAGCGGGATTTATGAGGGTTGGACAGTGCCGATCTATTACGATCCATTGCTTTCGAAGTCGGTGGCTTGGGGAAGGAATCGCGACGAAGCCATTCAGAGGATGCGACGCGCTCTTAGCGAATATCAAGTGGGTGGAATCAAAACTACTATCCCGTTCTTCCAGTCCGTCTTATGTCACGAAAAGTTCCTGTCTGGAGATTTGAGTACCGATTTCATCGAGATGTGTTATTCGCAGGAACGCTCCAAACAAGCAGCCACATCGTCAAGGGAAGTGGCGACGATCGCCGCGGCCCTCTTTGCAAGCAAAAAGAGAGACCGCGATCCCTTGACAGTTCCGAACGCTGAGGCTCCTTGGAAATTGTGGGGCAGGTTGAATGCCTTTAGAAACAAATGAGAGGGATTGTTTGCGGGATGATCAGAGAACGCGGCCTATCCAATAAATCGACATTCGAAGTTTTGATTGAAGGGAAGAGAGAGACGATTGAAGTACGCCGTTCAAATAATCGTACCCAAATCTTCTTCCGCGGTCAGTTAATGGATGTGGACGCTGTAGAAATTTCTGCTAATTCCTTTTCGCTCATCATTGGTGGACGTTCCTATGATGCCGTCGTCGCCGGAGTGGACGGCACTTTTCAAGTGCTCGTCAATGGAGTGTCCTTCGAAATCTCGCTGCTTAATCCGAAAGAGCTTCGCCACATTGCTCCCAGTCTCTTCGATGCCGCTGGGCCTGTCCCGGTTGTGGCTGCTATGCCCGGAAAAGTGGTGAAGCTGTTGGTGAAGGCTGGGGACCGGGTACACGAAGGTCAGGGGGTCGCGGTCATTGAAGCAATGAAAATGCAGAACGAGCTTAAATCACCTAAGGCCGGGAAGATAGATCACGTGAATGTTATCGAAAATCAAACGGTCAACGCGGGAGAAACCCTGGTGGTGGTATCCTGAGGAAATTGCCTGTCTTGCAATGCGCCTAACTTTATGACCCAAGGCGTAGACCACATCAAGGAGTAATTCTTTCAATCCCATCTAGATAGGTGCGCAGTACTGAAGGAATCAGGACGCTGCCGTCAGCCTGTTGATAGTTTTCCACGATAGCCACCCAGGTTCTGCCGACGGCCAAGCCGGAACCGTTTAGAGTGTGAACGAATTCAACCTTTGACTTGGGTTCTGGCCGAAATCGAATATTGGCTCTCCTGGCTTGAAAATCTTCAAAATTGCTGCAGGATGAGATTTCCCGGTAGGCATTTTGTCCTGGCAGCCAAACTTCAAGGTCGTGAGTTTTGGCTGAGGAGAATCCTAAATCCCCGGTACAAAGAGAAACCACCCGATAATGAAGTCCCAATCGCTTAAGAATCTCTTCAGCATCTTGAGTCAGCGATTCCAGCTCCTCGTAAGAAGTTGCAGGCGTGGTCAATTTAACCAGTTCCACCTTGTTGAATTGATGTTGTCGTATCAGTCCGCGGGTGTCCTTTCCATAAGAACCCGCCTCACTGCGGAAGCAGGGTGTGTAAGCAGTCAAATAAATAGGTAGCTGGCAGCCATCAAGAATTTCTCCGGCGTAAATATTGGTGACCGGAACCTCCGCCGTGGGAATGAGCCAATAATCGGTGCCTTCAACCTTGAAAAGATCGCCGGCAAATTTGGGCAACTGACCTGTGCCTTGCAAACTGGCCGAATTAGCCATAAAGGGAGGGAGCACCTCCTCGTAGTGGTGCTCTCGGGTATGGACATCCAGCATAAAGTTGATTAAGGCCCTCTCCAGTCGAGCTCCAAGTCCTGTGTAAAGAGCGAATCGCGCACCCGTGATCTTGGTGGCTCGGTCGAAATCGATAATCCCGAGCTGAGGGCCGAGTTCCCAGTGCGCCTTAGGTTCAAAGTCGAACTCGGGCCTTTTTCCGACGACACGGATTTCGGCGTTGGCTGATGCATCCGCACCGACGGGTACCGTCCTGTGAGGAACATTGGGAATTGTCAACTGGATAGCCCGCAGTTTTTCATCGCACAGCCTGAGTTCCTCGTCCAGCTGCTTGATTTTTGCGGAAACTTCTCTCATTTCAGCAATCTTCTGACCGGCATCCAGCTTCTGCTTCCTCATCACAGTGATCTCATCGTTGGTGAGGTTGCGAAGGTGCTTGAGCTTCTCAGTTTCAACGATCAGGCGCCGGCGCTCTGTGTCCAGTTTCTCGAATTCATCCAGAGGCACTGAAGTTCCCCGTTGTTGCATCTTCGATCTAAGCAACTCCAGATTTTCTCGCATGAAAGATAGGTCTAGCACGTAGGGATGTCCATTTCCTGCCAATTCATCTTGATTATGCGTAGATTCCACGTTCTCTGATCGTATAGGCTACCCGGTCAATCGCCAACATATAGGCGGCAATGCGCATGTTGACACTATGCCTGTCGGCATAGCCGGCGACGGTATCGAAGCTGTTGACCATGATTTCTTCCAGCCGTTCATTTACCGTCTTTAAATTCCAGAAATACCCTTGGCGATCTTGAACCCATTCGAAATAAGAAACGGTCACCCCCCCTGCATTGGCTAAAATGTCAGGAATAATGAAAATTCTCTTGTCGTACAAGATTTCGTCCGCTTGAGCCGTGGTGGGTCCGTTCGCTCCTTCACAAATGATGCTGGCTTTGATGCGATCGGCGTTTTGACTGGTAATCTGGTTTTCTGTGGCTGCGGGCAGGAGGATATCACAAGGGTGCTCCAGGAGCTCCTTTCCGCCAATCGGCTCTGCGCCTGGAAAACCTACGACCGTTTTGGCCTCCTCAACATGGGCCGACAGCTTTGTGATGTTAATTCCAAGAGTGTTTAGAATGCCTCCGTGGACATCGGAAATGCCAATGATCTGGTAACCTGCCTCGTAAAGGATTCGAGCCGCCATGGACCCTACGTTGCCAAAGCCTTGAATGATGACCCGAGTGTTTTCCCTTTTCCTTCCAATCCGGGAGATGGCGCGGTCACAGACAATCTTACATCCTCTGCCCGTGGCTTCGCGCCGGCCTACGGATCCACCCAAATCAAGAGGCTTACCCGTGACCACAGCTGTAACTGTGTGGCGCACGTGCATGCTGTAAGTATCCATAATCCAAGCCATCACCTTTTCATCCGTGTTGATGTCTGGGGCCGGAACGTCTCGCTCAGGACCAAGAACGTCGATGAGGGAGGCTGTATAGCGGCGAGTGATTTTCTCCAACTCACTCATCGAAAGTTTACTGGGGTCACAGACAATCCCGCCTTTGGCTCCTCCAAAAGGGATATTGACCACCGCACACTTCCAAGTCATCCAAGCGGCCAAAGCTCGGATTTCTTCTATCGTTATATCAGCCGCGTAACGAATTCCGCCCTTAGCGGGTCCGCGAGCCAAACTGTGCTGAACTCGATAGCCTTTAAATACCTTGAGCTTCCCATTGTCCATCTGCACAGGAATAGCCACACAGATTTCGCGGTCGGCAGTTAACATTACCTGATAGAGCCCTTCGTCCAGGTTCAATTTCTCAGCAGCCACATTAAATCTTGAGACCATCGCCTCAAAAGGATTGGTTTCCGTTTTCGACTCATGCCGCTCCATACATGTCCTCGTTAGGATGAAGTCTACTACCGTTCAAAGATTTTGGCTGGCTGTGCTATGCCGATGATAAAGTCAAAAGCCTTTCCTTCGGCTCGTGGCGTTTAAGTATAGAAGAGGCGCAGTAAGGTATCAAGGCGAAAGTCCGGACTCCTTATCTCCCTGACGGAGGATTGCGGACTCGCAGAATTCTACCCCGAGAGACCTGGAACTCGGTGATTTGGCGTGCGGTGAGCAGGAGAGAATTCAGACGGGTCCCGTGGAATTGACTGTGCGAGGCAAAGCGTAAGAATAATCGTTCGCTGCTTTGTTTGGTTTCCAATCTAAGTCGCTTTCCAATCTCCAGAGAGAGCGGTCACTTAGAATCTTGGAAACCAAATGAGTATGCATTGCGTGGCCGGCCTTGTGAGCTACAATGCGACCAATCAAGGGCCGCCCTATTAGAGAGAGATCGCCAATGCTGTCCAAGATCTTGTGCCTGACAAATTCATCTTTGAATCTTAAGATAGCGTTTAGGATACCATCTTCTGTGAGTACGACTGCGTTTTCCAGCGATCCACCTCGAACTAATCCATTCTTCCGCAACTCTTCCACTTCGTGAAAAAAACCGAAGGTCCTTGCCGGAGCAATTTCCTTGGCAAAGGTGTCCGCAGAAGCTTCAAATTCAAAAGATTGTCTCCCAATCAGTGGATGCCGGAAATCAATCGTATAACTAATCTGGAAACTCTTGGCAGGAAGAATTGAAATCGTCTTGTCGCGGTCTTTGAGATGAAGCGCCTTTTGAATCACCAGAAATTTTCGTTTTGCCCGCTGGGTCTTAAGGCCGACTTGCTGGATCTTGGTTACAAAGTCCAAGGCGCTCCCATCCAGGATAGGCACTTCGAGGTTATTTATTTCGATGAAGGCATTATCGATACCAAAAATATAAAGAGAAGAAAGCAGATGCTCAACTGTGGAGAGAAGCACCCCCTGTTTCATTAAGGTAGTGGCGTAAGCCACGCGAGCTACGTTCTTAATATTGGCTTCAATACGAAAATTGTCTAGGTCGACCCTTTGAAAGACAAGTCCGGTGTCTGGGGGAGCCGGCACCACTTTGAGATTCACAGAAGCGCCAGTGTGAAGGCCAACTCCCGAGAACGAAATTGGAGCTCCAAGCGTCTGTTGGAATTTCAAGATCAATCTCCTTAGTAAGAAAGGTCAACCATACTGCCTCCCGGACCTAGCAGATCTCTGGCCAATGTCTCCGATTGAGTGGTAAACTATAAGTAATTCACAAGTTAGAAGGCAATGAGAGACTACTTCTCCAAATTGCATTATGTCTCTTATTTGCAACAGGAACCATTAATCGTGTTGCAATTTTACAAGCCGTCCCTTCAGTAGGTTCCTATCAAAGGCTTCAGTTTGTTCGACGAACAACAACATTTCCCAAAATTAATTTACATAACTTACCCCAATGGCTTGACATTCTAGTCAAATCCCACTAAAAATAGATATGCGACTAGCCTGGTCGTATATGGTTGGGTTTTATTATGTTGAAAATCTCCAAAAAAGCGGACTACGGAATGATTGCTCTGATGCACCTGGCTCAGCATCCTGATCGTACCTCGTGGAATGCCAGGGAAATTGCTGAAAGTTATGGTATCCCCCTGGAACTATTAGCGAAAATCCTCCAGAAACTGGTTCAGAGAGGCTTTCTGGTGTCACACCACGGAACCCACGGCGGTTATTCACTGGCCCGGTCTGCCGAGAGCATCAGTGCAGCAGAAGTGATTGAAGCTATTGAAGGACCTCTTTCTTTAACCAGTTGCGTTTCTGACGACGGGCTATGTATGCAGTTTGAAAAATGCAACATTAAGAGCCCACTACAGCAGTTGAACGATAGTGTGGTTCAAATGCTAGGCCAGATAACTATCGCCCAAATGAACCATCAACAGCAAATGGATTTACAACCTGAGTATTTGAAACAAAGTCCATTTTTGATTTTGAAGGACACACCTAGTAAGCTTGGCTCTGGGGTTGATTACCAAAGTGACTGTGCCGGGCCCCGAAGGAATATTGATTAAGGAGACACGATGACTACCGCTACCAACACAATTGAAGAACTTGCCAATAAAGAATATAAGTGGGGATTTGTCACGGAAATTGAATCCGATTCCATACCTCGTGGCTTGAACGAGGATATCATTCGGATGATTTCCGCTAAGAAAAACGAGCCCGAGTTCATGTTGGAGTGGCGTCTGAAATCCTACCGGCATTGGCTGACAATGAAGGAGCCAACCTGGCAGAATGTCCATTTCCCACCCATTGACTATCAAAACATCATTTACTATGCGGCTCCCAAGCAACAGAAGGCCCTCAACGGTCTGGAAGAGGTTGACCCGCAATTGCTGGCGACTTATGAGAAGCTGGGCATTTCCCTGAAGGAACAGGAGCGGCTGAGCGGGGTCGCCGTGGATGCTGTCTTTGACAGCGTCTCGGTGGCCACTACCTTCAAAGACAAGCTGGCGGAGATGGGCATCATTTTCTGTTCGTTCTCGGAAGCCGTCCTGCACCATCCGGACTTGGTTCAGAAGTACCTTGGATCGGTGGTGCCTTACACAGATAACTTCTTCGCTACACTGAACTCCGCGGTCTTCAGCGATGGCTCGTTCTGCTATATCCCGAAGGGGGTCCGCTGCCCGATGGAGCTTTCCACCTACTTCCGCATCAATGCAGCCGATACTGGCCAGTTCGAGCGGACGCTGATCATTGCCGAGGAAGGTAGCTATGTGAGCTACCTGGAAGGTTGCACCGCCCCCATGCGGGACGAGAATCAGTTGCACGCGGCCGTGGTAGAACTGGTGGCCCTCGACAATGCTCAGATCAAGTACTCGACTGTACAGAACTGGTATCCAGGGGATAAGGACGGGAAGGGGGGTATCTATAACTTCGTTACCAAGAGAGGGAAGTGCCTGGGCATTAACTCCAAGATTTCCTGGACGCAAGTCGAGACCGGCTCGGCCATTACTTGGAAATACCCCAGTTGCATCCTCCAGGGAGACAATTCTATCGGCGAGTTCTATTCAGTAGCCCTAACCAACAATTACCAGCAGGCGGATACCGGGACCAAGATGATTCATATAGGCAAGAACACTCGGAGCACGATCGTTTCCAAGGGCATTTCCGCCGGGCACGGTCAGAATACTTATCGTGGAGCGGTAAAGATCCTTAAGAACGCAACGGCGGCTCGAAATTT
>QHZQ01000220.1:0-3047 GCA_003224725.1 Acidobacteriota bacterium | reverse complement strand
TTCCTTATATTGAAGTAAAGAACAGCACGGCCCAGATGGAGCACGAGGCTTCGACTTCGAAGATCGGTGAGGACCAGATTTTTTACTGCAAGCAGCGTGGGATCTCGGCAGAAGATGCCGTCTCCATGATCGTCAATGGTTTCTGCAAGGAGGTTTTCCGCGAACTACCCATGGAGTTTGCCGTTGAGGCCCAAAAGCTGCTCGGCGTGAGTCTCGAAGGAAGCGTTGGATAAATCGAAAAGGAGAAAATGAAGAATGCTGGAAATTAGAAACTTGCACGCCCAGGTAGAAGGTAAAGAGATTTTGAGGGGAATCGACCTTAAAGTGAATGCCGGAGAAATCCATGCCATCATGGGCCCAAATGGCTCGGGAAAAAGCACCCTGGCTCAGGTTCTGGCCGGGCGGGACTCTTACTGGGTGACCGAAGGAGAGGTGTTCTTCGAAGGAAAAAACCTGTTGGAAATGGCGCCGGAAGATCGGGCCCGCCAAGGAATCTTCATGGCTTTCCAGTACCCTGTGGAAATTCCAGGCGTCAGCAACTAAAGGCAGCCCTTAATGCCATTCGCAAGCACCGCGGCCAGGACGAACTGGATGCCATGGATTTCTTGAAATTGGTTAAGGAAAAAATGAAGTTGATGGACATGGACGAGAGCCTCATCAATCGGCGGGTCAATGAAGGTTTTTCCGGCGGGGAAAAGAAGCGGAATGAGATTTTTCAAATGGCAGTGCTGGATCCGAAGCTCGCGATTTTGGACGAGACCGACTCTGGTTTGGACATCGACGCCTTGAAAATCGTGGCTAACGGGGTCAATGCGCTCCACGCCAGGCATCGTGCCGTGATCGTAATCACCCACTACCAGCGGTTGCTAAACTACATTGTTCCTGACTACGTGCATGTGCTATCGAACGGTCGCTTCGTAAGATCCGGGGGCAAGGAACTAGCCCTGGAATTGGAAGACAAGGGTTATGCCTGGCTCGAGGAGGAAGTTGAAAACGTCCAGACGGTGAAATCTTAGAAGGGAACACTGCGAATATGCCTGGTGTCACAGAAGAAAAAGACCTCTACTTGTCGAGTTTCACTCAGTTTGAGAAAACCCAGCCCCAAAGGGAGCCGTTATGGGTCCATGATGTCCGCAAGGCTGCGATTGCTCGTTTCCTCAAACTGGGATTCCCTAGCACTCATAACGAGGACTGGCGGTTCACCAATGTCGCACCCATAGCCAAGGTCCCTTTTAGGCTTGCAGGTTTTCAGCCCAATGGAGTCACAGGCAAGACGCTTGAGCGCTTCACCGGTGGAAATTGGGCTGGCCACTTGCTTGTTTTTCTCAATGGGCATTTTTCTCAAGAGCTTTCTTCGCCTCGCAGTCTGTCCCAGGGAGCACAGTTAGGCAATCTGGCAACGGCTCTGCAAAACGACCCAACCAGATTGGAAGCTCATCTAAGTCGCTATGCCAGTTATCATGATCATCCCTTTGTAGCTTTGAACACGGCTTTCATCAGCGATGGAGCTTTCGTTTATATCCCCAAAGATTCAATTGTCGACGCACCGATCCACCTGCTTTTCATCGCGACTGCCAGTGGGAAACCCGAGGTCTCACATCCAAGAAATCTGATCGTGGCGGGGGCGAACACCCAGGTGAAGATTGTCGAAAGTTACGTTGGGCTCGACAAAGCGGTCTATTTTACCAATGCAGTAACAGAAATCGTAGCGGGGGAAAACAGCGTTATCGACCATTACAAGTTGCAGCGTGAGAGCGTGCAAGCTTTCCACGTTGCCACCTTGCAGATTCAACAGGCTCGCAGCACCACTTTCTCCACTTGCTCCATCTCGATGGGAGGCGCTCTGGTAAGGAATGATGTCAATGCGGTGCTGGATGGAGAAGGTTGTGAGTCAGTCCTTAACGGACTGTACTTGGTCACGGGCCAGCAACACGTGGACAACCACACTCAGATAGATCACGCTAAACCCCATTGCAGTAGCCGTGAGTTCTACAAAGGGATTTTGGACGAGAAGGCCAGAGGGGTTTTCAACGGCAGAATTATTGTGCGCCCGGGCGCCCAGAAGACCGATTCCAAGCAGACCAACAAGAACCTGCTGCTTTCCGAAGGGGCCCTGGTCAATACCAATCCTCAGTTGGAAATTTACGCCGACGATGTTAAGTGCACCCACGGAGCTACCATTGGCCAGTTGTCCGCAGATGTCATTTTTTATTTGCGCTCACGTGGCATTAATTTGGAAACAGCCCGGAACTTGCTCACCTATGCCTTCGCCAGTGATATCACGAGTCGAATCAAAATCGAATCCATTCGCACGGAACTTGAGAATATCTTGTTTTCGCGATTGCCTCAAAACGAGAGATTAACCTTATGAAAGCTGTAACGGATCGGCCTGTCTCAAAAACTAAGCAAGAGCGCCGTATCCCCTTTGATGTTTACAAAGTCAGGGAAGATTTCCCTACTTTGAAACAAAAAGTTCATGGTAAACCGCTCGTTTACCTCGACAACGCGGCCACCAGTCAAAAGCCGCAGATCGTGCTCGACACCACCATGCGTTACTACACCGCAGAGAACTCCAACGTTCATCGCGGCGTTCATTTCTTGAGTGAACGAGCCACCAAAGAATATGAGGACGCGCGAACCAAGGTCCGGCGATTCATCAACGCCGCTGAAGATCGGGAGATCGTTTTTGTCCGCGGCACTACGGAAGCCATCAACCTGGTAGCTAACACGTACGGACGCCAAAACGTCCGGGCGGGCGACGAGGTGATCATCTCTGCCATGGAGCATCACTCCAATATTGTCCCCTGGCAGATGCTTTGTGAAGAAAAAGGTGCGATCTTGCGGATTGCTCCGATCAACGATGCCGGCGAGCTTTTGCTTGACGAGTACGAAAGATTGCTGACTCCGAAAACTCGGCTGGTGGCAATGGCCCATGTGTCCAACGCGCTCGGGAGCATCAATCCGGTCCGGCGAATTGTCGAGCTGGCCCATCGCCAGAACGTCGCAGTGCTTATCGATGGGGCTCAGGCAGTACCTCATGGCCACGT
>QHZQ01000219.1:2086-15420 GCA_003224725.1 Acidobacteriota bacterium | reverse complement strand
AGTTATTTCAACCCTATTTGGAGTTATGCCCTGTTTAGACAAAAGTTGTGGATTTCTGTGGGTAAAAGGCCGCAGAATATGACTCAATTAGGAGGCCTCATTCAATAAAACGCGCAAAACTAGGCGCCATTAGGCAGTCTACTATAAGCTACGCCTGCATTAAGCAATTACTCCTTGAGTTAAAATAGCATGATGCCGACGAAGAAGGATATTCTAACCATACTCTGTAACAATCAGTCCCACATCAGGACCCTCGGTGTGAGGAGGCTCGGATTGTTTGGGTCGTTCCTGCACGATCAGCAGCACTCTGATAGTGATGTAGACCTGTTGGTTGAGTTCGAACCCGGACAGAAGACATTTGACAACTTTATGGAGCTCTCCTTTTTTCTGGAGTAATTTGGCGTCGGGTCGAACTGGTGACTCCAGAGGCACTAAGTCCATACATGGGTCAGCATATTTTGGATGAGGTGGAGGATGCCACTTTCTCCACTTGAGTATCTCCGCCATGTCTTGGACGAAGCAGACTATTTGATCAGACAGACGAAGGGTTTGGAGCCGGAGCAATTCATGCAGGACGAGACAGCGAAACGGGCCTTTGTCCGCAGCATTGAGGTCATCGGAGAGGCCACCAAAGAAGGTGCCAAGACAACTAAAGGAGCGATACCCGGAGGTGGCGTGGCGGGCAATAGCCAGCATGCGAGACAGGCTGATTCACGATTATTTGGGGGTAGACTACGAGATCGTTTGGGATGTGGTGAGCAACAAGGTTCCGATCCTCCATACCCAGATCAAAAACATTTTGCTCACTGGAGGTGAGATTTCCACCCATCGTTGTTTAGTCTATGTTTCCCAAACCATGGAGTATCGTTGGAGTTTTCAACCCCTCTCTCAATGGACGGTAGTTTACACACAAAATGCCGCTTGACCGTGCGCTTGGGAACGCCGCTCTGCTTTAAGGTCGCCTTAAAGGCCATCTGGACGCTACTTCGGGGCATGGGTTGGGTCGCGGTGGCCATCCCCACGCCTCTCTACGTCCCGGAGCGGGAAAGTTCCAAACAGGGTTGCGATGGGTTTGGCAGTAGTCCTGGAGGAGTTCCAAAGTTTTGTGACGTCTTCGTACTAGATTACGACGAGATCGCCAACATCAATTCTCTTCTATTCCGCTCAGCCCTAATGGAGATCGTGTAGCCGTACAGCTAACTGAGCGGACCTTAAATTCGGACTGGCAGTTTGAGGGAAGGCTCGCAGATAAATAGAAGCAAGGGGGGTCAGGATCTAGGCTGTCTAAGAGTCCGCCCGCAGCCGACGCCAAAAAACGGCGCGGCTGATGCGGGGGCATTCGGCTGCTCATTCTCTCACATGACGCGAATATCTAAGACTCTGTTACTTGTAGTTTGTGCGTTCGTAGGGGCGGTTTTCATAGCCGCTTGCTTGTCGGATCGATCACTCAGCGCTGGTCACAGTCCAGACGAGCAGCAGCCCACCAGACCGGCGGAGCGTGTCCACTTTCCGACCCAGGACGGAGGTCTCGTCTATGGTGACCTGTACGGAGTGGGAGACCGTGGCGTCGTGCTGGCTCATGGAGGTCGGTTCAACAAGGAGAGTTGGGCAAAGCAGGCGCAGGAACTGGCAAAGGCCGGATTTCGTGTTCTGGCCATCGACTTCCGCGGTTATGGCCAGTCGCGAGGCCGGGGCCAGGAGGACATCTTCACCGCTCCGCTCCACCTCGACGTCCTTGCCGGCGTCCATTATCTGCGCGACAGAGGCGCGAAGACTGTCTTTGCGATTGGCGGCAGTTTGGGAGGCGGCGCCGCCGCGAACGCCGCCATCGCAGAGCCAGGGCAAATCGATCGCCTGGTCTTGTTGGGGGCAACACCAGAGGGTCCGCCGGAAAAGCTCAAGATTCGCAAGCTCTATATCATGACCCGCGACGATACGAGTGGCGCCGGCCCACGGCTTCCGGGCCTGCGAGCACATTTCGAGAAAGCTCCGGACCCCAAGGAACTCATCGTCATCGAGGGCTCGGCCCACGCTCAGTTTATCTTTGGAACAGACCAGGGCGGGCGTGTGATGCTCGAAATCTTGCGATTTCTTTCCGCCCCGTAAGGCTCCCCTTGAGTGGCAAATAACGATGATGAACAATGCATAGGGATTTCTGGCTAGTAATGGCCGCCGAACAGATCCGCTGCAGCGAACCGCGGCTCGGCAGTCGGACGGTTCGGAAGAATTTGGCCCCCACTGTTGCAGTTGCCGGGCGTTTCCGGCGGCGGTCGCTGAGCTTGGCCGTTAGAGCTCAAACTCCATAGGGAACTATAGGCACATCTACTATGAGGTTACGCTCTTAGCTTTTCTGTTCGCTTCGATTTCAACTCCCAGTCAGGCAGTTCGGCAGCTGGATGAGGCCTATGCAGAGTACAAGGCACTGAAGCGGACAACTTCTGCTTTGCCGAGAGCAAGAGACCGTCGATGATATCTCTTAGATAGGCGCCCTCTCCAAACTTGTTATAAACTGAATGCCTCTGACAAACTTCCTGCTGAGGCGCTCATCATTCGTAATGAAGAGATCTATTTCGGCCGCGGCGCCACACGCCAGTTGAATCGCATCAGGCCGCTGAATCGTGGGATCCTGGCGAATTTGTGCATAATGATGCGCAGCGGGAAGGTCAAATGAAATGATTGCGATCCCTGGCCGTGAAAAGAACGCCCGATATTGGCTTTCTAAGTCGGACCGCCCGGTAACGGACGGTTTCACGAGAATCTCCCCTACCGTGAATGCGCTCGTGTAAAGATTGTCACCTCGTGACAACATTCCGCGACGAATTTCCGCAACTCGATGAGCAAAAGTGGGATTTTCCTCCATGAGATAGATAAAGAGATTCGTGTCCCAGAATATTTTGGCCAAGATCCCTCCTACCATTCTTTGTTCGAGATGCGCGGATCCATGAGCAAACCGAATAAGTAGGATGGATCGAAGCAATCACTGATGTCTGTGAGTTTGCTGATCGGACATCGCGCCACCGCTTTTTCAAGGTCGCCCCGCCAAAGTCTCTTGTTGACGCGTCTGCCTTCCAGATAGAACCATAAGCCACTGTCGCCTTCGACGGAATAAGTAAACGGACGCTTCGATTTAGTGCGAAACTCTTCACCTTGATGTTGCAAAATCCGTTTCCACACTCGCTCCACTCGAGGCCCCAAGCCAGCAAGGGCGTTTTTGCTTTCCAAATTCCCAGGCCACGCGGCACGCTCCCTGGCGACAAAAGCATCTCCTCCTTCATCAGCCCAGATTTCTTTTCCGACACCGCGCATTTGCAGGACTGGGTCGTTCTCTTCCACTGATCGGTCCGATCTCGCACAGTATTCCCTTTCGTACCAATCTAAGAGTTTGTGGTAGCGCGAGGGCAGATCGGCCCTGTTTGGATGAGTCTTCCCGCGACGGTCCGGATGAGAATCATCGCCCGGTCGGAGCAACCGATAGGTTCCGTCTTCGAGCCGATAGAACATACGATATTTTGCTGAATTAGGTGGAAGGTTGGCGACATTATGAAGGTAGATGTGAGGTGGTACACCTGGGCGCACCTCAGAATGCACCTTCTCTTGTCTCAATCGATCCAGTATTTCCGACGCAGAAAATGATTTTTTTTCGGGATGCGTCTTGTGAAGTTGGGCGAGAGCAATCCAGCATTCGTCAGCAACCTTGACCTCAGTATCCACTAGCATAAGCAACCTCCTGTAAACATCAGTAAATACAGATTGTCTATCTTCTACCTGTAATTACTGTATTTGTCAAGAACAAAAAGTCACTTGGGCTAAAGCGTTGAGGCATTGCGGCTTAATTGTCTGTTACTGTTAGGAGGCTTCTACGGCTTCTTCTCTGCCAGCGCGAAGAGTTGGTTTCGATTGGCGATAAAAAGGGTGCCGCCGGCAGGAACCGGGCTGCAGTAGACCGAGCTTCCCATGTTCATTTCAGCCAGCACCTTCTTTTCCTTTCCGGCCTGCAGCACCACGACGTCACCATCTTCGTCGCCCAGGTAGACCTTCCCATCCGCAACCAACGCGGAGCCCCACACGGCCGCGAGCATGTCGTGAACCCAGTAGAGCTTTCCCGTCTTAGCGTCCAGACAGTGCAAAAACCCGCTGAAATCGGGGTAATAGACCAGGCCATCCGAAATAGCTGCCGTGGAGATCGATCTGCGAATCTTATCATAGTGCCAGACCCTGCCGCTTTCGGTGATGTCTCCCCGCTTGGTCGCATCAATGCAGTAGAGGTGTCCCACGCCCTCGCCGTGCTCGGGATCCTGGCCGTTGGCAACGTACACATGTTCGTCGTAGATAACCGGCGTGGCGATGAGCTCATTACGCGTTTTTTGCCAGACCGAGTCCTTTGGATTCGTATCAAATTCCCAGAGTTTCTTCCCGCTCAGGGCCTCATAGCCCCGGATCCAGCCATCTCCCTGGCCTATCATGACCTGGTCCACGCCGCCAATCCTTCCCACAGCGGCTGAAGACCACTGGCCATGCAGAATCCGATCAAAGACCGAATTATCTTCCCACACCAGTTTCCCCGTCTGTTTGTTCAGCGCGATGATGCTGGGGGCCTTGGGCGAAGGGATGTTGACATGGCTTTCATCCTGTCCGTTGGAAGTGCTAACGTAAATTAAATCTCCAAAGGAAACGGGCGAGGAATTCGCCATGTTGTGGGGGTGAGAGCCCACTTCTTCGATCATGTCGAATTTCCAGATGATATCGGCATCCGTGGGTCCTGTGAATTTTTCGTCTTTGTAAGGGCCATTGTTTTCTCCATCGCGGAATCCCTGGGTATCGAGGCAGACCACTTCGCAGCGGTTAGTGACATAATAGAGCCGGTTACCCTCCACTAGAGGAGAAGAACAGACCCCTTGATAAGGCCAGTCGTTAACGCGCCCAGCGGGCAATTTCTCAGAAGTGGCTTGCCAGAGAAATTCTCCATCTGATTCCCGAAAGGCCATCAGAACGCCCCGGTCTCCGCCTTCCTTAGGATTGCGCAAGCCCTCGTTGTTGGTGCCGACGAAAACCATGCCACCGGAGACCACCGGATTCCCGTAAGTCTGTGACCCCAGTGCCGCCACCCACTTGACATTCTTCCTGGTGGCCGTGTCCCAACTTGTGGGTAGCCCTTTGGCCTTCGACACCATGTTGCGATCCGGTGTACCACCCCACATCGGCCAGTCGCTTGTGCCGGGATCGGAAGCGGAAACGAAAATGATGGGGAAAATGAGGACCATCAATAAAGCCAGACCGGCCAGAGGAAGCATTCTTGAACGGCCTTGCGTGGAGGCCATCGGGACCGGTCTTAAGACAAGCTTTCGAAGTAATTGGTTGTGGGGCAGTCCTTCGCTCGAGGTGATTTTTCTTGAGTTCATTGATTAGATGTTACCTTCAGATTGTCGAAAAAGATTTCATTGGTAGCATCGGCATAGAGCCCGGGACTCCCTTGCCGATTGGGAATGGGATCCAGTCTTTCGATGGACCAGGTGGAAGGTTCGGCTTCGGAGACGGGCCAGACCTTGCCCCGGGCCCGAACTTTCCCACCAGCCAGGTTTTCTACCTGCAACTTTAACCGATACCAGGTGTCAGGTTTCCAGGTATAGGAGATTCTCGCCGTGCGAGTGGTCTCAGGCTGCCAGGACTCCAGTTCCAGTTTCTGGTGGTTCCCAAAGAGTATCAGAGCGTATCGCTGAGCGATAACACCTGCATCGCCCATCTGGCGCCGTTTCTCCGTGGCTCTGGCATCGGCTTCAATCGTGTAATTGGACCAGTCCGAGGGCCCCATGTAAGCGCGAGCGCGCTTGGTAAACGGATTGTCGGCCAGCTTGACCAACACCTTATTACCTTCGATGGCACGCACCACAAATTTTCCGGCTCCATTGATCCAATGGGGAGGCACGGCATCCCCGGGAAGAGATTCAAAGTTCTCATTCCAGGGCAAGGGCGGAATGACCCTGACTCTCGCCACTCCAGAGAGCTGCCCGACAGTCGCCTTGACCTGCCCGGCTTGACCCGCTCCATCCGCAGCGGCCGTGAACTGGCCATTCTCCTGGACGATGCCGCGCAGTTGCTCGAGTGACCACGCGGCCTGTCCTTCCCGCAAGAACCGGCCTTTAACATCAAAAAGGCGGCAGTGAAAATGAACGCTTGTTCCAGGCTTCAAGACAAGCTCGGTCGGAATCACTTGTATCTGGGTGGCGGGCGAGTCGGACGGAGGTGAGTCTTTAGATTCAACCGGGGGAGGCAGAGCTGTAGTCTTTTTACCTATGCAATAGAGCGCATCGCTGGAGACGAGATAGACGCGTCCCCGCGAAACAGCCACGGAACCTATCACGGCTTCCGGTGCAAGTTCGCTTCCGAGCAAATCTTCATCCAGAATCTCGCAACGGTCTGGCCCGGGCTTCAGAATGAAAAACTTGCCACTCTCTGTGCCGACATACAGCTTTCCATCCCCCAACACGGGTGAAGATTTCTGAATGGTTCCCAGGTTGTGTTTCCAGAGCTGTTTGCCCGAAGCAATATCGAAAGCATACAAATTCGACCCGTTGTCTATTTGATAGAGGCGGTCTCCATCAATCACGGGAGAAGAGTACTCGCCGATGAACCCTTTGACACTCCATTTGATTTGATCCTTACCGATATTGCCGGTGGCGGTCGCATCAATGGCTGCTAATAGTCCCATTTCGCTGGAGTCAAGATTTTCTTCACCATGGCTGACAAGGGCCGTCGTCCCTTTAAGCACGACGCCCGTGTTTATCCCCCGCTTGCTGATCTCGTACTTCCAAACCGGCTCCCCCGTCTGGACCTTCAGGGCGTGAACCGACCCGTCACCCCCGCCGTCGATGAACAGGCGCATTCCGTTGACAGCAGCCACAATGGGAGGGGCATAGGTGGTGTCGAAAGGCCGCCCACCTGGCGAGCTTACCCAGACGGTTTCGCCTGTCTTTTTGTCGAACGCCATAAAGCGCTGGCTTCCGCGCGCCTGGTTTCCCCAGCCGGCCGTAAGTGCGCTGACGATGACCAGGTCTCCTTCCACCACCGGGGAGACGGTGCGCCCGCCGTGGGTGGTGACGATTCCAAAGTCCTCTGCCAAGGAACGTTCCCAGAGGAGCTTTCCGTCATTGGATAACCCCAGCAGGGTACCGCCAACCCCAAACGCATAGACGTTGCCTGTGGCGGGATCGGCTGCCGGAGAGGCCCAGCCAACGCGGTGCGGCGGGACATCGCTCATGTAAACATTGAAGTGATGCTCCCACAGGACCTTGCCGGTGTCTGCATTCAAGGACATTACGCGCTCTTGGAGCGTCTCGCCCTTCCCCACGGCATTCTGCAAAAAGAGGTGGTCACCCACAACGATCGGGGCCGAACGCCCACCATACGGAGCCTTCCAGGCTAGGTTCTCTCCAGCGGGCGACCATTGGGTGGGCAAGCCCTTTTCTGGAGAGGTCCCATCGCGAGCGGGACCGCGCCACTCGGGCCAATCACTCTGCGAAGGATGCGGCTGATAACGGGCCAGGGCGGAAAGAAGGAGGAGAAACGTCAAACTCTTAAAGAGAAGGCTATTCATACGAGTTCTCACTTATTGGACTTGAATTCTCAAGTCTTACTTGAAAATCCTAAAACCCCTCCTCAGTCAGGTCCCACTACTGGGGAAGGACCAGGCTGTGATGGGGACACAGCCCGATGGGAAAGCTATTTCGGAAAAACTACGTCAGACTCAGGACTGCCCGAACGGGCTTCGCTTCAGAGCGTAGTCGATGGCTTCCTGAGGCACCTCGAACTGAGCTCTCGCACCGTTGCCCTTGTATCCGACGTCCTTGATGCCGATTTCGCTGGTGTAGAAAGCATCCACTGTCATCTTGCGCAACCAGTCGAAAAAAACGATGCCAGGTCCCAACTCTGAGGGGGTAAAAATACCGTAGGAACCAAAGCCCTTGTAACGATGTGTGCCCTCGTAAGTCAGCCCCTTTGACTTTCGCTCTTGTTCTTCCCGGTCTGCCTCCACCAGTAGGTCCAGCATGGCGGTCTGCTGATCTTCCCTGGCCTCGGTGAAAAGCACTGAATAACGCTTCTGCATTCTCCGATCCAGCCACAGCAACCCACCCGTGTAAATGACAGCTAACTCCTGGTTCTGGCTGCACAATAAATCGATGAATTCCGGTGCACCGGCATCGCGCGCACTACGGGAAATTTCGTCAGCAGGGACAATCAACTCCGCCAAGCGTCCCAGCGTCTTGAATTCGCGCTCATTGAAGAGCTTGGGCTTGTACGTGCCTGTCTTCTTTTTCTCTTCTTGGGCGTGCTGATGGACCTGTTGAGCTGCCTCCAGCTTAAGCTGGCCCCCGGCAACCGTGGTGAGAGCCAGAGCGATGTTGCGGAGCATGTCGCGCCGCGACACCCCGTCGATCTGTACCCATTGATCTCTGTTATTAGACATTCCCTTTCCTCATCTCCCCGGCCAGGTATTCGGAGGCGCGCCAGGCCAAGGCATTAATGGTTAGCGTCGGATTCTTGTCGGGGTTGCTGACAAAGGAGGCACCGTCACACACAAACAGATTTTTTACCTCATGAGCCTGGCAGAAACCGTTCAGAGCAGAAGTCCGGGGATCACTACCCATCCGCACCGTTCCCACTTCGTGAATAATCGTACCGGGAACCGAGATGCCGTTGTTTTCCCGTTGGGTGGGAGTTAGATGGTGGACCTTGCCTCCCATCGTCTCGATGATGGCTGCGAAGGTTTGCTCCATGTGCCGCGCTTGCTTCCATTCATAGTCTGTCCATTTAAAGTGAAACCGCAGTACAGGGATGCCCCATTTATCCACAACGTTTGGGTCAATCTCACAGTAGCTATGATGGTTGGGAATCATTTCTCCGCGTCCGGCAAAAGCCACGAAAGTACCGTAATCTTTGCGAGCACCCTCTTTCAATTTTTTTCCATAGCCGTACCTGGCGGCCGCCCGATGGAAGGACCCCACTTGTGGCATCCCATAACCGCCTCCGATCTCAATATGGTAGCCGCGCGGAAACCCTAGTTTGTTTTGGTTTTCCCACTCCCACCAGGGCATGTAAAGGTGGGCGCCTCCGAATCCGTCGCTGTCATAGCGGGGAAGTCCCTCTAAGGCAGGAACCTGTCCAGCCAAATCGAAACCCACTGAGTCCATTAAGAAGCGGCCCACTACTCCGGAGCCATTGGCTAGACCGTTAGGGAATAGCTTGGATTTCGAATTCAGCAGGAGGCGTGCCGATTCGCACGCGCTGGCAGCCAGGACTACGATCCGGCAACCGATTTGCTGTTCGGTGCGTGTTTTCTTGTCGATGTAAGAAATGCCGCTCACCTTTCCATTTTCGTCAGTCAGGATCTCCCTGGCCATAGCCATGTCGATGATCTTCAGCTTGCCGGTCTTCATTGCCGGGAAGATCTGTACCTGGCTGGAAGAATAATTCGAAGCCGTCAAACAACCACGGCCACACTGTCCGCAGTAATGACAGGGGGGCCTGCCGTTGAGTTCACGGGTAATGACGGCGCGCCTGTTGGCGACACAGAGGATCCTCAGTGTTTCGCAGGCTTTCTTAATGAGAACCTCGTGGGCCTTGGGTGGGGGCGGTTCGTGGAAAACTCCATCGGGGGCACTACGGATGCCCTCTTTGCTGCCCGTGACACCGATGAACGACTCCGCCTTGTCATAGTAGGGAGCAAGGTCCTTATAGGAGATAGGCCAGTTGGCGCCAAGACCGTCCCTGTCATAGGGCTTGAAGTCGTAGTCGGCGAACCGCAAGGTGATCCGGCCATAATGGTTGGTCCGGCCTCCCAGAATACGAGAGCGGAACCAGCGAAACTCGCTACCCTCACCCACCGTGTAAGGCTCACCTTCGAGTTCCCAGCCGCCACTGGTGGTGGTGAAATAGCCAAAAGGTTTTCCCCGACCGAAATAAGCTGCTCCTCCTCCTTCAGCCCCACGGTGATCCACATCATAGGGCCACATGTGCTCTTTAAATTCCTTGGCGGGGTCCAACATGGGGCCGGCCTCGAGCAGGGTGACTTTGACGCCCAGAGCAGTCAGCACCTGGACGACCGTCCCACCTCCGGCACCCGAGCCGACAACAACGAGCTCGTGGATTTCTGGACTGCGTTTGACTTGTGCCATGGGTTTTTTAATAGATAAGAGCTTTATATGGCGTTAGAGTTTCTTAAGAGCCTGATAGATGAAACGTGATGCGTGAAACGTGAAAACATCGGCCCGCACAGGGAGGCAGTGGTCCAGACAATCACGAGGATTACTTGCTGGGGCATTTTCCGCTAAGGTAGTGGAAAAGTCTCATGCGCATTACACAATTTCTTCAATGACCTTCCCCTGCAATTCGGTGAGACGCTCTTCACGACCCAGGTGCAAGTAGGTCAACTGATTTTGATCCAGACCCAACTGATTCAGAATCGTGGTATGAAGGTCGCGAAAATGGACCTTGTCCTCAATGGCGTGAATCCCCAGCTCGTCAGTTTTGCCTACGACCGTTCCACCTTTCACCCCACCGCCGGCCATCCACCAGGTGAACCCGGTAGGGCTATGGTCACGGCCCAGCGTCGTGGGGTCCTCACCTTCGGCCAAGGCGGTACGTCCAAATTCCCCGCCCCATACAACCAGTGTGGACTCCAGCATTCCTCGACGTTTCAGGTCCCTCAGCAGACCTGCCACCGGCTTATCAGTTTGACTTGCCAGACGCTGATGGTTTTCCTCGATGTCGTTATGGGCGTCCCACTGTAACTCACCCGGCCCGCCTCCCGCGACCACACAAACAAAGCGTACACCCTTTTCGACCATGCGGCGAGCCAGGAGGCAGCGGCGGCCATAATCGTCAGTGGACTGCTTTCCAATTCCATAAAGTTCCCGGGTTTCCTCCGGCTCAGTCGAAATATCCACCAGTTCGGGAGCTTCGGTCTGCATGCGGAAAGCCAATTCATAACTGGCAATCCTGGCTGAGATTTCATTGTCCTCCGGAGCCAGGCTGGCCTGTCCAAGCTCCCTGATCAGATCAATAGTTCGTCGCCGCTGTTGACGGTTTATCCCTCTAGGCAAATCCAGATTGAGAATCGGATCCTGGTCAGGTCGCATCATGGTGGGTTGATAAACTGCCGGCAGGAAACCCTGTCCATACATGGGCTGGCCGCCTTCCAGCGCGCCTTCCGGTGCGGGCATCACCACATAAGAGGGCAGTGATTGGCTTTCTGAGCCTAACCCATAAATAATCCAAGAACCCATGCTGGGGAATCCGGGAACCAACCTTCCGCTCATCATCTGATATTGCGCAGCCGAATGGACGATGATGTCACAATAGTAGGGAGCAGATCGGAAACCTCAATCCCGGACTGACCGTACTTTTCAAAGGTCCGGCGTGTCCCCAGAAGGCGGGCATTGGGTTTAAGGAACTGAGATTTGATCGGACCGAAGCTGGGGGGCAGCGGCTGACCTTCCAGCTTGTTAAGGAGCGGCTTGGGATCGAAGGTGTCCATCTGGCTGGGCCCCCCGGCCATGAACAGGAAGATGATCGACTTGGCCTTGGCCGATGTGTGAGGCTTCCTGGGAGCCAGAGGATTAATAATCTTAGCGACATCGGCCCGAAGGATGTCGCGGTGCAACATAAAGGCCAGTGCCATTCCACCAAAGCCGGCTGCCGACTGGCAAATGAATTCCCGCCGCGAACGCGGGATGCGGACATGAGACTCGAAACGGGAGGGAATTAGTTCATCAATTGACATGGGTTAACCACCTTGATAAGCCACAGAGGCACTGAAGCACGGAGAATCTTAGAGGACATATCTTTTGACTCCATCCTTCAAAAGTCTCGAATTAGAGTTGATTAACAAGCCCACCTTGATGCGCAGATACGTCAAAAGCTGAGCTTCAAAGACTGGATCAAATCGCTCCACGCTCTTGATCTCAACGATGACTGCATCTTCCACAAGCAGGTCAACACGATACTCACCTATTGTAAATTACTGGCACAACGAGCTGTCGCTGATATTTCCTTCCGGCATCGTCCAATTCAATGCAGTATGCGGATTCGTAAGTTCCTTCAAGAAGACCTGGCCCTAGCTGTCGGTGCACTTCAATGGCACAGCCGATGATATTTTCAGTTAAATGACTTATGTCGATCATTCTCTGTGCCTCAGTGCCTCGGTGGCTAATCTAATTGACATACAAAAACCCCGGTAGGTTGAAGACTGCCAGCGAAAAATCGACCAGGGCAGATGCAGCCGCAGAATTCATTCCAGAGGGCATCCAGGTCGGGAGGACCACCTCTTTCCTATGAACCTGCTCTTCCAAAAGTTCGGCTTGCTTGGAAAGAAAATTCCGGGCAATCGATTGCTCCTGCGGTGTGGGTGCGCGACCTGTGGCCAGGCGAAACGCTCGTCCAATCATTTGCGCTTGATTGGCGCCGTTTTCTCTTAACAGGCGACCAGCCAAGACACGGGCTTGAGCATTGCTGAAGTCGCCGTTCATCAGCTCCAACGCCTGCAGCGAATGAGTACTTTGCTCGCGACGGGCACAGGAGTTCTGCATATCGGGCGCATCAAACACATCCATAAAGGGTAATCTTAAATTACGCTTGGCGATAAGGTAGACGCTCCGCCGATGGTGCTCGGTTGCCTCTGGCGTCACGGCCCACTGCTCTGGTTTGTAGAGTTGTCGCTTTAATACTTCCTGAACGGAAGTAAACACGCCCCGCCCGCCAGCCTTGACATTGAGATTCCCCGCCATTGATAACATTCCATCGCGCAGCTCTTCAGCCTCAAGCCGCCTGCGATTAAACCTCCAGAAATATCGATTATCCGGATCTTTGGATTGATTCTTCTGCAACATCTTGCCGGGTTCTCCCTCACTGGCCAGTTGATAGGTATTGGAGAGGACCATCAGACGGTGTATGGCCTTCATGCTCCAATGCTGCTGCATAAACTCAGTGGCGAGCCAGTCGAGTAACTCGGGATGAGTGGGTGGAGCGCCTTGAGCACCAAAATCGTTGGGAGTAGCTACTATCCCGCGATTGAAATGGTAATGCCACAGGCGATTCACCAGCACGCGCGCCGTCAAAGGGTTTCCCGGACTGGCCAACCACCGAGCCAGCGCCAAACGTCTGCCAGTGGTCGTGGCTTCCGGGCTGTCACAAACCTCCGGAGTGCTGCCAGGCAAGAAAACGCCGGGAACACGCGGTCCCACTCGCTTGCCTTTACGAGTGTGCTCGCCCCGTTCCAGGATATGGATTTCGGGAATCTGTTTCGGATCGTCCGTCAGGCTCCACAGTGCAGGTAAGGGTTC
>QHZQ01000219.1:0-2078 GCA_003224725.1 Acidobacteriota bacterium | reverse complement strand
TTCCAGAGCCACCATCATTTCCTTCTTCTTTTTTTTCAAATCAGTCATCAAGTGCTTGTTGGTCTCATCCCCTTTGCTGGCCATTTTCTTTTCGACCTCCGAGGCAAGAGTCATTTGGTCGGTCGTGCGCTCACCTGCGGGGATTTCCAGAACCTTTCGTTCTTTATCGCTGAGTTGGCTCAGTTTGGCCTCTCGGAATTGCTTCCGCCACTCCTTTTCCATTTCCGAAAAAGTCTTCTTCAGTTGCTCGACTTGCTCCTTTACCCCTTTGGCTTTTGACTCCCAGGCTGATTGCTCTTCAGGCGCAGCCAGGGAAATCTCCTTGGGAATGCTCGGAGCAAAGAAGGCTTGCAGGCGGTAATAGTCACTTTGCCGGATGGGATCGAACATGTGATTATGGCAGCGGGCACAAGCCAGCGTGGTCCCCATGAAAACCGCGCCTACAGCATTGGTTCGTTCCGTCAAAACTTCATTGCGATTCATCTCCTCATCCTGGTTACCGGCATTTTTGCGTAAGGCTGCCAGCCTGTTGAACCCCACGGCCACCAGAGCCTCCTGATCAGCAGGGGCAACCTCATCACCAGCCAATTGCTCCACAATGAAACGATCGAAAGGCTTGTCTTCGTTGAAAGATTTGATAACGTAGTCCCGATAGCGCCAGGCGTGAGGCCGTAGCGAATCGTACTCAAAACCATCGGTATCGGAATAACGGACCACATCCAGCCAGTGACGGCCCCAGCGCTCACCATAATGAGGACTGGCAAGCAGACGTTCCACGACTTTGGGGTAGGCGTCAGGGCTGGAATCACTGACAAAAGCATCAATTTCTTCAGGAGTCGGAGGCAACCCAATAAGATCGAAGGTGATTCGCCGCAGTAGAGTTGCCCGATCGGCAGGCTTGATCGGGGACAATCCCTCTTTCTCCAATCTCGCTAGAACAAAGGCATCTACGGGAGTTTTCACCCAACCTTGATCGGTTACCCTGGGCACGTCCGGACGTAACGGCCGTTGATAAGCCCACCAGCTCCGCTCTTTCGAGCTATAAGTTTCAAAAGGGTCAAGGGGCGCCGATTTTGTTTTTGCCTGCGTTTGCCTTTGATTTTTTTCGGCCGGCTGATACGAGTTAGCCGGCTGCTCCTTTTCTTCCTGGGCCGAAATGGTTGGTGCGAGGGGGAAGAGAAAGTAGAGAGCAACCAGCAGAGTTGCCAAACCGAAGGTTTTTCTCGCAGGAACACTCAATCGAAAAAGCTGATCAACCATCGTTTTGCATTTCCTTATGGGAACCTTAGCGAGACCAGGGGTTTTCTTATCGTACCACGTTCTTTCGCCTTCATCACGGATAGAGTGGAGAGTACCCCAGCAGGCGAAGGAGGTTGGCGATCACTGCGTGGCCTGTTCCATTGGGGTGAAATGCATCAAAGGCAATGTAACCTTTGGCAATCGGGTCTTCCGTACCACTGGGACCATTGAAGGCTGTGTAAACCGGTGCATACGGAACCCCATAAAGACTTGCGGTTGTTGCGATGTGGCTGTTTACCTGGTCCAAATAAGGCTTGAGCACCTGAAAATCATTCAGGCCACCATCGTTGGGCCAGGTGTCAGAATGACTATCCACCACGACAAATGGATTATAAATGTCCATTGTGCGGATAATGGTATTACTGGGGCTGCGCAGAGACAGGATAGCTCCCATGATGACATTCCAGTTTGCCTTAAACGTGGTCACGGCTGCTTTCAAACAATTCTGATTGTCAGGCCCACCACAGCTACCGCCTTTATAGCTATTGCGAGCCGCCCGTAGATCATTACCGCCGATATTCCACGTTACCGCTTTCGACTTCGCGACCAACACTCGGAAAAGAAAATTACCTTCTAATGCGCTGCGAAGGTCATGGCTCGTCCAACCAGGGACCCCCAGATCGTAGAGAATCACCGTCGCGCCAGTGTCGGTCGCGATATCGTTCCTGTACCGATACACATACCCTCGCAGTGGCGGAGCGAGCGCACCAAACGCCAGAGAGTCGCCCAAGGCCGTATAGATCACCAGATCAGCGGCTGCGACGGGTGCCGCCGGTGAG
>QHZQ01000218.1 GCA_003224725.1 Acidobacteriota bacterium | reverse complement strand
GTGCACGCTTAAGTTTTCTCCATCTCGCCAACGTGATTGCGATGGCCGGTACCTTGATGATAGCGGCTGTATTCCGAAGCGAAAGATGAAATCTCGAACCGAATTGTCACCAAAGAAGGGTCCGGACGTACCAAAGCAAGCCGAAGTCACACGGTTGTTTGAGGTCGACGCTCCTGGTCGTGTCGCCGTCAAGGGGCGGCGGTCTCGGCATCCTGAAGGTCAGTGAGCCCTCCAAGGTTCTGCATAAGGCGGCACGTTCTGCAGCTCAAAGTTCCGCGTGCCTTTTACGTGCCCCAGATTTGCTCATCCCGCGTTTCTGGCAATGTATGCGTATGTAGGATCAATAACTTAAGTGCTTTCAGTGCGGAGACAAGGTTCGAATCCCACTCTCTCCGCTCAAGTCTCTTAAAATCAATAATATATAAACACACGCGCTGCCGCGATCAAGCGCTGAAAGTAGCGACAGATGTGCTGGAACCTACCCCTGCAAGATCCACACTCGCACCACGATCTTAGCGGAGCAGCCTGTCATGGATTCGTTGCTGTGAACGCGAGTGATGGCTATGGATCGAGAATACGGGATGGTTAATCAGAGTGTCCCGGGTCTTTGGAACAATTACATATAGGACCAACACCACGGCCGTTCGCTCCGGCTTGAGCCACTCATCGCCCCACGGTGAGAAGAATGTCGGTTGGCCCCTCTTTTTGGAAGGCTTGCCCTACGTAAATATTTTCCAAGTTTGCAAAGTGGTGTTTTAAGCACCGGTGTTGACCGGTCTCATCCTACACGACGCCTTGGGCATGCCTCGTTGACCCTTCACCGCATCAGTCTGGACTTCATCCGATTCCTGGGCAGCCTCCCAGGGTCCGCCCTGGCTGCTGAGAATCTCGTCCTGCGCAAACAGCTGACCCTCTACCAGGGACGTCAAGTTCGACCCCGACGGGCCACCGATGCCACTCGGCTCACCATGGTATTGGCGGCAAGACTGTTTGATTGGAAAGGAGCTTTGATTTCGGTTAGACCCGAGACCTTTACGGGATGGCATCGCAAAGGCTTTAAAATGCTCTGGCGGTGGAAATCCCGACCCATCAGCAGACCGCGAATTCCCAAAAATCTTCGTCAACTCATTCTGACCATGGCCCGGACAATCCGAGCTGGGGGGAAGCCCGCATCGCGGCCGAGCTCGTCTTGAACTTTGGAATTCAAGGCTCTCCTCGGACCGTTCAGAAGTATCTGCTGGAGGATCCGAATTGTGGCCGACGCCAGACGGTTCCATCCCAGCACTGGACGACTTTCGTCCGCAACCATGCCAAGGCTATGTTGGCCTGTGATTTCTTCGTCTCCGTCACCGTCCGCTTTCGGTTCGTTTATGTGTTTCTGATCATGGCGGTGGGCACGCGGCGACTCATCCATTTCGATATCACTTCCCATCGCAAGGCAACTTGGACCTTCCAGCAGTTTCGCGAGGGCATTGACAACAGTTTGACAACAGTCAACACTATCGCTTTCTGATTCATGATCGGGACAGCATCTACTCCGAGGAGTTGGACCTTGCTGTACGAGCCATGGGAGTGAGAATCCTTAAGACGCCCTTCCGATCTCCTCAGTCCCCCTATCCCCGTACCAGCGTCAACCCCAACTGGATTACCCAATCCCTCTTTGCGGTGCTGGCTGGGCTGCAGGTGCCTTTCCCATGCACCGAAACGCACGAACTGGGTGAAGAGCTGGTGGCATCATATCTCTATCAGGTGCACCTCTACCACTGGTTGGAAACGAACGATTACGGTCGCTTCCTGAGTGACCAAGACCTTTGACAAATGTCTCTGGCGTCAGACCGCTCAGGCAGAATCCCCATTCATGAGCGCGGTTAATTAATCAATGTCGGATGGAATATTTGCGCAGCACAGCTCTACAATTGGCCTCCGATCGTCCTTTTCCTCTCGGCCATCTTGCCTTTGAGACTGCGGCTTCCCTCCAAGGCCGAAGCATGATCCAAATGGAAATTATGAAAATAGATTTGCGGGAGGCTCGGTCGGTGAATCGGACCCGAGAATCTCAACGCCTTCAAGGACGAACGTGCAAGGTTGGGGAATTTCGAGGAATTCGAAGACTTTTTTGGCCCCCGGGTAGGACGGTCAGTTTACCTCGCCAATCAGGTTCTCGTTGCATTCAGGGGATTCTGCGAGGCCTGAAAATCGCGCATTCCCAGGCTAAGGCTCTGGCCCGGGTCAGCTTCGTATTGTGAAACCCAGTAACGAGGACTTCGATCTCGGGTAATTTGCCTATTCCAGAACTGCTTTTTCAAGCACCCTCTTGCCATTCATTACGTGTTCCCGGACCAGTTCTTCAGCTCGCTTTGCATCCTTTTTCTCGAAAGCTTGGAGGATCTTGTGATGTTCTTCTAAGGACTCGCTCATTCGGCTTGGCATGGCTAAAGAGAAAAGCCGGAATCGGTATATCTGGTCCTTAAAGGTCATGACTGTCGCCAGCAGTCGATCGTTATGCGAATTTTCGAGGAACGTCTGGTGGAAAGACGTATTCAGTTCCATGTAGCGGGACATTTGACCACCAACTGTTTCCTTCATTTCTTTATTGTATCTCTTCAGTTTGGCGAGATCGGAACGGGTCAAGTGAGGCACCGCTAGACCTGCAGCCAGTCCTTCCAGGACAGCGACGATCGGATAGATCTCGTCCAGGTCCACCTTTGAGAGTCTGGTCACCACCGCGCCCTTTCCGGGGTCGATCGACACAAATCCTTCATGTTCCAACTTCATCAGCGTCTCGCGGATCGGCGTTCGGCTAATACCGAGGTGTTGTCCCAACTCGATTTCATTCAATCTCTGACCAGGCTTCAATTTACCTTGGATAATGGAGCCTCTCAGGAACTCATAAACCTCGTGGCGCAAAGGCTTGCGCTTAAATCTTTCTGGATCTACCGGCAACTCACTCAGTTTCTGTTCCATCTGTTAGCATCCTCGTCGTCGCTAATGCAAGGCATATGCGGTTCTCTAACTGTCTAAAGGCGGATCCTTCCTGCCTTCCACTCCCGTTCGACTTGTCTCCACGGTCATGGTGACTGCGCCAGGTCAATAAGTCGACAAGATTATGGTTTAGTCTACATTATCGACATTTATTTGCGCTGTCAAATCCGAAGAAGGTGCAGAAAGAGATTTGACTTTGAGAATGCAGTATACGATATTATCTGCTGAAATCGACACGATGCCTGAGGGGACTTGCGATTGAATGAGTATTTTAATAGACGAACATACAACGGTAGTCGTCCAAGGAATCACGGGCCGCGAAGGGCAAATAATTGCTAAGGATTCGCTGGACTATGGAACGAAGCTCATCGCTGGGGTGACCCCGGGGAAGGGGGGACAGGTTATACACGGTGTTCCCGTATACGACTCGCTCCAAAAGGGTGCGGCGACCCATCGAATAGATGCCTCCGTGGTGTGCGTGCCTCCGCTCGGGGTCAGGGAAGCCGCGTCCGAAGCGATTGAGAACGGCATCAGACTTATCTTGATCGTTACGGAGCGAGTTCCGCGCCGGGATGTAGCCGAAATTTTGTCTTTAGCGGCGGAGAATAACGCCAGGGTATTGGGGCCGAACAGCCTGGGTGTGATCACACCTGGTAAAAGCAAACTTGGGACCGTTGGGGGGTCGATCGAAAATACAATGCAGACCTTCAGGCGAGGGAACATTGGGATCATCTCTCGCAGTGGAGGCATGATGGCTGAACTGGCCAGCATCTTGACCTCGAATGGAATTGGCCAGTCTACCTGCGCCTCCATCGGAGGTGATCCGTTGATCGGGTCAACCTTCAAGGACTTGTTCATGCTTTTTGAGAAAGATGATGAGACCAGTGCAGTCGTCTTATTCTGCGAGCCGGGGGGAACAATGGAAGAGCAACTCTCCGATTACTACAGAGCGACAGGGGGCAGCAAACCCATCATCGCTTTTGTGGCAGGTCGCTTTGTGGACGACATGCTTGGTACAAGGTTTGGCCACGCTGGCGTCATCGTCGAGAAGGGGCGCGGAAGCGCCCGTGGGAAAATCGAGTCGTTTAAGGCCGGTGGAATCCCCATCGCGGATCGGGTCTGTGATTTGGTTCCAATGATCAGGGAAAGCTTGATGGGCCACTCGACAGGCGGGATTTGAGGTTGCTGGTTCCATCGCTGCTCGATAGCAGCGGCCAGAGGTTAAAGGGGTTTGCCAGACTCTCAAAATGATTGCTGGGGCGGTTGCGAGCAGCCCACGACCGCCAGACTGGCAAGCAGCTGAGCTTCGTCCGGGCGGGCGCCGTGCCACAAAATGCGTCCAACCTTCGTGCGCCGGATGTCGGCTCAGATGGTAGCGAGCAACAGACTATTTTAGCGGGGAACTCTGTCAACAGCCCGATCCTCTCACCCACGACGTTCTGCCTGCATTACTACCTTAAAGAAAGCGCCGTGTTGGTCTTGGTTCCAGCCCACTCGTCTCTTGGCTGCGCACCCGGAGCAGCCTGACCGCCTCAAATCGCTGAGGTGGAGATTTGAGAAACTGCGGCGAGATTCAGTCAACATGGATTCCCCCCGGGGCCAGGGCGCACTCCCCTTGTCTCGAGTCATGGCATTGATCCGACCTCCTCGGCGCCTTGAAAGCGACAGGTCTTTCCATGGCTCCGGGACGGTCCAGAGGGGCTGATTTGGGATAACAAACCATTTTCCTCTGGTGTTTTCCCGCTCCTTTGATCTCCCAGTTGTTAGCCCGGCTGCTTACTCATAACGCCAGCGATGCCCTTCCAAAAAATGTAAAAAAGCTTGACAAGCAGCCTAATTGTCTTATCGTATACAGTATTTTCCATTGAGTATCAATTCAGGAGGCTAGAAATGCGCCACGTTGGTCGACGAGTAGAGTCATTTACTATATCGATTAGCCGGATTCTTGCCGAAAGACCATCCCTGGTCACCTCGGCAATAGCTCTGATCCTGGCGGTTTTATTGCTGCCCGGATCCTCCGGCGCACAGAGTACCGTCGGCTCCATTGTGGGCACGGTAACCGACCCCAGCGGGGCTGTTCTCGTTGGAGTCAAGGTGGACGTTACGAATACTGGCACCGGCATCACCCGAACAGTGACTACCGATGGAACTGGCAGTTATAAGGTACTGCGTTTGCTTCCGGGTTCGTACTCGATCGCCGCTGAACTGGCAGGGTTTAAGAAGGCAGCTGTCACAGGTATCGTTCTGCAAGTTAACCAAGAAGCCCGCTACGATATTCGAATGGAAGTTGGCGAAGTTACCCAGGAGGTTTCCGTCAGCGCTGAAGGTGAAGTCCAGGTCCAAACCGAGGATGCCACGTTGGGTCAGGTTGTGGACCATAAGAAGGTCGTGGAGCTCCCACTGAACGGGCGCAACTTCATGCAATTGGCCACGATTGGTTCAGGGGCTGCTCCCATTACCAACGACCAAGGGGGTGCCATTACGGGAGAGACCCAGCGGGCAGGTCTGTCCTACACGATTTCGGGACAGCGGGAAGTCTCTATGAGCTATTTGGTGGATGGTGTTGAATCCCGAAGCGAATTCGAACAAATGGCTGGCTTTCAGGCCTCGCTGGACTCCATCCAGGAGTTTAAGTTGCAAAGGAATGCTTTCTCCGCAGAGTTTGGATCTGCCTCCGCCATTATCAACGTGGCCATCAAGTCGGGTACCAATAATCTTCACGGGAGCCTCTTTGAATTTCTGAGAAACGATGCTTTGGATTCCAGCCAGTTTCAAGACCCAATCGTTAATGGCGAAAAACAAAAGGCTCCGTTTCGAATGAACCAATTCGGAGGATCGATTGGAGGACCTTTGTTTATTCCGAAGGTCTATGACGGGAAGAACCGTACATTCTGGTTTTTTGGATATGAAGGTCTGCGTCGCCGCCGCTTTCAGCAATTTCCCTCTGTGGCCATTCCTACTCGTTTTCGAAACGGTGATTTCTCGGACTTGAGGGATGCCAGCGGAAATCTGATTCCTATTTATGATCCTCTTACTCAGAATCCGGCAACAGGGCAGAGACAACCCTTCGCTGGGAACATCATCCCTAGTGACCGGATCGATCCCATTACCAAGCAGCTTCTGGGGTATTACCCCGCACCGCAGAATGAATTTGCTCCACCGGGAGAGATCAACGGTATCTATTCTAGTGGCACGACTCGCAACGATGATCAATACCATATTCGCATTGATCACAAAATCTCCGACAAGACGAGCATCTTTGGCCGCTACTCATGGTTTGACTCTCCGATTGTGAGTCCACTGGGGTACGGCGATGCAAGTCGGGTGAATTTTTTGCTCAAAGACAAGAACCTGGCCGTCAGTCTCACCCACACCTTCAGCCCAAGGAGCATTAACGAGTTTCGATTTGGCTATAACCAAGACGATTTCAATGTTATTCCGGACCGGAGTGGGGGGAACGTCACTCAGGCACTCGGAATCAAGAATTTGAATCCGGTGCCGCAACAATATGGTCTTCCCGCAACCGGAGGGGTTAATTTCAGCGGAGTGGGACCCTATGGCTGGGATATTGTGAGTGGTGGCAAGTTGTATCAATTCAACGATGTGTTGACTCTGATTCGAGGTGCTCACACCCTCAAGGTGGGTGGTGAGATAAGACGTATGGCCCCTTGGCAGCTCGCTGAAGATACTGGAAGGCGCGGGGTCTTTTCCTTCACCGGCGGCTTCACCTCTCAGATTCAAAATAGTGCGTCTGTTCCTGGGACGGGATCAGACATCGCTGACTTCTTATTAGGCACTTACCAGGGAACCGAAGGTGGAATTGGCTCTACCTACACCGAGTTTGATTGGACTGACTATCATGCCTTCATCCAGGATGACTGGAAAGTTGCTCCTAACTTTGTCTTGAGTTTGGGATTACGCTATGAGTTCCACCAGCAGGCCATTCCTCGAGACGGCAAGCTAGAGGCCTTTTGTCCGGATTGCCTGGTGGACGGCCTTCCAGGAGATCTGCTGTTGACAGACAAGGATAATGCTTCGGGAAGGAGGGCGCCCCCAGGGGATGTCTACAACGATTATAATAACTTTGGTCCACGCCTGTCTTGTCACGGTTTTGCGAGGTGGCTTTGGTGTCTTTTACGAGAACACTAAGGGGGATGAACTAAACTTTCGCCAGCACCATCCTGACAAGACTCAACTGTTCGACCCTTCTATTGATACCTCCACCGTTCCGGCCCTTTTCATGAAGGATGCCTACCCGATACCTCCAGCGGGCTTTAACCCAGATCCGTTCACTGTTGACGCACACGACCGCTGGCCTTATGTGCTGCAGTGGAACATGAACATTCAGCACAGATTGAAAGGTAATATGATCCTTGAGGTTGGCTATGTAGGCTCCCACGGCAATAAGCTTTCGAAGCGCTGGAATTTGAATCAAGCGCGGCTCGACACAGACCCGCTGCATCCTACGCCGGTTAGTTCTCGAGTGCCGTTTCCCAGGTTCGGCACGGTACTGGGTTCCTTTAAGGCGGGAATTTCTAATTACAATGCCCTTCAGGTACGCTTAGAAAGGTCGTTTCAGCACGGGTTTTATTTCGTTTCGGGTTACACCTACTCGCGATGCCAGGATATGGACTCCTCGGCCAGCTTCGCGGCTGACAATCAAAATATATATGACCTTAAGGGTGACTATGGGCTGTGTGGATTTCAGATCAAGAACCGCTTTAACGTGAGTGGCGGTTGGGAGCTGCCCATTGGAAACAACCTAAAGGGAGTTCCTGCTGCCTTTGTAAAAGGTTGGCAGCTCAACTCGATTGTGCAGCTGCAAGATGGTTCGCCCTTCACTCCCAGGGTTTCTGGCGATCCAGCTCGAGTTGGCAGGCGATACTACGCACGACCTGACCGGACCTGTGATGGAAATCTTCCCGGCGACCAGCAGACGGTCAGCCGATTCTTTGACACAGGTTGCTTTGTGCAGGCCCTGCCGGGGACATTTGGCAACAGTGGACGTAACGTGCTCTTGGGACCGGGCTTCAAGTCAGTCGACTTTTCGATTTTCAAGAACTTTCAAGTCACCGAAGGTCTGCGCATTCAGTTCCGCACCGAGCTTTTTAATGCGTTCAACTTCTCAAATTACGACGGTCCAGGTGTTAGCGTTTCGTCGCCAGCTACGTTCGGTGTGATTACAAGCGAAAAAGATGCCAGAGAGGTCCAGTTTGGCTTGAGAATCACCTTCTAATCTCTGTTCCCAGACCTGTCTCCTCTTTTGGGGTCATGCTTTGACTCTCAAATCATGACCCGTTAGGTCGCCGGCTTCACAATTAGTTGACCATTCCGCGCCCGGATTTCCCCGCCCCGCGCTTCAGCGCGGGGCGGAAGGAGACGCCTGCTTGACCGTTGGGGATCGCGTGATGGAAGAACCAAGGCAGCGAGCGATGAGCTTGATACTGGGAACCGGTGCCTAGTCCATCCTATTCTTTGTCCGCGAGACACGGATCCACGTCGAGAGATCCCTCTCCTTAGGCGCTGCTGAAATTCACCCTCAGTCTGAGTAGAAAGACTCCCTATCCTCGTCGTCTGGCGCTCCTAATCGGGGATCGGTTCCTGGCCTTATTGGGTCTGGTCGCTATTTCCCGACTGGACTTTCCAACGCCCTCCGCCTGCTGGTTCCTCGAACCGTTTCTGGAAATCCATCCGTTTGGAGCCAGTGGACATTACCCTCTCAAGTCCAGGAGCATCTCAACATTATTGTTGTGAACGAACTCCGGTCTGACAGTATGGAACGAGACCTCACCAGCGCTTTCCGGATCGTTTCAT
>QHZQ01000217.1:7577-8082 GCA_003224725.1 Acidobacteriota bacterium | reverse complement strand
CTTCTTGGCCGGCGACGACGTCGCTCACGCCTGACGAGTGGATCCGCCGCCTGGGGACGCTGCCACTGATGCACCAGCCGGGCGAGGGGTGGATGTACAACACGGGGAGCGACGTGCTGGGCGTGCTGATCGCACGCGCCTCCGGTCAGTCCTTCGAGGCATTCTTGCGCGAGCGCCTCTTCGCGCCGCTCGGCATGAAGGACACCAGCTTCAGCGTACCGGCGGCGCAGCTCCATCGACTGGCGGCCTGCTACCGGTTCAACCCCGAGGCGAACGCGCTCGAGCTCTTTGACGCTGCCAACGGCCAATGGAGCCGCCCTCCTGCGTTCCCCACCGGCGGCGGGGGGCTGGTCTCGACGATCGACGACTACGCGGCTTTCGGGCAGATGATGCTCAACAAGGGCAAGTACGGACGCGTTCGTCTCCTCTCGAGACCTACGGTCGAGGCGATGACGACGGACCAGTTGACGCCCGAGCAGGAGGCGGCGGCGAGTCCCATCATCGG
>QHZQ01000217.1:0-7536 GCA_003224725.1 Acidobacteriota bacterium | reverse complement strand
CCTGGGCACCAGTTGGTGGTCGGACCCTAAGGAGGAGATGGTCGCGATCATCATGACCCAGCGCACGTTCGAGTCCGCCGATCCTCCGAGTGTCTGTCTCGATTTCTGGACCTCAGCCTATCAGGCGATCGACGACTGAGGATGAATTTCTCAAAACAACGTGCTCGCTCACTCCCTGTGCCTTAGTGCCTCTGTGGCTTTTGGCTGTGAAGCTTGCTCACTCCGGGCAGCCCTGTTGTCTGCAAAGAGAATCAAGCTCGTTCCAGCGAGCACCAAGACACCGCCACCGATGATCGCACCACTGATCTCCTCATTCAAGAATAGAGCCGAGAGCAGGATGCCAAAGAAGGGCAGCAGATAGATAGAAAGCGAGACCTGGGTCACTTCGAGACGTGAGAGTACCCGGAAGAAGAGGACCATCGAAAGTCCCCAGGAAAAGAATCCGAGAATGCCCAACCCTATCCAGGTGCGCCCTGGATAGGACCCCATGGAATTCCAGCTCAGCGGTTCCAGCCAAAACAGCAGCGGAATGCACACCAGTCCCGTAAAAATATAAGAGACCACTAAAAGACGGACCGGCTGAAAACGCTCCAACAGCCCTTTACTATAGACGTTAGTAAACGCACTTCCAGAGCAACCCACCAGAATCAAGGCATTGCCCACAAGATAGCGGGCGCTGAAGACCTTAAGATTATGCCAGTCAATGTCCGAGGAAATGATAGCGCCGGTAATGCCCAAGGCAAAACTAAGCCATCGCCATGGAGTCATGTGCTCTTCCCGCACCAAGGAAGCGAGTACGGCAGTGAAAATGGGAATACTCAGTGTCAACAAGGCGGCATTGGAGGCAAGTGACCGCTCAATCCCCCAGGCCAGAATCACCGAAGCCGGAAAGAAACCCAGCACCGTAGCCATAAAGAAAGGGAAGACGTTCTTACCCTGAAAAAGTGTGAGAGGAGGCGGTTGCTCAGGATGGGCCCGGGTCTCCAGAATTAGAAATGGGATCAGGCAGATGGTTCCCATCGCAAAAGTCAGTAGAGAAAGCAATATCGGCCCCATATTCATTACGGCCGCCTTGGTTGCCGGATATTGAGCCCCAAACATGACATTGCAAAGAACCAGCAGGACCAGGTCAATTGGACGAGCCCGGCGAGTGACTCCCTGGATGTTGCCTTCGGTCATAAAGTCCTCGAAGGGTTTTCGATTACTGGTGGCAATTAGTAAGGTCAGAACACTCAGTACGCATAAATATGCTTACGAATGCCTTCCGGTTCCGAGCCGCTGGTATTGCGAACCTCATCTTGCTCATGCTCTTGCTCTTACTCGATTAGTCGAGAGAAAGCCGAGCACAAGCAGGAGCAAGAGTACGAGCACGAATGGAAAATGAAATACGTCACCAAATGGCAGACTCAGCCCACAGGCCTAGGATCTGAGACGCAACCGCGTTAGAATGTTCACAGGTTTACCCCGACACTTCATCGGCCTCTTGAGGCAAGGGAACCGCCCGGTATCCCTCTTCTCCCTTTTTCGAGGGTACTACCGACAGCCACAGAGCGGCAGCCCCTAAGGCCACTAATCCCGCAAAGTCCAGGGCATGGATCCATCCGAAATGCTGGGCAATCAGGGGAGTGAGCGTGGGAGAAATGACTCCTCCGAGATTTCCGCCCGTATTGAGCAAACCGCCGGTAAACCCAACGTTTTTTCCTGAGATTTGATTGGCGGTAGCCCAATAGGGCCCCTCCACTCCCAGAATCAGCGCGGTGCAAACCGCCAGAACGGCGGCTGCCAGGTAGCCATTCTCAACGCGCGCTCCAATGACCAGAAAGACAGCGGCGCCAATCTGGCACGCCATGGGAACGATCCGGCGGCCCCAATCCATTCTCAATCGAGTGATAATCAGGCGGTCAGACAGATAACCGCCACCGAATGTGGTGAAGGCCGCCAGCACCCAAGGGACAGTTGTCAGCCAGGCACTTTCTGCCTGATCCAGATGCTTCACTTGCACCAGGTAAAGATAGAACCAAAACACAAAAACATAAGACACGTACCCACTCAAAGCATAACTGAGCACGAGTCGCCACAGATTACCATTCCGCAGCTGAGGCAGCACCGAAGTAGGCATCGCCGCAGACTGGCCATTCTGCCCTCGGTCCCGATAGATGTGATGGAGCTCAATCTCATTCACTGCCCGGTGCTGGGACGGCATATCACGCACGTAAAGCGACCAAACTATAGCCATGAGGACTGCAAAGCCGGCTGCGACGTAAAAAGAGCTTTGCCAGCTCAGACGAAGGACCATCCAGGAGACAAGAGGGGGCATCAAGAAAGAACCAATGCTGATCCCGGTGATGACCAAACCATTGGCTTGAGCTCTTTCGCTGAAAGGAAACCAGTTGGCCACGGCCCGCGTGCCGGCCGGAAACATTGGGGCTTCACAGATGCCGAAGACGAAACGCAACACCATCAAGGCATTCAGAACATCCACACCGGTCAGCAGAGAAAGCTTTCCAATCATCCCTGTGAAAAAAGTGAAGAGGGCCCAGGAAGCTGTTGCCCAACCCAGTACCCTCCGCGGGCCGAAACGATCAGCCAGCATTCCTCCAGGCACTTGGAAGATAGTGTAGCCCAAGACAAAAGCGCTAAAAACGCTGCCCATCTGGGTCTGGGTTAGGTGAAAATCTTTCATCATGGAAGCAGCCGCCACCGAAATATTAACCCGCTGAAAAAAGTTCACTACTACCACGCCACAAAGCAGACTGCCAATTTTCCACCGGATACGGCTGGCAGCATTCATCAATAGACCCCCTAAACATCGAATTCAGATTCAAAAAGGATAGGATATCGTTTACACGATTTACAGGAAAATTGCTAAGAAAATGTTGCATAGGAATTGCTATCTCAATGAGCAGCGGCGCGTAGGAGAGGTCTAGTCAGCATAATTGTAGGTTATGCGCGAAAACGCCATCGTACTCTTAGTCGTACTCTTAGTCGTACTCTTACTCTTGCTCTTGCTCTTGCTCGTGCTCTTGCTCGATTCATGGGGCGAGCAAGAGTAAGAGTAAGAGCACGAGCACGAAATGCGTTATGGCGGTCACAGGGGCTCCTAAGCATTCTCAGCCGGGTTGACAACGGCCGTCCATGAGACATATATTCAACCTCAATTCAGGAGCCGTCTGGCGCATTAAAGAGACAGGCCTCCTCAAAGCGAGGACCACCATCCTACACGACGGGTACAATCACTAGTGTGCGGAATCGCGGGTTACACACATACCAACCGCGATCTCGATGAGGATTTGATACGCAGCATCACGAACCTCATCAGGCATCGAGGTCCAGACCAGCAGGGGATTTACATTTCCGAGGGTATCTCGCTCGGTGCCGTGCGTCTAAAGATTATTGACCTCGCAGGCGGCAATCAACCCATGCAGAGCGAAGATGGCCGCACGGTGCTGGTGTACAACGGTGAAATTTACAACTACCGTGAGATTCGGGAGAACTTAACTCACCGCGGTCACCGTTTTCGATCCAACTCCGACACCGAAGTTGTTTTGCGAGCTTTCCTGGAGTGGGACACAGCGAGTTTTGAAAAACTCAAAGGCATGTTTGCTCTGGCGCTCTGGCAAGAATCGGGCCAGCGGCTTGTCTTGGCCCGAGACCGAATGGGCATCAAACCGCTGTATTATTCGCATCAGGCCGGCCAAATCTATTTCGGCTCGGAGCTCAAGGTGTTGTTGGCGCATCCGGCAATCTCGCGCACGCTTGATCTCGCAGCTCTCGATCAATACCTTTCGTTGAACTACGTGCCCTGCCCTCGCACGCTTATCCAGGGCATTGAAAAACTGCCGCCCGGCCATGTTTTGGAATGGACGTCCGGCAAGCAAAGCCTTCATCCCTTCTGGGAGTTGAAATTCTGCCCCGAAGAAGACCTGAGGGAAGACGAAGCCACTGAGCAATTGGATGGGTTGCTGCGCCAGTCGGTGCGTGAGCACCTCATTTCTGACGTGTCACTGGGGGTTTGGCTGAGTGGGGGAGTGGACTCCAGCACCATTGTGCACTATGCGGCCGCTGAGTCGAGCCAGCCGCTGAAAACCTTTTCCATTTCTTTCAGTGGGCGCAGCTTTGACGAGGGCCGCTACTTTCGCGCCGTGTCCGAGCGCTATTCAACTGAGCACCACGAGTTCGATCTGTCGCGCGATCTCAAGTTAGAGGAGACAATCCGGCAATTTGCTGAGTTCGCTGACGAGCCCTGCGGAGACTCCTCTTCCCTGCCCGTATGGTACCTCTCGAAACTTTGCCGCCAGCACGTGACCGTAGCACTTTCAGGCGAAGGAGCCGATGAACTTTTCGGTGGCTACCTCACCTACCAGGCCGATCGCCTGGCACGACTCATGCGTGTGGTTCCGGCACCCTTGAGACAGTCCGCCCTGAATGCCGCGAACCGCTACTTGCCTGTTTCAGAAGATAAAATTGGCCGGGAATACATAGTAAAGCGATTCCTGGAAGGTACCTTTCTTTCTTCATTTGAGCGTCATTGCTACTGGAACGGCACGTTTTCCGAGGCACAAAAACAGGAGCTGTGTACTTTTGAGCGAGATCCCGCCTGGGGAATCGAATTCTTGGCCAATGGGATGCGATCGCTCGGAAAGCTCAACCGTTTTCTCTGTTTTGACCAGCGCTACTATCTGGCCGATGACATTTTAGCCAAGGTCGATCGCATGAGCATGGCGCACTCCCTGGAAGTCCGTCCACCCTTCCTGGATCATCAAATTGTCGAGTTTGCCTCCAGTTTGCCGGAATCTTTCAAAATTCGCGGCCGGCATCAAAAATATCTTTTGAAGCGACTCATGTGTGACAGGCTGCCCCGGCAAATCTTAGCCCGCAAGAAAATAGGGTTTGATATTCCGGCCCACGACTGGCTGCGGCGTGAACTGAGACCTCTCCTGCTGGAGGAGCTGAGTCCTTCGGCCGTGTCTCGCACCGGTCTTTTCCGCCCAGAAACCATTCAGAAATGGATGCGCAACCATTTTGAGGGCCGCACCAATATTGGTTTCCATCTGTGGGGGCTTCTAATCTTGTTCTTATGGATGAAGAAATGGGAAATTGTCCCGCACCCCCAGAAGCTCGAAGACCGAGCACAACTGGTGTGTCTTGGCATAGGCTCTCCTACCCCTTAGTTCTTCTGGCCTTTGGCGTAGCCATCTTCCTGGGAAGCATTTTCGCCCCTCCTTCTTTAATGGATGACGTGGACGCAGTCAATGCGCAGATAGCCCGCAATATGCTGGAGTCGGGTGACTGGGTGACGGCCCGCATCAACGGTGTGCTTTACCTTGAGAAATCGCCCCTGGGATATTGGCTGATGGCTGTGAGTTACGCTATTTTCGGGGTTCACGATTGGGCCGCCCGGTTGCCTACGGCCCTGGGATCGATTGGCCTAATGTGGATAACTGCGGCTCTGGGTCGATGGGGTTTCGGTCAGCCTGCCGGATTTTACGCGGGGCTGGCGGTGGGTACTTCGGTTGGCCTGTTTCTGTTTACGCGCATTGTCATACCTGATGTCTTGCTTACACTGGTCATCACCTGCGCTTTTTACTGCTTCTTGCGCGCCATGGAAGACGAGGATCGGCGCTGGGCGCTGGGATTCTGGGCATGTCTTGGGCTGGGCTTGCTGTTGAAGGGCTTGTTGGCAGCGCTGGTGCCAGTGGCTACAGGCGGACTGTACTTGCTCATTCGCAGGCGATTCCTGGATGGGCGCACCTGGCATCTGTTGCGCCCGTTCACTGGAATTGTGTTGATGCTCTCCCTCTATGCCCCGTGGGTCATGCTGGCCACCTCTCGCAATCCGCCTCTGTTTGACTGGACACTTCACAGTGACCCTGGAATATACCGCGGGTTCTTCTGGTTCTATTTTATCAATGAGCATGTATTGCGATTTCTCAACCTGCGTTTCCCGCGCGACTATAACACCGTACCCCGGTTGCCATTTCTGCTGTTACATATGGTGTGGATCTTTCCCTGGAGTGTGTTTTTCCCAGCGGCACTCATTCCGGTGAAATCTGTGACCGATCGGCGTGCGTCAGAGTTGCGTTTGTTGGCGGTCCTTTGGATCGTGTTCTTGTTGGCGTTTCTCAGTCTTTCTACCACACAAGAGTACTACAGCATGCCGTGTTATCCCGCCTTTGCTTTGCTCGCAGGAGCCGCGCTGGCGAAGGGACCGAAACGATGGGTCTCGGCTGGATATGGTGTGCTGGCCCTGGCCGGAGTCTTGATGGCTGCTGGCATGTGCTTCATCTTATATCGAGTGCGGGGAGTGGAGGCTGCGGGCGATATTTCCTCCGCTCTGACTCACCATCCTGACGCATATACGCTGTCGTTGGGGCATTTGCGGGATCTCACATTAATGTCGTTCGCTTACCTCCGCGGCCCCTTACTGTTGGCGGGTATTTCCCTAGGTGTAGGCACCGTGACAGCCTGGTTCAGCAGGCGCCGCACCATAGCCCCTTTATGCCTGGCCGCCATGATGGCACTTCTGGCCCATGCGGCTTATTGGGCCATGGCGGTATTTGATCCCTATTTGTCCTCGCGCCTCCTGGCCGAGGCCATTGCCTCCGGCGCGGAGGGGCAATTGATTATTGAGGGGCACTACTACCCAGCCTCCTCTGTCGTGTTTTACACCAATCGGCCGGCATTGTTACTCAATGGACGCGCTGACAACCTGGCATACGGCGCTGCTGCACCCGGTGCGGCACCCGTCTTTATTGAAGATAACGACCTGGTTGGTTTGTGGAAGGGGGACCGAAAGCTTTACCTGGTGGCCGCCGTGGAGTCGCGCCCTCGTTTAGAAAGGCTGCTTGGCACAGTGCACCTTTTTGCCGAGCGGGGCGGCAAGTGTGTGCTGAGCAATTTGCCACAATGAGAAATCTCACCGCAGAGAGATCGAGCCGCAGAGCCCTTCCATTTAGCCTCGCGTCCTGTCGAGGATTAAGGATCGAAGATCGCAGACCCGCGATCCTCGATTCTCTATCTTCTATCTTCGGTCTCTGCCTCTTGTACGTCTCTGCGGTGGATTTTCCGTTTCAATAAATCACGTCGAAGTCCACCAGATAGCGCCGTTTGTAATTTCCGAAGAATGTTCCGAACTGTGGATCGGCGATATTCGAGTGTATGCCCAGGGCGTTGAAGTGGTTGGTTAGATTGAGGCCTCTCACTGAGAAGCGGAGCATATAGTTCGGCCTTACTTTGAAGTCTTTCGAGACGCGCGTATCAAGGGAAAAGAAGTTTGGGAAGCGAGTCTTGTCTGAGTTTGGGACGCCCACATAATTCTGTGTGGCATCGAGCACCGAATAAGGGAAACCCACGCGATACTCGGCCATCGGGGCGATGCTCATCCTCCAGGGCAGGCTCAGGAAACCCCAGGAGAGGAAACGATTGGGGGTGTCGCCGGGCAAGTTCGTAAACTGGTTGGGGCGGACCAGCGGAAAGGGAAAGTTACCCAGATACTTGTTGAATTCATTCAGGTCTCCCTGTGAGCGACTGCGAACG
>QHZQ01000216.1 GCA_003224725.1 Acidobacteriota bacterium | reverse complement strand
TGCTCGGAGTTGCTCAACCAGTCCTTCTCTCAACGTCTGGCGTGCTTATTTATTAACCGATTTACAAAAGTCATCCGCCCGTTCGATCATTCTGTTTAGCATTGCTCCAATATGCTGCCAGGCGTCGTTGAGTTCACGGAATTGGGCGCGATTTATATATTCACATGAAAGTGCGTGGTCCAACCAGGCTTGAGTTTCCATGGCCTCTCCCATCGCCTCGGTGACCTTGTTCACGAATGCCGCCCGATATTTTCGCCTCGCCCATCCTTCCGCTACCATTCCATTGACTGCACGCGAGGAACGACGGATCTGATCGGTCAAAGCATATCGCTCCTCACTAGGAAAGGACTTCGTGATGGTGAAAATTCTCATGGCCTGGACGAGTCCGAGCTTGTACACTTCCAGCTCTCGAAAACTCTTGATTATGGCCACGGTCTATCCATCCTCTACCCTCTATCCTCGATTCTCAATCCTCTATCCTCGATCTTTTCAAATCCTCAGCCAACGTTCCCGCCGCCACATCCAAACAATAAGAGTCCCGACGCTCAGCACAAACAAAAGTCCGCAGAGGCGAATGACGTTCATGATAATGAAACCATACTTCCCCTGGGACGGATCATAGTGGTAGCAAAACAATAACACCTGGTCGGTTAAGGAACCAATTCGGTTGGCCGACGCTTCCACTAACGCCAGGCGCAAATCTCTGGGAGCGAACTCGATACCGTAAAAATAGCGCGAGAGCTTGCCTTGAGGGGTTAACACCATAATGCCGCTGGCGTGGGCATACTGGTTTGTCCTGGTGTCGTAGCGATAGCTGAAACCGACAGCTTGGGTCAGACGTTCGATCGAGGCGGGCTCACCTGTCAGAAAATGCCAGCCTGTGGGCATTCCGCGGTGGCCATAGCGCTTGAGATAGGAAGTCTTCGCGTCTCTGGCCAAGGCGGGATCTTCCTTTGGGTCAAAGCTTACGGCCACCACGTCGAACTGCTGGCCCACATCAAATGGCAAAACCCTCAAGCTACTGACCAACCCGTTCAGCAACTCATTACAGAGCATGGGGCACTGATAGTAAACGAGAGCCAGGATGACAGGCTTGGTTTCGAAATAATCGCTCAACCGGACAACTCTGGCATTCTCATCCCGAAATGTCAGATGGAGTGGCACCTGTTCGTTCAACCGCTGCTCAATGCCAACGTCTCGCAGCATTGGCGGGCGGGCGTTTTGCGCCTGGGCGGAGACAAGGCAAAAGGAAAAAGGCAAAAGGAAAAAAAAGGTTAAGGGACAGCCGGCAGAGCGCAGGAGTAAACGCCAGTGGAGGCATTCTAAACCAGGCTGCTGGCTGGCCCATGAATTTACTTTTACCTTTTGCCTTTTACCTTTTGCCTTCATTACCTAATCCACCTTCCATCTTCATGCCCGACTCGCGTCTTGCCGCCTCCGCCCTCACAGGCAAGCCTCTCTCGGCCAGCAGCTTCATGGCTCGATCGATTGGGATGCGAACAATGCCTGACGGCTGGTCAACCCAGCCGTAGCTGTTAAGGACATTATCTTCGGCCGCACGAATCTGCTTCCTGGCCTGGATGGGCGAAACCTGAAGGCGCGGTTCCGGGGGCAATTCTGGCCTTTCACTGAGCAATGGCACGGCAGGAGGTGAGGATTTTGCTTCCCGCTCCGCAAAATAATCAAACATGACCCGCGTAATCCAAAAGGAAAAAGCCACCATCAGGAAGAGCCCAATACAAAACCACACAATGGGCCCAACTTTGACGTCTCGCAATTCGTGACCCGGTTTCGAGTTCACAGCCTCTCCAAGATGGCGGCTATTTTCCTCCATGCTCGGTTACCTCACATAGCTATGAAAATTACTCCTCTCCACTGGAGGGGCGGTGTGAAGAAATTCTGATGCCCCCTCACCCGGCCTTAGGCCACCCTCTCCCCCAGTGGGGGCGAGGGAGTTAACTCATTTATTTCTTTCCCCTCGCCCTCATCGGGGGAGAAGGGACAGGCGTGAGGGGGCTGCTCAGATGTAGATTACAGCTCAATTTTTTCACACCTTCAGGGGTGCGTTTTTCCCAACCAGAAAGACCCACCCCGGAAAGCTGACGCCTTCTGCCCCTCCCGAGAGGGGATTTTCAAGAGATACCCCTGGTTTATTCTCTTCCATGTTGAACGGCCTCTTGGAAGAAGGGATCATGCAGCGGCAATACTGGCCTGCCCTTGAGTTGCCTCGCAAAAGAAGCCAGCCAGATTCCTCCGATGCCTGCCGGTGCAGCCAGATCCATCCAGTTGAAATGGAAACCTTCCGGATGGAATGCCGGGGAGACCTGCCAGAGGAGGTCAACAAAGCGCATGGCAATTACCAGCGCGGCCACGGCCAGGAGCTTTTTAGCGTCGCGCTTGAGACTTCTAGAGAGCAACAGGAGAAAGGGGAGGGCGAAATGCAAGAGGATAAGCAGCAGACCAATCCATCGCCACCCCCCCTGCTGCCGTCGAATATACCAGGGAATTTCCTCGGGCAGATTGCCGGAGAACATGATCAGGAATTGCGAAAAAGCCAGGTAGGCCCAGAGCATCACAAAAGCCAACAGCAGCTTGCCCAGGTCATGGAGATGTTCGGATGAGATCACCTCCGACAATGGCTTTCGCGACGACAGTAAGATAGCTACAGCAATCACAAAAGCAAAAGCCCCCAGTACCTGACCGACCATGAATGACAAACCATAGATGGTAGAGAACCAGTGAGCTTCCAGCGACATCACCCAGTCAATGGAAGCGAATGTCATCGTTGCCCCATAAATGACCAGGCCCGGTCCGCTCAGGAGCTCGAGTTGCCGTGATAACGATGGAGCTGCCGTTTGGTCCTGTTTCAGCGACCATTTGTTCAAGAAGTAGACGACGGCGATCCAGGCTGCAAAATAGAGAGCGGCCCTTACGAGGAAGAACGGAACGTTGAGATAGAGCGATTTGTGCCGCAGTATTTTGTCGCCGAGCGCCTCCGGCCGTGCCCATTCATAGAGGTGGCTCAAACCAAAAACGATGGGTAGGAAGAGAAGCGCCATCAGTGGAAGCGTTCTGGTAGCTGACTCCAGCAGGCGTCGAATCACAATACCCCAGGCGCCTCCTGAAAGGTGATGTAGCATCACAATCGCAAGGCAGCCGAGTGCGATGCCAATCCAAAAGAGATAAGCCAATAAATAAGAACGAAAAAATTCTTCACGGTTAAATAGCATACCGGCGCCACAAAGGGCCAATCCCACGATGCCCACGAGCAGAGAGCGCTTTTGGAACTGCTGCAATTCAGCTTCAGGCAAAGAGGCATCGTGAATCATGGCCGAGGTTCCCCCGTGCCGAGTTTGTTCCGTTCTTCTGCCGGCAACTCTGCCAAAGGTGTATGCTGGCTGAATTGCAAGGCGCGGACATAAGCGACAATTGCCCACCGGTCGCGCACAGGCACTTGAGCTGCGTAATCCTGCATGGCGCCAAAGCCCTTGCTGATGACGTCGAAGTAATACCCCACAGGCGCTTTTCTCAGCCGCTCGATATGAAAGGAAGGCGGGTGGCGAAAACCACGTCGCACCACCATTCCCTCGCCGTTTCCGAGCCGGCCATGACAAGGCGTGCAAAATATATTGAAGCGTTCCTGTCCACGCCGCAGCACTGCCAGGGTCACTGGAAAAGGGAAGGTGTCAACAAAATGGTCGCCGGATTTGCCGGTGTACAAATGCGCATCCTCATTGAGATACCCACGTGCCACGGTTCCGGGCACGAGTTGACGCGAAGCCCGTCCGTCAGCGAAAAAGTCACTGGCCTCCAGCGGCTGATATTTGGGTTGATCATGCATATCCTGTCGACAGGCGGAAATTGAGAATGCAAAAGGTAAAAGGCAAAAGGTGAAAGTGAAGCGCCCGCTTCTCGCTACCTTTTTCCTTTTGCCTTTTGCCTTTTTAATTCCCAACATGTCACACCCACAATTCACAAGCACGAATGCGGGATTAGTGCGGAACTTGAGAGACACTGCGCGGCTTCAGGCTCTTTAGAAATCGCATCGTTTCTTCGTGATCAAATTTCGGATCAGTGGCTTCAATGCATAAGAAAAACCGGTCTCTGGAGGCCAGCGCGAACCGCGACACATTAAAAACCGGGTGATAGGGCATCGGCAGTCCATTTAAGCCCAGCATCCCCAAAACGGCCGCCAGGGCAGCTACTAGCACAGTGGTTTCAAAAGTCACCGGAATAAACGAGGGCCAACTGTTTAAGGGACGCCCGCCAATATTGAGCGGGTAATCCATCACTGAAACCCAATATTGCAGATAGTATCCACCCGCGCATCCAATCAAGCCGCCGATTAAAACAATCAGCGGCAGCCGGCTGCTATGGAAACCGATGGCCTCGGCCAATTCTTCAATCGGGTAGGGAGAATACCCATCCATCTTCCGGTACCCCGCCTCGCGGGCGCGCAGCGTTGCCGCGACAAGATCGCTCGGGGTATCAAATTCGGCCATGAGGCCGTAGATGGGCGGTCTCCGTTTCATGCTCTACCGTGTCGGCTCCTCACGGGTGCAGTGCCGATCACTCCTCTACCCGGGCCTGGGGCAAAATGGTGCGCATTTCGAATATCGAAATCATTGGCAGGAAGCGGACAAATAAAAAGATCAAGCTGACAAAAAGTCCGGTCGTGCCTAAAAAAGTGGCCCAATCCCAAACGGTAGGATAGTACATGCCCCAGGAAGAGGGCAGGAAATCGCGGTGCAAACTCGTAACGACAATAATGAAGCGCTCCAGCCACATGCCGATGCTAACGATGATGGCTATGATGAACAGTACAGGAATGCTGGACCTGGCCCGTTTGAGCCAGAATACCTGCGGGGCAAGCGCATTGCAGGCGATCAGCGCCCAGTACAAGGGAGCATAAGGTCCACGCATTCGGTTGAGGACCATGTATTCTTCGTAGGGATTGGCGCTGTACCAACCCATAAAGGCTTCCATCATGTAACCGTAGGCAACGATGAGCCCGGTCACCAGAATGATTTTGGCCATGTTGTCCAGGTGGCGCAGAGTAATGAAATCTTCCAGCCGGTAAATGGCGCGAATCGGAATCGCGAGTATCAAGACCATGGCGAAGCCTGCATAAATCGCGCCAGCGACGAAGTAGGGAGGGAAAATGGTGGCGTGCCAGCCTGGAATAATGGAGACGGCAAAGTCAAGGCTGACGATGGTGTGAACCGACAGCACGAGGGGTGTCGACAAGCCTGCCAGCAAAAGATAGGCCATCTCGTAACGGTGCCAGTGCATGGCGGATCCTCGCCATCCCATGGCCAGAATGCCGTAGATCACCCGCGGCAGCTGTCTCCGCGATCGATCGCGCAGTGTTGCCAGGTCAGGAATCAACCCCACGAACCAGAATAGCAGGGAGACCGTAGCGTACGTCGAGACCGCAAAGACGTCCCAGACCAGCGGACTGCGGAACTGGGGCCATAGCCCCATGGTGTTGGGATAAGGAAAGAGCCAATAAGGCAGCCAGGGTCTTCCCACGTGAATGAGCGGAAATATCCCGGCGCAGGCCACCGCGAATAGAGTCATGGCTTCGGCAAAGCGATTGATGGAAGTCCGCCACTCCTGGCGAAGCAGCAACAGAATGGCCGAAATGAGCGTCCCGGCGTGACCAATGCCGATCCACCAAACGAAGTTAATGATGGCAAATCCCCAGCCGACCGGATGGTTAACTCCCCAAATCCCAGTGCCCACCACCATCAGTTTGCCTAGGGCGTACAGCAGCACCATAACCAGAACAAAGGAGACGCCGAACCCCAGATACCAACCCCGCGGCGTTCGGCGAGTCAAAACGACGGAACTGATCTTATCGGTGACTGACGCAAAAGTATGGCCCGGCTCGATAATCGGGGGCTTGCCAGGTTCGACAATGACTGTTTTCAGGGGTTCTTTCATGCCCGTGCTAGATTAACCGCAAGGCGCAAAGGACGCGAAGAAAGGCCCAGAACAAGGGAAGGCATTAAGGCAAAGTTCTCTCCCGGCTGGAACTCGTCTGAAAATCCCCTCCCTGGGAGGGGCAGAAGGCGTCAGCATTCCGCGGTGGGTCTTTCTGGTTCGGGAAAACCCACTCCTGCACCCCTCCCAAGAGGGGAATATGCATTTCCCTTGGGGGTGCCGCTGCCCGGCATGGATGGTTCTCCAGTGATTCTCTTGCACCCTTAAACATCCGAACGAAAAATGTTTAACAAATCACTCTTCGCGGTTCAATTTTTCCCGTCTTTCTGCGTAATCTGTGTCCACATTTCCTAATCATGTCTACCGTGCCTTAATCTCTGGATTGGGATTGCACAAGGCCGCCAGATAAGTCGTACGGGGCCGAGTATTCAGGTCGGCGAGCAATCCATAATTCAGTTTCTGGGCCTTCAACTTGGAAACCCGGCTGTTAGGATCGTTGATATTCCCAAAAACAATAGCTTGGGCCGGGCACACGGCCTCACAGGCCGTCACGATTTCACCGTCACGGACCTGGCGATCCTCTTTCTCTGCTTCGATCTTGACAGCATTGATCCGCTGGACGCAATACGTGCACTTCTCCATGACTCCCCGACTTCTCACCGTGACGTCGGGGTTTCTCAACATCTTCAAGCTGGGGGTTTCAAAATCCGAATAAAGCAAAAAGTTAAAACGACGAACCTTGTAGGGACAGTTATTGGCGCAATAGCGGGTGCCGACGCAGCGGTTGTACACCATGTCGTTCAGCCCCTCCGTGCTGTGAGAAGTGGCTGCCACAGGACAAACTAACTCGCAGGGCTGCATGCAGGGGACAGGCTGATGATACGTTTCCGGATTGTCCAACGCCTGTTCTCCCTCACCCTTGTAATAGCGGTCGACGCGGATCCAATGCATCTCGCGGCCATTGGCCACTTGATCTTTGCCCACGATGGGAATGTTATTCTCCGCCTGGCAAGCCACCGTGCAGGCATTACAACCAGTACAGGCATTCAAATCGATGACCATGCCCCAAGCGTAGCCTTCATACTTATACTCCTGATAAAGCGTCAGACTTGGCGGAGGGGTTTCCCCCATCTCTTGAACGAAATCCGGATGTTGATGGTATTCCTCGAGGGTCCCAACTCGGACCGGCTTACGCCCTTCCATGCTGTGATGGTGCTGTGTGCAGGCCAGCGAGTATCGTCTGCCTGTCTTCTGGAGTTTCAAGCCCGAGTCGAACCAAGGAGCTCCGACCGTACGAATTGAGTAGGCATTAAATCCCTGGCCGTTACCGACCTTCCCTGCGCGCGTCCGACCGTATCCCAGATGAACGGTGACGGAATCCTTGGCGTGGCTTGGCAAAATCCAGACGGGAGCCTGCAGCCTGCGGCCCTTGTAATTCATCTCGACCCATTCTTCGTTTGCCAGCCCCAATTGCTCAGCCGTCGCGGGGCTAATCAAAGCGGCGTTGTCCCACGTCAGCCGGGTCAGCGGCTTGGGCAACTCCTGAAGCCAGCCATTATTGGCAAAGCGCCCGTCATGGATATGCGGATCAGGTCGGAAGATGACTTCTAAGTTGTTGGAAGTCGCCACCTCGGTCACCACTTGTTCACGACTAAAGTCAGTATTGCGGACCGTCACCTGCTTTGGCAAAAAGCCTGAGTCAGCAATAAACCCATCGTGAAGCGCTTTACGCCAAAAAAGTTCAAAATCGCCCGAGGGCTCTTTCGAGTGGGAAGGGATGCTCGCTGCCTTGGCAACCCCGGGTCCCCGTCCTGGCCGCGCTGCCAGCAGACCTTCCCAATAGTTCCGAACGATGTCGTAACTGGAGCGATCAGGCTGGTCAGTGAATGCCGCAAGCAGTTCGTGCGCCGACTTTCCACCATACAAAGGAGCAATCAGCGGCTGGAGGATTGTGACCGTCCCATCATAAGCCCTGATGTCGCTCCAGGACTCCAGGAAATGAGCCTCAGGGATATGCCAGTGGCAGAATTCCGAGGTTTCATCCTGATAAAGACCCAGATGGATGCGAAGGTTCACCTTATAGAGACGTTCCTTGAATCCCAGGTCGGCCGGCGCATTGTAGACCGGATTACCTCCCAGCATTAAAAGGATGTCGACGTGTCCGGAATCTACATCCTTCACCAGTTCGCGCAGCGACTTAATCTGGTTGACCGGGTGGGCCTCAACGGAATTGGTATACACTACGGTACGACCGGCGTTGCCCAGCACTTGGTTCATGGCGTGCGCCAGCGCGTGGACGACGGGAGGCTGCTCTTCCCCCGCAATGACCAGGCTTGCGCTCCGATGCTTCTTGAGATCACGTGCCAGAGCGGCAATCCAGTCGGAATGAATCGAGCCCGTCGCGGTTAGCTCCCCGCCGGGAATGCCCAGTTCTCTGGCGACAGCCCAAACGAAATTTTCGACCTGGCCGGCCTGTAGCGGCAAGCGGTGGTCCGCTTTGGCTCCGGTAATAGAAGGGGTGCTTTCGACCACATAAAGCCGGTTCATCTCGCTCTGCCCCTCCTGCAGTCGCCGTCTGGCGGTGAATTGGCGCGTGTAACGGAGGCTGGCAGGACCGGAAGTGAGAAAGTCGCAGTCCAGCGCCAGAATCACACTGGCTTTTTCGAAACGATATTGAGTCTCGACAAATTCGCCAAACGCCAGAAGCGACCCCTCGAGCACATTGTCGCGGTTGGCTGGTTCGTACTGATGCCACTTGGCAGACGGAAATTCCTTCAGCAGAGCTTTGATCTGATACGCCAAGGTCGGCGACGTAACGGTCTCGGTGAGCACCCGCAGCCCCGCTCCCTTGCTCTGACGCTGGGCGCTCAGAGCCTCGCGCAGATCGCCCAGAAAGGTGCTCCAGGAATTGATTTCCCCCAGATGCGTGAGCGTTTGGGAACGGTCTGGATCGTAAAGTGTCAGTACCGCAGCCTGCGCGAACACGTCGGTCGCACCCAGACTGGCAGGGTGTTCCGGATTGCCCTCGATTTTAGTCGGTCGTCCCATATGACTTTCAACCAGGACGCCTTTGGCCATTCCCCCAAGCGGCATGGCCGAGGCAAAAAAAAGCGGCTGGCCTGGCACAATCTCCTCCGGGGCTCGAACATAAGGCATGATGGTTTCTCTGGGCTGGCGGGTGCAGCCTGTCAAACCCGCCAGCGCCAACGAGGCTCCCATCAGTTTCAAAAACTGGCGGCGTCCGAGCGGATCATTCCATTCCGAAGCGCCTTGAGGAAATTCCCGGTGCAGAAATTCTCGAAACTCTTCAGTCTCAGCAATCTCTTCGAGGCTTCTCCAATATTGAGGGCCTTGGGCTGCACTGAGGCGGGCGCGAACCAAGGCAAGGTCTAATGGGTTGCTACACGTAGAGGCGGAAATAACGTCGCATGAGTGTGGTAACTCTTCGACTCTCCCCTCACCCCCAGCCCCTCTCCCCCTGGGAGACGGTGGCCGAAGGCCGGGGGAGGGGGAGGGTGCGACAGAATTAACGACGCTGCGTGGAGTAGTCATCGGTGGCAGGTAGAACAACTAGTCAGACTCTGAATTTTATATTGCTTGACGAGTTTGCTTCCCAAAGCAACCTGGTCAGCCGGGGGCTGGTACTCCATGTTGAAGACTTCTTCGCGAGGCCGGACGTAGGACTCCGGATGGCGGTGACATTCCAGGCACCACTCCATCTGGAGCGACTTTTCTTGCCA
>QHZQ01000215.1:8240-10884 GCA_003224725.1 Acidobacteriota bacterium | reverse complement strand
CCGCAAGTTTGGCGGCAACCGCGTCACCCAGAGCGATGTGCTTCATGTCGTAGAGGGCAATCCAAAGGCGACCATTGTGGCGGACCTGGTGTGCGGTGACCAGCTCCCATCCGACGCTTATGACTGTATTATCTTCACGCAGACGCTCCAGTTTATCTATGATGTGCGTGCCACCCTTAAGACGCTCTACCGCATCCTGAAACCGGGTGGGACCCTACTCGCCACCTTCCCGGGGATTAGCCAGATCAGCCGCCACGATATGGCCCGCTGGGGCGACTATTGGCGATTCACGACGCTGTCCTCCCGAAAGCTTTTTGAAGAGGTCTTTCCATCGGAACAGTTAACGGTGGAAGCCTTTGGGAATGTGTGCACGGCGCTGGCGTTTCTTCACGGCTTAGCAGCGGAGGAGTTGCGTTGGGAAGAGCTGGACCACTCGGACCCAGATTATGAGGTCTTAATCTCGGTCAGAGCGGTGAAGCCTGAGAGTGTGCTATGAGGATACGCGGTATCAGAAGGATACAACAGGTAGCTCGAATCTAAGGCGCTCATCCTGGTTTATCACCGTGTAGTGGAATTACCGTCTCCCGATCCTTATTTGCTAGGCGTAACATCCCAGCACTTCTCGGAGCACCTTCAGACTTTACGAAAATATGGTCAACCAATGCAGCTCCAGCAGTTGGTGGGGGTACTTCGAGATGGGAGTCTGCCGCGCCGGGCAATAATCGTCACCTTCGATGATGGTTACGCTGATAATCTTTATCACGCTCGACCCCTGCTGGAGCGCTACGACATCCCAGCAACGGTCTTTGTAACCGCCGGGTATATCGAGCAAGAGCGAGAGTTCTGGTGGGACGAACTGGAACGACTGCTTCTTCAACCGGGTACACTGCCGGAGAAACTTCATGTCAATGTCGACGGGAGCACCCACGAGTGGAATTTAGGCGAAGTTGCCCGTTACAGACAAGAAGAGTATGAGCACCATCGCCACTGGAATTATGGGAAGGATGACAAACCGACCCCAAGGCACCATATCTTCCTCTCTCTCTATCGACTTCTGCGCTTTCTGCCCGAGGGAAAGCGACAGAAGGTCCTGAAGGAGCTGGAAGTGTGGGCTGGCACAAAGCCAACTGTGCGGCGGACCCACCGTGCCCTTTTACGTGATGAAGTCATTCATCTGGTGGATGGGAAACTGATCGAAGTCGGCTGTCATACCATGACGCACCCGATTCTATCTTCCCTCCCGCAGCTCGAGCAGCGGAATGAAATCCAGGGAAGTAAAAAATATCTAGAGCAGCTCCTGGGACGTCCAGTGTCTAGTTTCGCGTATCCGCATGGTTCGCGGTCCGATTACACACCAGAGACAGTCGCCATTGTGAGAGAAGCCGGATTTACCTGTGCCTGCTCCAACTCTGCTGACATTATTTGTCGAAGCAGCGACCCTTTTGAGCTGCCCCGCATGCAAGTCGAAGATTGGGACGGCGATGAGTTAGACCGTCGGCTAAGGGAATGGTTCGGTGGCTAAGCAGATTCCAAAAATCTCTATTGTTACGCCCAGTTTCAATCAGGGTGAATTCCTTGAGGACGCGATTCGTTCAGTAGTAACCCAAAATTATCCCAACCTGGAATACGTAATTGTTGACGGTGGTTCTACCGATGGTAGTGTGGATATCATCACCAAATACGAAAAGGAACTGACTTATTGGATTAGTGAGCCTGATGCCGGGCAATATGATGCGATCAATAGAGGGTTTTCCAAAACCACCGGCGACATTATGGCGTGGCTGAACTCTGATGATAAATACACGCCTTGGGCTTTCGCGGTTGTTGGAGATGTCTTTTCCGCTTTGCCTGAAATAGAGTGGCTTACGACGCTTTACCCGCTAACATGGGATGAATGTGGACGAGCTACGAAATGTTTCTACCAAGATGGCTACAGTCGGCAAGGTTTTTTCCGAGGAGAGAACCTGCCAGGGTCGGATCGGGATTTCAAAGGGTTCATTCAGCAAGAATCTACTTTTTGGCGGCGTTCTCTGTGGGAACGCGCAGGAGGGTATGTGGATACGTCGTCGCAACTTGCGGCCGATTTTGAGCTTTGGGCACGGTTCTATAAGTATACGGACCTATATGCAGTAGCAACACCACTGGGTGGTTTTCGCGAACATCCGGCCCAGAAGACAGCGTATCATCTTCAGGATTATATCGGGGAGGCAAAAACGGTCTTGCTCCGCTGCGCGGCTCAGACCCCATACAAAGGCTTGGACTGTTTTATTCGATCGAGATTACTCGGCCTCATACCGAAGCGCATAGCTGCAAAGCTGCGGCTTATCGATGAACCTAAGGTCTGCGTGTACAAAGACGATCAACACGGATGGAAAATTTCAAGGGAATGATGCCCGCCTGCTTTAATTCTGACGACCACAACCAAGAAAGCCGATGAATTAAACGTATTCATTGGTCACATTTGGCTGCTACACCGGTTGTCATCCGCACACGATTCATGGCAGCCGGTAGGCACGTCGTGACTGAGAAGCCAATGCATAATCTCCAGGGGTTAGCTGATTTCCGCCACCGAGGCTTATGAGACTACTTGTTACCGGATGTACAGGCTTCTTAGGGCGCAGCATCGGTCAACTTGCGGCACGTA
>QHZQ01000215.1:306-8211 GCA_003224725.1 Acidobacteriota bacterium | reverse complement strand
CGTTCAAATCAACCGCCGGCCGGGTGGCCTGGCAAATATCTTCAGAAGGATGTGGCCCACTCAGACATCTCTATGAGCATGCAAGAGTTCATGCCCGACGTGCTCTTTCACGCGGCCGGTCCGGCTTCGGTGAGCTTATCTTTCGCCGCGCCACTCGACGACCTACAGGCAGCCATTTTAACTTGGGCCAACACTCTGGACAGCGTTCGGCGTTCGAACCTAAACCCGCTCGTATTATTTCCTTCAAGTGCAGCAGTCTATGGTAATCCCACAAAGTTGCCAGTCTGTGAGGACGCTGTCATCGCTCCGATTTCTCCATATGGCTTTCACAAAGCGGCCTGTGAACTCCTAGCGCGAGAATATTCCAAGTGTTTTGATCTAGATATAATTGTCTGCCGGTTTTTCTCCGTCTTTGGTGTGGGCCAGCGACGTCTACTCATCTGGGAGCTGTATCAGCAGCTCGTTGGGCCCGATTCTACGGTCTGGTTGCACGGTACCGGGACCGAGTCCCGCGATTATCTTGACGTTGATGATATTGGAGTAGCGCTCTTACAGCTCGTTGATCATCGATTCCGAATGCGGAAGAAAAGCCCGTACAAAGGCCGACACCTAGTTGTTAATGTTGCAACCGGCGAAGAAACTAAGGTACAGGATTTGGCGCTGCAAATCCGCAATTTAGTTGCCCCCGCAAAGACGATTCGCTGTCGAGGCATGAAACGGCCTGGTGATCCTGCCCGCTGGGGTGCGGATATCTCCCTTTTACGTTCACTGGTTCCATCATGGGAACCTAAACCATTCTCGCTGGCCCTTTCGCAGTGCGTGGCTACGTGGCAAAAACAACGGGCTTTTTCTTTTTATGAGGCCGAGAAAGACTCCTTATAGAATCGGCATTTTTGAGCCGCCAAGTGACGGATGGGCAGCGGGCCCGAAATATATTAGGACGATGGCTCAGTCACTTGGAAAGGCCTGCCAGGCGGCAGGCATAGAGCTATATGTCTTGTGTGATCGTAAGCCCGTTTTCTACCAGAATCACAACTTGCCGGCTAAGATCGTGCCCTTACTGCCTCCATCTTATTTTCGGGGTGAATGGCGTCTGCGCCAACTGTTGGGCATGTATGAGAAGTCGAGCCTATTATACGCTGCTCGCGAGCATCAGATATCTGTGCTACTCCCACTACTCCCACTTCACGCGGCTCCATTTAGAGCCTCAAGTTTGAAGTTTATCGGCTGGATTCCCGATTTCCAACATGTTTACCTGCCTGAATTCTTTCCCGAAGCAGAATGCCGATACAGAGATCATACTTTCCGTCTCTTAGCGCAGCGGTCTGCTCTAGTGATGGTGTCCAGCCAAGACGCTCTGGACCATTTTGGCACTTTTATCCCGGAATATGCTCACAAGGCCCGGGTTGTCCCTTTCCCATCACTCTATGCCTACGAGTCTTTCGAAGGGGACACGGTTCTTGCGCAGCGCAAGTTTAACCTTCCGGTGAAGTTTGCCTTGGTCGCCAACCAGTTCTGGCGTCATAAAAACCATCAGGTTGTTATAGATGCAATCAGTCAACTGCGTCGCAAGGAAATGCACATACATATAGTGATGACAGGTCTACCAGTTGATTCCCGGGATCTCAATAATGAGACAACCTCCCGTATACTCCAGGCCATCGCCTCCGCCGGTCTAGTCGACAAGATAACGGTACTGGGCATGGTATCATTTCAGGATTTGACCAACTTGATGCGGACAGCTGCCGTAGTGATACAACCTTCCCGCTTTGAGGGATGGAGTACTGTTGTGCAGGATTGTAAGGCATTGGGCCGGCCTCTGATTTGCTCAGATATCCCCGTACACCGCGAGCAAGCACCACAGGCCCTAGGATTTTTTCCCTGCGACCGGGCAGACATATTAGCCGATTCGCTGGCTGCGAACTGGACCAGCCTGGAGCCAGGCCCCAATCGCGCAATGGAGGAGCAAGCCCTCGCTGGCGAGCGCGAATTTGCTCGACTTCATGGTCAGTCCCTGCTACGCATATGTCAAGAAGCGAATTCCAGCTAGCAAGCGCTGAGCGATGAGTTCCTGCGTGGCACAGGCGAGCATGTCGTCAGAGACGCTCAATAGCGATTCGACTTGCAACGTCGGGCGGACGTGTATAAGGCAGTAAAAAAAGCGCTTATCACGGGTATCACTGGGCAAGATGGATCCTATTTGGCTGAACTCCTATTCGCCAAGGGCTATGAGGCGCATGGCATCATCCGTCGCGCTTCCACTTTCAACACTGGCCGTATTGATCATCTCTATCAGGACCCGCACATCAACAATGTCAGATTGTTTCTCCATTATGGAGATATTGCTGACTCAACGAACCTCATCAAGCTCCTCTATCGACTCCAGCCAGATGAAATCTATAGCGGGAAACCACACCGTTTTACCCACGCAGTCCCTACGGCGCGGCGAAGCTCTATGCCTATTGGGTCACCGTCAACTACCGCGAGAGCTATAGGATCTTCACCTGCAACGGCATTCTTTTCAACCATGAGTCTCTTCGCCGGGTGGAGACATTTGTCACCCGGAAAATCAGCCGCGGTCTCGCTCACATCAAGGCTGGGCTGCAGGACAAGCTTTACCGGGGCAATCTCAACGCCACGCGTGACTGGGGCTATGCGAAAGAGTACATGGAAGCCGTATGGCTCATGCTGCAGTATGAGGAGCCAGACGACTACATCATTGCCACAGGGGAGGGACACTTGGGTACAGGAGTTTTTGGAGGAAGCGTTCTCATACGCCGGACTCGATTGGCGACAGCACGTGAGGATTGACGCCAAATACTACCGGCCTGGGTGGACTTGCTCGTCGGTGATGCCGGCAAAGCGAACAGGCAATTGGGATGGGAGCCGAAGACGACATTCAAAGAATTGGTACGCTTAATGGTCGACGCGGACATGGTGGCGCGGAATCACGAACGGAAAAGAGAACGTTAAGCAGATGGAATGGTCAGCTAAGCAGGTTGTTGTCACGGGCTTGGCTCATTCGTCGTGGAGAAATTGCAGAAGCGTGGCTGTTCAGAACGCGATCGTGCCCCGCTCCAAAGCGTATGATTTGCGCGACCGTGACGCCATCATCCGTCTCTACAAGGAAACCCGGCCTCACATTGTCCTCCACTTAGCAGCCGTCGTTGGCGGCATTGACGTGAATCGGGCCAATCCTGGACGCTTCTTCTATGACAACGCGATCATGGGAATTCAACTGATGGAATACGCCCGGCAGTTCGGGGTGGAGAAGTTTGTCGCCGTCGGCACGGTATGCGCCTACCCCAAGTTGACTCCCGTTCCGTTCAAAGAGGACGACCTGTGGAACGGCTACCCCGAAAAAACCAACGCGCCTATGGGCTGGCGAAAAAGATGACACTCGTGCAAGCGCAAGCGTATCGGGCGCAGTACGGGTTCAACGCCATCTACCTGCTCCCGGTCAATCTCTATGGTCCGAGGGACAACTTCGATTTGGAGACCTCCCACGTCATTCCCGCGCTCTCATCCGCAAGTGCGTTGAGGCGAAGGAGAATGGGCAGCGCAAGATCGTGCTGTGGGGTGATGGTTCGCCCACGCGCGAATTCCTGTTTGTCGAGGATGCCGCTGAAGGTCTCCTGCTTGCAGCAGAGCATTACAACCCTTCAACCTTGGCACGAGTGAAGAGATAACTGTTCGGGAGCTGGCGCAGATGATCGCGGCGGAAGTCGGCTTCACCGGCGATATCGTTTGGGATACCACCAAACCAAACGGTCAGCCCCGCCGCTGCCTGGAGGTGAGTCAAGCCAAGCAGCTGTTCAGCTTCCAGGCGGCCCATCGTCTGTGCACGGGGATCCCCAAGACAGTGGCGTGGTTTCAAGCCCATTATCACAACTTGCGGGAAGTTTCATTTTTTTGAGGCAAAAGCAAAGCATGAAAGTTCTTATTATCTCCGCTGCATTCCCCCCGATGCGGGCAGGGGAGGCTTATCACGTCCTACATCTTTCTCAGCATTTAGCCGACCGTGGGCTAGATATCCACGTTTTGACGACCAAAGGAAATGGTCTCACAGGGGATTTTCCATTCAGAGTGTATCCCCTCATGCGCAACTGGTCCTGGTTGGACTTGCCACGGTTGGCGAAGTTTCTCAAAGGTTGCTCGCCTGATGCGGTGCTTTTGATCTATAGCGATTCGCCTTATAACAGCCACCCCATGATTACGTTTGCGCCAACTCTCGTAAAAGCTCTTATGCCTAGTACAGTTTTCGTAACCCAGTTTGAAAATGAATATTCTTCACTGTGTGCTTCTCGTGTTACGCGAGCACTTCTTAAAGCGATTAGACAATACGTGCGTCCGGAAAACATCGACTATACTCTTGGTACTTTGTTACGCGCCAGCGACCGGATCATCGTATTAAGCCAACGCCACTTGCTGCAGCTTTCCGGGAGCTTCGCAGGTGTGCGAAGCAAAACCGTGGTGATTCCACCCCCGCCTATCATGCGTATGTACCCAGGAAACAATGGAGTCTCCCGACAGCGCGGGCGCGAAGCCCTTGGTGTGAGACCCGATGATGTTCTTATCGCCCACTTTGGCTACATCTATTCGAACAGAGGCGTGGAGACACTGTTAACGGCGTTGCAGATTGTGTGCAACCAAAGGGGTAACGTGCGGCTACTTATGATCGGTGGCCGTCTCGCCGCTTCGGCCAGTCCCGCCTATGCGCAAGAGATAGATAAATTGGCCAAATACCTAACGATTGGTGACAAGATCATATGGACAGGAGAATTTGCCTGGGACAGTGAGATGGCGTCGCTTTATCTTCATGCTGCTGATGCGTGCGTGCTCCCCTTTGCTAATGGAGTCACGCTCAGCAGCAGCTCTCTGGCGGCGGCCGCTGCGCACAGCTTGCCTATTGTCACGACGAAAGGTGAGATTTTGGAGTCTGCTTTTATAGACCAGAAGAACGTCGTTCTCTGCTTGCCTCAGGACCCAGAGTCGCTCGCTGCCACTATTGACTCGCTGATCGATAACCATGAGTTACGTCAGCGGCTTAGCGTAGGCGCAACTGAATTGGCGCGCGAGTGGTTCTCCTGGGAGAAGGCTATCGAGGGAACCATCGGGGCCCTGAAGCGGCAGAGAGGCAAATGAAGAACTTTTGGGTACAGACAAGGGAGTTCTAGTAGCTTCGCTAGCGATACCCCTATGTGTGCTGGGTTCGTTATTTTTATATCCTCTTTGGCAATCGGATTATTGAATCTGCGTATAAGAGGGAATCGATAGAGTTTCTCAATAGACTGATTCCTCATCATCGAATGAGCCGACCGTACGGAACACTGGAACATTATTTTACCTTAGGGTGTCTCTTCTGAGATGTTATGTAGCGTTCTTCGACTAGAAATGCCATCTTCAATTGGCTCGGACGGCAGCTATTTCAGAGAAAGGATGTATGTCCTCTACGATGACAGCTGTAAGCTTTGCCGTCGAACCGTTGCGGTTCTGCTGGTCTTCGATATCGTCGGACGCGTGACGTACCTGAACACCCTCGACCGGGAGACAATAAAAGGTCATGGTTTAGACCGGTTAAGGTGCTACTGCTCTCATGACTGATATGCACGCCGTCGTCGGGAAAAAAGCCGTGCTGGATTTATGGCTTACCGTGCGCTAGCAGCACGCATTCCGGTGCTTTGGCCGGTCCTGCCCGTTCTGTACCTGTGGCCAATACCGAAGGCGGGAGAGAGGATAGACAGGCATGTAGCGGATTCGCGCACGTGCAGCATCGTTGACCATTTATCTTCGTGCGCCGAGGAAGTCGAATATGATCGCAGCTCGAAAGCAGTCACAGTAGTCGGATCCATCTTCTTTGTTATCACTTTCAGTACGAGTGCTTGGCAAATCAATAATGCTTGGCCAATTGCAGGTTATCCAACATTTGCAGGTATAGCCGGCCCGGCAGCGGATCTTATGGAGATGTATGCAGTGATCCCGACAGGAGAAACCATTCTCCTGAACACGCAGGCACTAACTGGCAAACTGGACACAACGCGTGTTTTAGGGTTGATGATTAAAGCACTCGCCGTCGGGTCGGAGGCAGAACGGCGAGTTCGTATTGAGGCGCTCTGGAAGTTGTTTGCGCAAAATAGCTCAAGCCTTCACTCGATTCTATCAGGTAGCCCTTTCAACAATTCCGGAGCGACAAGGGGAAACCCCTCTCAACCGTAAGCTTTTGCTTGAGTTCAAACCGGGAGCTCACTGAAAATCTATGTGTGGTTTTGTTGGCATCGTTGGTCTAAATGGAATTAACGTCGACGCGCGAGCAGTGGAGACAATGGCCGCAGCGCTGCGACACCGCGGTCCGGACGATGAAGGAACTTACGTATCAGACCACGTGGGCTTTGGTTTTCGTCGTCTTTCCATTCTCGATCTCTCAACTGCTGCACATCAACCAATGTTTAGTCCCGATGGACAGCTCGTATTGGTTTATAATGGAGAGATTTATAACTATGTTGAGTTACGTCAGGAACTTGAGGCCCTAGGCCATCGATTTGACTCTAGTGGCGATACGGAAGTGCTGCTACATGCCTATCAGCAATGGGATACAGACTGTCTCCATAAACTCAATGGGATGTGGGCATTTCTTATCTATGATATTCGGCGAAAAAGAATCTTCGGCTCACGTGATCGGTTTGGAAAAAAGCCATTATACTATTATCGCTCCCGGGACTTTATTGTCTTTGGCTCCGAGATTAAGGCTGTTCTTGCGTCGGGTTATTATTGCGGAGGCACCAATTGGCACAAAGCAGCCAGATTTCTCTTGCATGGTGATTTAGACCACTCAGATGGAAGTAACGAAACCTTATACTCGGGAATTACGCAGGTTTCCGCTGGTTCAGCTTTCGAATTGGATTTGCAAGGCCATTTGACCGAGCGGCGATTTTGGTCTCTCGGCGATGCATCCGCTAGGGATGGTCTTCACATCAAGGATATTAACGATGCTGCGGAATCTTTCTACGAGATTTTTGAAGATGCCGTACGGATCCGGCTGCGCAGTGACGTGCCGGTTGGAGTATTCCTTTCAGGTGGACTCGATTCTACATCCATCCTTTGCACCTCTGCGAAAATAGTCAAGTCGGGATTCGCAGCAGCGGCCGCACCTCTCTGGGCGTTGTCTTATCAGGATAAAGGATACGATGAGTCCATCTATATCGACGATACAGTGAGGCAGGTCGGCCCTCGACACATTCGATGGCGTGCAAATCCGGTGGGACTTTGGAACGAGATTGAGCAAGTACTTTGGCATCAAGATGAACCTGTCCACTCTATGGGGGCTTTGGTAACCTTTGAGTTGTGTCGGCTCGCATCTCAAAACGGAATAAAGGTCATACTAAACGGCGGTGGATCGGATGAATCCCTTGCGGGTTACCACAATTTCTTTGTCAATTATTGGTATACTCTCATAAAAAAGGGTCTATACAGGGATGCGTGGCGGGAAATTTCCGCCTATTCGATGGCACACGGTGGCACCCCCTGGCGCCTCTGTTTAGAACCCTCGTATTGTTGGCTCAGATCAAACCTGAGTAAGGTGCCGGGGTTTGAAAGCTTTGCGCACTGGGTCCGGAATCGCAAACTCGAAGATTCCTGGTTTAGCGGAGACTTACTAAACTCTTTTCGGATTCACAATGAGGAGGAATATAAGGAACCGATGCTCGACCTTGCGTTGAAACGAGCCGTAGAAGACTCGCCTCTTCCCCTCTATTTGCGGTTCGAAGATCGAAATTCAATGGCGCATTCGATAGAACAACGCATGCCGTTCTTGGATCACCGTCTTGTCTCTCTTGCCTTTCAATTACGCCCAGAATGGAAAATGCGGGGTTCTTGGAATAAGTACGTGTTACGGGAAGCGATGCGCCA
>QHZQ01000215.1:0-286 GCA_003224725.1 Acidobacteriota bacterium | reverse complement strand
AAAGCGTGTGGATAAAATGGGATTGCCTGTTTCTACAAGAAACTGGTTTGCTGACGCCCTATATGAACCCATGCAGGCATTGCTAGCGAGTCAAGAAGTTCGCGAGCGAGGCATATATAATATCCAGGCGATTCGGCGCGATTTAGACCGTCATCGGCAAGGGGAAATCGACGTCTCCGGTAAATTATTTAATGTAGCGCAATTCGAGATTTGGTCGAAGCTAAGCACGCCTGACCCAAGAAGATCACAAGCCCATTCCGGAATTATAACCTCACCTAGCTGAAAC